>CAYONY010000227.1:0-5574 GCA_964405415.1 uncultured Fimbriimonadaceae bacterium | reverse complement strand
GGGCCTAGCCCAGGAAACGTGAAGTGGGCAACCGTTGATGGCGAGAATTCACCATGAGAGTATTTGCCGGGTTACTTATCATGGCCCTCCTTGGGTCAGGTACGTACTTTGTGGTGCGGGGCAATCGGAAGTGTTCTGCTTGTCAGGCGTCACCAAGCAAAGGGACCACAGTCGTATCTCTCCCAGGCTCAGCGCCACCGCCGATCGTAGGGGATTCTGCAGAGGTCGTGAGAGATTTTAAGCGTATCTATCAGGCGTTAGTGGCATTTCGCGAGGAGCATCGTCGATTTGCCACGTTTCGGGAGCTTCTTGACATGAGTTGGCCAAATGCTCCGCAACCTCGAATAGACGTACAAGATCTAGAGTACTCCGGTGCGAAACGGCCGGAATACCTAACGTCGCGTCCATACATAAGGGGCCCCGAATACTCTGTGCATTATCTGGCGCGGCGTTACAATGGAGAGGCTAGGCCATTGTTTCCTAAATCAGGAGAGCGAGACATTTGGGTCAGCAGCTGGCACTTCGTTCGCTCGCGATTGGTTAAGTCGCCCCGTGGAAGTGTGCCGGAAAACTACGGCGTGTTTATCGGGCTCTTCAGCGACGGCGAAGTTGCCGTTGTCCCTGCCGCCAAGATGTGGGCGGTGCCCCGTTCATCCCAATCCTGGTGGGCGGGGTTCCCGGGAGAGGCGGGGCTCCCCAAAAACGTCCTTCCTTACAACGAGGCCCAAGGTCAATCGCTCGACGTTACCGTTCGAAAGTGATCGCTTCTGTCGGCGTGATCCGGTTGGGCGAACGCCGGCGAGCGTGCCCAATCGGCCAAAATGACTCCCGATGGCCGCCAAAGAGTTCTCCTTCGACATCGTCAGCAAAGCCGACATGATGGAAGTCCGCAATGCGATCGACCAAGCCCAGCGCGAGCTGGCGCACCGCTACGACTTCAAAGGCACGATGGCGGAGATCGTCTTTGAAAAGGAGGACATCACGTTGGTCGGCGACGACGAATTCCGGCTCGGGCAGCTCAAAGACATCTTCGAGAGCAAAATGATCAAGCGTGGCATCGACCTTCGCCAACTTGATTACGGCAAGATCGAGCCGGGAAGCGGCATTTCGGTGCGGCAGAAAGTGAAGCTCAAGCAGGGGATCGCCCAGGACGACGCCAAGCCGCTGATTCGTCAGCTCAAGGACAAGGGCTTTAAGGTCCAGGCCCAGATCCAGGGCGATGCGGTGCGGGTGGCGGGCAAGGACAAGGATGAGCTTCAGAAGGTCATCACATTCGTCAAAGGGCTCGAGTTCGCGGTGCCGCTAACGTTTGAAAACTACCGCTGAGGCGGTCGGTCTTGGTTCAGCTCTTTACCGCGTTTCTTGCTCTTGCTCCAGCTCGTTCACGGCGGTTTCCAGCCGGTTCAGCTCCTGGCGCGCGTTCATCAGCCCGGCGAGCGCGCTGAGCTGGACCTCGCCGACGCCGGTCACCAGCGCTTTGGCCCGCTGTTCCTCGATCGCTTGGACAGTCGTTCGCATCTCTTCGAGCAGGAGCGGCGCCCAGCCCCGCGCCAATTCGGCTTCTTGAGCGGCCGCCGTCTCGGGCTCGGCCAGCGTCAGCATCTGGGCCATCGCGTCGTCCATCGCGCTTCGCGCCCGATCGACCGCGGAACTCCAGATCGGCTCCGATCGTTCGGCATCGAGCGTTTGGGAAGGACGGACACGAAGGTAGAGCGAGGCCGCTTCATCGAGCACCGCCGCCACCGATTCGGAAAGGACGGGGGTGAACCCGAGCAGGTTGCGCAGCCCATTGAGGCGCTCGAGCAGCTTGTAGCAGCGCTTTCGCAGGCGAATCCGCTCGCGGGGAATTCGTCGCGCCACGAGGTGGAAGATCAGACCCAAAAGGCCGCCGAGCATGGGCAACCCGATCGCGCCGAAAAGGAAGTAGGGGCTCACGACGAGCGAGAGGGGGAGAAAAACGGCGGTTCCGACCACCGTAGCGACCAAGGGCACCACCCATCGGGCGATGTGAAAGCCGTCTTTGGTCTTTAGCGCCTCTTCATCGATCAGCGTTTCGAGGTTTGGCAGCTCCGGCTGACTGCCCAAACCGGGCACGCGTCGAACGATGCGTAGCCAAGAAAGTGCGCTCATTGTTGGAATTGTACGGTGCGAACCGGCCAATCGTTGCATCGGCGCCTCGGGCTGGTAAAACGAGCGGTGCCCGATTTCGACTCGGAATTGCCGCTCGAAATGGAGCCTAAGGTTTCGGCCCGCGAGGCTCGAACCGAGCTGTTGCGCCTCGTCGAGGCGGTCGCCAAAGCAGCTTGTCCGACGCGGGAAATGGAAGATGGCGTCTTGGCGATCCTTTCTCGGCTAGAAACCGAGCCGGATCGGATGGCAACGGAAGCCGAAACCGAGGCGCTGGCCGCCCGGATCGCGGGCGATTGGACTTCCGAGCTTGAGCAATTGGCCGCCCGCGAGCATGGGGCGCTGCCGCTGCACGCGACAGCGATCTACCTCTGGATGCTTCGGCCGGACGGCGAGATTCTGGTGATGGACCACGAGGCGTTCCGACGCCCGGTCGACCGAGAGGACGATCCGCTGGTTCGGTTCGCCGTGATGGTCCAACGGGCGCGGCGCGAACCGTTCCTGGCCGACCGGATTCCTTCGCCCCCCGCCGAAACACGGCCCTGTTGGGCATGCCGCACGGACGGCGTCGGGCCCGATGGCCTTGGCTGCCTAGCCTGCCGCGGTTTGGGTTGGCGGAGCGGCTAGCCGCCCAGCTTGACGCGGAAGCTGGGATCGGGCACCGAATAAGCCGCGCCGAGACGCTTCAGGTAGTCCCGGGTGAACGTGTCCGGCGCGATGCGCAGCAGAAGCTTCTCCGGCTTGCGGCCATTGCCCTCGTCATCGTAGAAGGTCATTTCGAGCACGGCTTGGGCGCCCTGACCCATGGGGCGGTCCGTAATGTCGACGATGTTGTAGGGCTTGAGGGCGTTGCCATCGGCCATCACGAGGGTCAGGCTCTCGAAGCCGCTGCCCGAAAGGGCCAAATTGTCGAGCTTGGTGCCGTTGCGCAGTTCGACGCCGACCTTCCAGCCCGGACGCTCGCCTTCGAGCGGGGCCACCGAAGTGGCGCGGAACCGCCAAATGCCGTTAAAGAGCCAATCGTTGAGCCCGCCTTCCAATGCGGCGACCTGGTTCGCGCCCCCCGCGCCGGCGACGGAAGTGGGGAAAGTGATGGTGAGCTTGCCGCTCGACAAAGCGACGGAGGCGCCGGCCGCCTTAAGCGCGCTCACCGGAACGTAGGTTTGGCCCTTGACGACGACGGTTTTCCCGGGCACCGCCTTGCCATTGATGATGAGCGCCAGGTTGGCCCCTTGGGCGAACAGCAACGCGGCGAGCAGGGCGGATCCGGCAAGGGCGAGGGGCCAACGGGTTTTCATGGTGCCTCCGATTATGAGCGGTAAGACAAGCTAAACTCCGTGGATGGAGGCCATCGCCGCGCTTCACGCCGATATTTCCTGGCTGTTTATCGAGCTGGGCGTGGCGGTTATTGGTCTGGCGATTCTGGCCCGGCTGGCCAGCCGCTTCGGCTTTTCGGCGATCCCGCTGTATTTGGTCGCCGGTTTGGCGTTCGGGACGGGCGGTTTGGTGCCGCTGCGGTTTGGCGAGGAGTTCGTGCGGGTTGGGGCCGAGGTCGGCGTCGTGCTCCTGCTCTTCATGCTCGGGCTGGAGTACAGCGGCGAAAAGCTCCTTCAGACCCTCCGGACGGGCTTCACCAATGGGCTCATCGATTTCGTGCTGAATTTCTGCCCGGGAGTGCTCGCCGGCGCGCTTTTGAAGCTCCATCCGCTGGCGGCGGTCCTCTTGGGTGGAGTCACCTACATCTCGTCGAGCGGCGTGATCGCCAAGATCATCCACGAGCTGAAGCGGGAAGACAACCCGGAGACGCCAAGCGTCATCTCGATTTTGGTCCTGGAGGACTTGGCGATGGCGCTGTACCTGCCGGTCGTCGGCGTCCTCCTGGCCGGAGAGAGCTTTACCCAGGGGCTGATTTCGGTTCTGGTCGCTTTGGCAACCGTCGTCATGGTGCTGATGTTGGCGGTTCGATACGGCCGGCGGATCAGCGCGTTCGTGGGGCATCAGTCGGATGAGATCGTGCTTCTGACGACGCTCGGCCTTATTCTTTTGGTGGCTGGCGTGGCCCAAAAACTCCAAGTCTCGGCGGCGATCGGGGCGTTTCTGGTGGGCGTCGCGATCTCGGGGCCGCTGGCGGAAAAGGCGGACCGGATCATGTCGCCTCTGCGCGATCTCTTCGCTGCCACGTTCTTTCTCTTTTTCGGATTGCAGATCGATCCGGGCGGAATCGTGCCGTCGCTCCCGGTGGCCTTTGCCTTGGCGGCGACGACGGCGGCCACCAAGGTTCTCGCCGGACTCTGGATCGGCCACCGATCGGGACTCAAGAAGCGCGATTCCTTTCGATTGGGGGCGACGTTGGTGGCGCGCGGCGAATTCTCGATCGTCATTGCGGGTTTGGGCACGATCCTCGAGCCGAGTTTGGGCCCACTGGCGGCGGCCTACGTGCTCATTTTGGCGATCGCGGGGCCGATCTTGGCGCGAGCCGCCCAACCCAAGCCGGCAACTGTGCCCTCGTAACGCCTCGGCGTGGGAGGTAGCATCGCGTCATGGCGGAATCCCTTTATGCGCTCGACTCGATGGCCGAAGACAATCCGGTTCCGATGCTGTTTCGCAAGCGGGTCTTTGGCGACAAGATGCTGATGGCCCACGTCCGGCTTGAGAAGGGGTGCCACGTTCCGGTTCACCACCATGAAAACGAACAGGTTTCGTACGTGGTGAGCGGGAAAGTGCTTTGGACGCTGGGCGAGGAGGGGACGCCCGACCGCAAGCAGATGGTGGTGGAGGGCGGCCATGTGCTGGTGTTGCCCGCGAACTTTCCCCACGGGGTGGATGTTCTGGAAGATTCGTTTATCGTGGACATCTTAAGCCCGCCGGGGGATATGGGGGTCGACCGGATGGCGCGGGGGCACTAGGAAAGTGAGGAGTGAGGAGTATGGAGTAAGGAGAACGTGAGTTAGACAAAAGCCCAATCTCCTCACGCCTCACTCCCCACTCCTCAATCCTCACGCCTCACGCCTCACGCCTCACTCCTCACGCCTCACTTAGTCCCTATGCAAGTCCCCGTCTTCCGCGCGCCCGCCTTCGATCCGGCTTCCGAGGCTCTCGTCCGGATCGATGCGCCGCTCGTCGCCGATTGGCTGGTGAAGTTTCTTCGCGACGAGTGCATCCGCCGGCGAAAGATAACGAAAGCGGTGGTGGGGCTTTCCGGTGGCGTCGATTCGGCGGTGACGGCTTATTTATGCGCCCGCGCGTTTGGCCCGGAGAACGTTTGGGCGATCCGGATGCCTTACAAAATTTCCTCGCCGGAAAGCCTGAGCCATGCGCAGCTGGTGATCGACGATTTGGGGATTCAAGCGGATACGATCCCGATCACGGGGATGGTGGACGGCTACGTTGCCGAGGAGCAGGAGATCAGTCCCGCGCGGCACGGCAATTTCTGCGCCCGTGCCCGTA
>CAYONY010000226.1:0-5605 GCA_964405415.1 uncultured Fimbriimonadaceae bacterium | reverse complement strand
GATGCCTTCGACGGAGTGGCCAAACGGTTGGGCGAGGTCGAGCGCCTGCATCATGAGGTCTACTCGCGGGTGAGGAACCTGAAGTTCGCGCTGTACCGCGATTTTCCTGGGAACGAGCGAGGCTAGCTACAACTTCGCTGTGCTGAACCGCATCCGGGTCAGATTCCGGATCTGGATCACCGTGAAGCCAATCAAGATCGCCCCCATCACCCACGCCGCCGCCGTCGCATAGCCGAATTTGAGGAACATGAACGCGTTGGTCCAGACCTCCAGCCCGATCGTGTGGGTCGCATAGAGCGGCCCGCCGCCGGTGAGGACGAAGATGTTCTCCATCGCTTTGAACCCGGCGATGAACACGCCGAGCAGGTTGATGAGCATGAGCGGCTTCAGCCCGGGCAGGGTAATCCACCGCACTTTCTGCATCCAATTCGCCCCATCGAGGTCAGCCGCTTCATAGCGCTCATCGGGGATGTTCTTGAGCGCGGCCAGATAGAGAATCGAGCCCGGGCCGGCGCCGGCCCAGATCCCCGGAAGCACCACCGCGAACATCGCCAGGGTCGGATTGCCGAGCCAGTCGTTCGCTTTGGGGATCGCGGTGTGGAAGAGGTTGTTTGAAAAATCGATGAAGGGGGCCAAGAGCGAGTTCAACAGCCCCGTTTCCGCCTTATCGTAAAACTGCCGCCAGAGAAACGCGATGACGATCCCGCTCGTCATCGCTGGAAGATAGAAGACGGTCCGGAAAAACACTTTCGCGCGGGGGATCTCGTTCAGCGCCAGGGCCAAGAAGATCGGGATCAGGAACCCGATCAGGATCGTCAGCCCGACGTAGACGAAGCTATTGATGAGCGACCGCCAAAAGATCGGCTGGGTGAAGACGGCGATGAAATTGTCGGGGCCGACCCATTGGGGGTCCTGTCCGATCCGATAGTCCTGGAACGCGATTTGGAGGCCCTTGAGCAAGGGATAGTAGGCCCAAACGAGGATCGTCCCTGCCGCCGGAATCAGGCAGATCGTCATGAACGTGTAGATCTTCGACCGCGGGAGTCCCGCCGGAAGCCGCTCGTCGAAGGGCGTCCGGTTCCGCCGAGCCCGAACGAAGGCCCAGATCGGAATCGCGATTGCCAGAAGGCCCACGATCGCGAACACGACCCGCGCGACCGCCCGTTGGCGTTCGAGCTCGTCCGGGGGCGTATAGCCCAAGAGCTTTCGGTCCATTTCCTTTGAAATGTCCCGAAGGATCGTCATCGCATCCTCTTTGGGGTAGAGCTTGGCCCGGTCGAGCGCGTTGTCCATCACCACGTAGACCTGTTGGCAGTTGCGCCCGTAGGGTTCGGGGTGGCCGTTGGCGAAGAGCTCTTCGTTGGCCTTGATGTAGGCGGGGTCGACCTGGGCGGCGAGGTCCGCATAGCCGAACTTTCGCAGCCAGACCGGGTTCACCAGGTTCCCAAGGCCCATCTCCACGAAGTGCCGGGTGTTCACTCGCGCCGCGTCTTCGCCCCCAAAGAACTTGATGAACTCCCAGCAGGCCCGAACCTTTGCCGGATCCTTCACGCTGGCGTTGATCGCCCACATCCCGGCATTGATTTCGTTGGCTTGCCCGGCGGGGCCCGCCGGCATGGCCGCCACCCCCAAAAGCGCCGGATTCAGGTCGGACATGTTCAACAGCACGTCGTTCGTGTAGCTGAACCACATCGCCACTTTGCCGGCCGAGACATCCACCGCCCATTCGGGCAGGACCGCCGCCGCCGGGCCGTAGGTCTTGCCGTCTTTGCCCTTCCACTTTTCGGTGACGAGCTTTCGGAAGAATTGAACCGCCTTGACGCCCCCCTCGCTGGCCACCGCCGACTTCCAGAATCCGCGCTCGGCAGGGGCCACCATTTCGCCGCCGGCTTGCCAGAGGAAGTTGCTCCAGTGGTAGCTGGGGCCCATCGAGAAGGCGAAACCCATGCGCCCGGGGGCGGCTTCGGTGAGCTTCTTGGCATAGTCGTAAAACTCATCCCAGGTTCGGGGCGGCTGGCTCGGGTCCAGCCCCGCATCCAAGAAGTAGTCCTTGCGGAAGTAGAGCCCTTGGGCCACTTGGAACCACGGCATCGCGTAGACCTTGCCGTCGTAGGTCTTGAGCACCTCGAGGATGCGCGGATGGACGCGTTCGAGCGGCTTGGGATCTTCGGCGATCAGGTCATCGAGGGGCCGGCAGAAGCCTTGGTCGATGTAGTTGTAATACTGCCGGAAGTTCACGTAGAACACGTCCGGCGCGGTGTCGCCCGCCATCGACATGAGGAACATGCTCTCGGCGCGCTGCCCGGTGCTCTCCAGCCCTCCGGCATTCACCACCCGGATGTTGGGATGCAGACGGTGGAACTCGTCGAAGACGGCCCGCCGGGCGATGGATCGCGGATCGGTCGCCTCCTTGGCCGGGATGGCATAGGCGGTTCCCGCCATCATCCGAAGCGTGATCGGTTCCTCGGCCGCCGCGTGCCCGCTCATGCCCGCCAAGGCGAGCGCGAGAGCCGAGGGAATGGCCGTACGCCGAGGTTGCCTCACATTTCGATGTTCGCCCCTCGAGGCCGGTATTCCTTCGAGGACCGGCGTGTACGGGCCCTGCGTCGGGGTCAATGACCCACTTTGTCAACTCTTTTTCCAAAAACTCTTGGCAAATTTAGTAGATGTGCGTATACTTTCCATCGACGCACGACGACTGCCGCAATTTGGAGGGTGATGTAGAATGTCCAAGACCGCCGTACTCATGAGGAGCAACCAAGAGATGTCGATTTCGAACCAGCCGGCCAACGAACGCGCCCGCGCCCTGGAGAGCGCTCTGGGCCAAATCGAGCGCCAATTCGGCAAGGGCGCGATCATGCGTTTGGGCTCTGGGGATACCGAGAGGATCGAAGCGGTGTCGACCGGTTCGCTCAGCTTGGACACCGCGCTGGGGATCGGAGGGATCCCTCGGGGCCGCATCACCGAGATTTATGGGACCGAGTCGAGCGGAAAGACGACGCTCGCCCTCCACGTGGTGGCAGAAGCGCAAAAGAGCGGTGGCCTGGCCCTTTACGTCGATGCCGAGCACGCCCTGGACACCGAGTATGCCAAGGCGCTCGGGGTCGATGTGGACCGGCTGTATCTTGCCCAGCCCACCACCGGCGACGAAGCGCTCGAAATCATGGATGCGATCATTCGTTCCGGCGCGGTCGATGTGGTCGTCCTCGACTCGGTCGCCGCGCTCGTGCCCAAAGCCGAGCTTGAAGGCGAAATGGGCGACGCTCATGTGGGGATCCAAGCGCGGATGATGTCGCAAGCCTTGCGCAAACTGGGCGGCGGGATCAACAAGTCGAAAACGGCGGCGATTTTCATCAACCAGCTTCGCGAGAAAATCGGCGTGATGTACGGCAACCCGGAGACGACGCCGGGCGGCCGCGCCTTGAAGTTCTGGGCCAGCGTCCGTCTCGAAGTTCGCCGCGGCGATGCGATCAAGATTGGCACCGAGCAGATCGGCGCTCGCACCAAAGTGAAGGTCGTCAAGAACAAAGTGGCGCCTCCCTTCAAAAACGTCGAATTCGACATCCTTTTTGGCAAAGGGATCAGCCGGGCCGGGGATCTTCTCGACAGCGCCGTCACGCGCGGCATCGTCGGCAAATCGGGAACCTACTTCAATTACGGCGAGATTCGCTTGGGCCAGGGCCGCGACAACGCGAGGGCCTACCTCGAAGAAAACCCGGCCGTGTTTGACAAGCTCCTTGAGGAAGTTCGCGCCTCATTCAAGACAGCCACGCCAATTAAAGCGGCGGTCGGCGCGTTGACTGACGAAGCGCCCGAAGACGAATAGGCATGAAGCTGCCGGAGAATCCGGATGCGCGTCGCGCGCTGGCCGAAGCGCTCAAGCGTTTAGCGCGACGCGAACGATTCTCCGGCGAACTTCAAGCGATCTTGGATTGGCGCGGGTTTTCATCGGAGGCGGTCGCGGGCGCCGTCGCCTTTCTTGAAGAGAACCGTCTCCTTGACGATGTCCGCGCAATCGAAGCCTTTGTCGCAACGCGGTCGGGTCGACGGGCGGTCGGCCGCGCCCGTTTGCGCGACGAGTTGGTTTTTCGAGGCGCCCCCGAGGCACTGGCTGAGCTCGCCGTCGAGGCGATCGACGATGGGGACGAGGCGAATGCGCTCGAAAATGTCCTCCGTTCGCGGACCTGGCTCCCCGACGATCGGATCAAAGCCGCTCGCTTCCTCCATTCCCGCGGCTTCGACCCCGATCTCATTGAAGCCGCCCTCGGCCGGCGATTTGGCGAGGACTCCGACTAAGGTAACGTCTCGGCTCGAACCATGGCCGGAGAGGTCTATCGAATTCTGTTTCTCGGTGACATCGTCGGCCGGCCCGGCCGCGATGCGATCAAGAACGGCTTACCCGCCCTTCGGGATGAGCATGATCCGCTCTTCGTGGTGGTGAACGGCGAGAACGCGGCCGCCGGGGTGGGCATCACGGCCGAGATCGCCAACGACCTGTTCGGTTGGGGGGTCGATGCGATCACCCTGGGCAATCACGCGTTCAACAAGCGCGAAGTCTACGACTACCTCAATTCCGGCCGCCCGATCGTCCGCCCCGCCAATATGTCGCCCCGGGTGCCAGGGCGAGGTTTCCTCACCGTCGAGAAATCCGGCGTCAACCTCGGCATCGTGAACCTTTGCGGCCGGGTGTTCCTCGATGGCTACGACGATCCGTTTCGCGCGATCGACGACATTCTCCCTCAGCTCGAAACGCCCCATGTCCTGCTGGATTTTCACGCCGAAGCGACCAGCGAGAAGATCGCGATGGCCTTTCACGTGGAAGGCCGGGTTTCGGCCGTGGTGGGGACCCACACGCATGTCGCGACCGCTGACGAAAGAGTCCTCGAGGGCGGTACCGCCGCGATCACCGATGTGGGCATGACCGGCCCGATCGACTCCGTTTTGGGCATGGACAAACGCATCATCCTCGAGCGATTTCGAACCGGACTTCCCATGCGGTTCGAGGTTGCCGCGCAAACTGGTGTAATCTCAGGGGTGGTTCTGGACGTCGAAAGGGATACCGGACGAGCCGTCGGCATTCGTCGCGTTCGGAAAGGCTGACGGGTGTCGGCTCTAACGAAGGAGTTTCGAATCATGCGAAAATGGGTGGTCATCGGAATCGGAGGCGTGGTCGCCTCCCAGGCGTTCGGGCAAGGGGCCGCGCTCTATCTGCCGGTGCGAAGCATCAAGGATCAGGGCATAACGGTGCGCGGTTGGGGCAGCGGATCGATTTCGGAAACGGACGAATTGGCCTACGAAGGCACCTATTCCGTTCGGATCTCCACGCGAAATTTCTTCCAGGGCGGGATTCTCACCCTTGCGAATCCGGTCGATTTGGCCCCGTCCTACGCCAACAAGAACAACCTTATTCGGATCATGTACCGCCAGGCGGACATGAATATGACATTCGGCGGTCCCGGCGCCGGCCGGGTCGGGGGTCCGGGCGGCGATGATCTAGGTGGCGGCGGCCGGCGGGGCCCCGGCGGAGGCCCGGGCGCGGGCGGGCCGGGCGGCGTGCCGCCCGGAGGCGGCGCTGCCGCGGCAGCGCCGGATACGACGCTCACCA
>CAYONY010000225.1:0-5626 GCA_964405415.1 uncultured Fimbriimonadaceae bacterium | reverse complement strand
TCAACAGAAATGAATGAGCAAGAACACCTTTGCATTGAAGCGCTCTGTGCAATGTTTGAACACGACCAAGCTCGGTATAATGAGATAATTGGTAACGCGAAGTTCGACAATGCTAGCGGAGCCGGAATTATGCTTGGTATATTGCAACGTTCTGGAATCGGTAATGCAAGCTGTCCGCGATCAGACGGGTCGCACAACGCATGATCGGACGAACGTTGGAGGTCGAGACGGACTGCAATCGCAGTGACCAAGAGTGGCTTCAGGGTTCATGCGGAGTTAGTCGAAGTTCATCGTAACGCGAAACTCCGACTCAGTTACCGCGCACTTTGGTGGAAGCACGATTCTCGGTTGACAATTGCCGCTTTCCATCTCGAAGTTCTTCAGCGAGCACAGCGGGAAAACTGAAGCGTCGTGAATCAACTGCGCCAGCCCAACCCAGATGCCCGAAAGCCCATAATCATTCGTTCGGCGAACGAATGTTGGCTGAGTGAGAATGAAGATTGTGAAACAAGTGTGTCGACAGGCGATAAGGGAGACGGGATGTTGCGATGGGATGACCGGACGGACTGGTTTATGCATCGTAGCTTGTGCCCCCCTTGGTCCTTCCTGGTCCGCATCGGCTATTGCGTCTTCATCCGGTGGGCCTTCTCCCACATCCGGATGTAGCTCTCCGCCGAGTTGAACATCGCCCGGAAGTGGTACGGCTGAAGCCCCACATTCTTCAGGTCCTGCATCGCATCCGGAATCATCCCGTAATGGCAAAGGCCGTCCACGTTGATGTCGAAGTCGCGCGTATAGGGTTTGCCATTGAGCGTTCCCGAATGAACCAATCGCTTCAAAGGCGCATTGGAGCCCGTCATCCGGTTCCACTGCTGCCAAACCAGGGCAAGCCGGTTGGCCATCGCGATCACTTCCGGGATCTCCGAGTTGTTCACCGTGCCCGGGCCGCGATTGCGCTGGCCGGGGTTCTTCAGGATGAAGGCGGCCCGGCGCTGGACGAAGTAGAGCCGAAGCGGGTCGCCGCTGTTTTGGTTGATGAACGCGGGATCGAGAGACCTTAGCCCCAAAGCGAAGTTTTTGACGATCTCCATCGTGATGAGCGACCGGTTATGGAGCAGGTCCGGCTGGTCCGCCACGTCGGTCGGCGTGTCGGAGGCCCAGATCGCCAGCGCCTCCCAAAAGTCGCGTTGCTCCTCGGTGTAAACCGCGAACTCCGACGTGGCGGTCGACCAGAAGAAGCGGTAGCGCCGATAGTCCTGAATCGGGGTGTCGTAGCGAACGCCATTCGTTTGGGCAAAGGCGAAGCCCCGTCGCGCCGCCAGCATGCCGGCGCGCTGCTGGGCGGTCGTGTCCTGCGAACGGCCGTTGACATCGTGGAACGATTCCGCCACCGCGGCGCTCGGGGCCGGATCGGTTCCGAACCGGGGACCGAACCCGCCCAGCATCGCCATGTCGGTGCCGATGCCGACCCCGTTGCCCGCCGCCCGGCTCACCGCGTAGTGAATCTGCTGGGCCAGCGATTTCGAGGTGCCGGGGCAATCGTTGGCGACCGGCGAATTCGCCGGACGCTTGACGTTGCGCGGATTGGTGATCGGCGAGACCATGCCCCCCAAACGATAGATCCGGTCGACGTTCGAGCCAAGCCGATCCGTCTCCGCCGCATGGTCGTGCGGGCTCAGACTCTCGCTTCTCAAAAACGCGGTGTCCCGGAACGAAGTGTGCCCAGCGATGACCGGATAACCCGTCAGGCCGTTGGCCTGCTTGGCTTCAACTTTGGGCATGACGTCGTTCGTCGCCAGGAGCGAGAAGTGGTCGATGTCAAGGATCATGCCCAGATTCATGATCGTATCGATGCCGTGAAGCCCGCGATTCGTGAGGCCTTGGGCGTTGGCGTGGGCCTTGAAGGTCATGTATTCGTTTCGAACCGCCAAGTAGGCGTTGCGCACGAACCCGATCGTCCAGCCCGGCGCATTGCGGAAGGTCAGGAACGAACTGTTCATGTTGAGCGCCCCGGTGATCGTGCTCACCGTATTCAGCACGTCGAGATTGAACACAAACCCAATGCCTTCGGCGGACGCATCGCGAACCCGATAAAACCCGCCTTGCTGAAACAGGTTGTTGATATTGAACAGGTCGCCGTAGACGCCGCTGCCGCCGAAGGGGCTATTGGCCAGGTGGATGGGCAGAATATGGCGCACGCCCAAGGCATAGAGCCGCTTCAATTCGGCATCCAGCGTCGCGTCCGTACAATCCGATTCTTTTCGGAAATTGCCGATCGCGTCGACCTCAAGGCCCAGCACGATGCAGAGCTTGTTGTTGCGGATGATGCGGCGCGCGTCGGCGGGGGTCAGGGCGATCTCCATCCAGGCGCTGTTCTGAGCGGCCATGGTTTTGATCAGCGCGATCTGCGCGTCGCCCGCTTCTTTGTCGTTGAGAAGCGGGATCTGCGACTTGGGATCGGCTTGGGCCAAGAGGCTGTTGTGAACGGCCTCAGCGACCACCAGCCGCATGCCGCCCTCATAGGCCCGCTTGATCCAATCCACATGCATGTGCTGGTGCAGCGCGTTGTTGTATTGATAGCTCTGCAGCGCCGGAAAGCCGACCCCGGAGTGCAGCGGACTCCCCACCGCATCGTAGAGGATTGACTTGAGCGGATCGAGGCTGCCCGTCGTAAAGACCGAGCCCAGGGTGGAAATGACCACGTCCGCCCATTTGAAGATCACCGAAAGGATGCTGCCCGGACTCTGGTGCAGGTCGTTCGCATCCTTGCCGTGGTTGGCGAAGCACGTGCGCAGCACGGTCGGCATCGGCCCAATCGGCGAACCGAAATAGAGGTTGTTGCCGAAGCCCAGGTTTGCCGCCGGGTGGGCGTGGGTATCGGCAAGGCCAAAGACGGGCGCCTCAGGATCAACGTAGTCGGAGAAGCCCCCGCCGACGAACCCGATGATGAGCCCAGGGCGCGGGTCTTCGTCGTGGAGCCGGAAGTCGGCGAAATTGATGTGTCCCCAATTGCCGGTGGCGGCGTCAGTGATGACCAGACGGCCGGTTTTGCCGAGGTAAGGCGTAAAGTTGAAGACCGCCCGGCGCAGGATCTCCGAATTGTGGCCGGTGGCGAGGTAATTGGCCCTGCCGTCGACCACCAGCTCCACTTTCAACTGGCTCGGCTCTTTGCCTCCCGCCACGAGGAAGCTCGCCCAGGGTTTGGAGATCGTGAATTCGGGGGACGTGATCGAGCCGGTCGGCGCGTCGCCCTGGATGGTGCCAAGCGTAACCGCCTCGGTGGGGCGATTCTCATACGTGCCGATCCAGGGCTTGCCCTGGTTTCCGATGGGATAGGGAATATGCCAATAGTCGCCGCCCAGGGGACTGAAAAAGACCCGTTGGGCCATGACGTTGTCGCCAAACGTGGGCTGGCTGGCAAAGGCGGTCCCGGTCTTGGTCCACCCGGCCAAGCCGCCTTTGATTTCGAGCCCGGGCGGCGTGATATAGCCCGGAGCCGGAGGGATCAGGCCGGGTCGAATCGTATTGACCCCACCGCGCGGGGCAATCGGCGTCACGTTGGTTCGGACGGTTCTTCCCGGCGTGGGGAGCGGCGTCCGCGCAACCAAAAAGGTGTTGACTCCGGCGCCCTCCGGAATCGCTTGGGCGCTCATCGACGCCGCCCCCCATTTGCCGCCCGCAAAGGCGGCGCCGACGTTCAACGATGGAATCTCGGCCGGCTGGCCCTTCGGCGATTTCGTAGCGGTGACGAAAAGCAGACTTTGCGCCGAATCCGACCCCGCGACGCCGCTCTGGACCACGCCCCCTTGAAAGGCGGGCCCGGTGGCGACCAGCGCTTGCCCCGAAACAATGGCGACATTGAAGGCTTGGCCGGCGGGCATGATCGCGCCGTTTAGGTTAACGATCTGCCATTTGCCGTTTTCGTATTTGACGCCAAGCGGGGATTCGGCGGCGGTAAATTGTCCGGCGCCGAGGACGGTTCGCGGCTGCCCGCCGATCGGGCGCGGGAGCCCGACTCCGCCGGGAGGCGCGGCTCCGGGGGCCGCCGTAGTGGCGCTAAAGATCGCTCCGGCCGGGTCGCTGGGGCAGACCAGAACCACTGCGTCCGGCTTTCCATTCAGGGCCGGATGGTCCAAGAGGGTGCCCGGCCCGCTGACGTTGGCGGCGGCGCTGCGATGGACAAAGCCGCCCACAGTGCCGGAGACAACCAAAACGTTGAGCGTGGTCCCTTCCGGCAGAGGCTGGCGATTGCGTTGAAACGCGTGCCACTTGCCCGAGGTGTACGTGACGCCAACCGGCGACGTGGGCACGGGACCCGGCGTCCCGCTGGGGGTGCGGTTGACGTTCACGATCGCGATCGCGTTGGGCTGTCCGTCAAGGCTGGCGTGCGTCAACGGCGAGGCAAATCCGGCGTTCTGGGCCGTCACCACCCGATGGACGAACGCTTCCGGAGGCGAATTGGGAAACGGGCGGAGCCCTCCCGCCGGAGGGCGCACGGGAACCTGAGCGACAACCACAAAGCCAAGCACCAAAGAAGCAAGCATCGTATCCCCTCATCGGAATTTGGTCCGCCTTGCGGCGCTCCGGCAGAGCGGCCGAACGGCTTCGCGAATTCAGATGCCAGGGGATTCCACCTTGGCGCGAGGCTTCCTGCAACGTTGTGACGGAATCGATCGGCAAGGCGCGCCATACTCCACCCCCGTGCATCCGATTTTCATCCTTGATGGACCGCCGGCCGTGGGCAAATCCACGCTCAGCCGCGCCCTCATGCGGCGCTTCGAACACGGCCTCCACATCGAGGTCGATGTCCTTCGCGAGTGGGTGGTTTCGGGAATCGCCCATCCGATGGATTGGACCGACGAAACGGTGCGCCAATTTCGGCTTGCCGAGCAGGCGGCCGTCGATTTGGCGATCCGCTATCAGGACGCCGGGTTCGCGGTGGCGATCGACCACTGTCGGCGGTTGGAAGATTGGGACGAGGTGCTGACGCCTCGGCTCGAGGGGCGCCCACTCGTGAAAGTCGTGCTCACGTGCGCGCTCGACCTCAACCTCCGGCGCAACCGAGAGCGAACGACGAAGGACTTTGAACCGGAGATTCTCGAGAAAGTGATCCACGACCTGGCCGTTCGCTTGCCGGAAAGCCAGGCCGAGCGGCCCGATTGGCGCCTTGTCGCCAACGAGGGCGAAACGGTCGAGGCGGTCGTCGACAAGATCCTGGCGCTTGGGCCTTAAGCGGCTTCTTGAAGGGCTGCCTTGAGCAATTCGCTGGCCGCGGCCGGCAGACCCCGCATCGGATTGCGAAGGGGGCCAAGCTCGAGCCCGCCGAGTTCACAAGCCGCTTTGATCACGCGCGCGGCGCCGTAATCGCGAAACAGCCGCTGCACCGCCATTCGATCCGGCAGTCCAATGCGGCCCAACGAGGCGAGCGGGCTCGCCAGGGCCTCGCCCACCACAAACTCATCCACCGTCGTGCGATCGAAGCACGCTTCGCTTTCGTGGGCGCCCCGCGCCATCGGCGTCGCAATGCGGATCTCGGGAATCTGGCTCAGCGTTTCATGCAGCTCAAAGCCGATACGCGCCATCGGGTCGACGACGAAGAGCGGGAGTCGGCCGTGGTGGGCCACGG
>CAYONY010000224.1:0-5647 GCA_964405415.1 uncultured Fimbriimonadaceae bacterium | reverse complement strand
CGTCGGTGGTGAAGACGGCGATCGAGCAGGCGGCCGAGTGCGGGTTTGAAATGATTATCTTGAGTTTTGGCAGCGGACTGAACATGGAGGATGCATCGCCGGCCAACATCGCCAAGTTCAAAGCGATGGCGGACCAAGCCCACGCCAAAGGGCTGCAGTTTGGGGGATATTCGCTGCTGGCCAGCCGTCGGATCGACGATGCGAACGACGTGATCGACCCCAAGACCGGCAAGACGGGTGGGGCGGTTTTTGGAAATTCGCCGTGCTTGGAGAGCCCATGGGGCCAGACGTACTTCCGCGACCTTCAGGCCTTTATCGAGGGGACGGGTTTCGACCTGCTTGAGCACGACGGCAGCTATCCGGGCGATGTTTGCGCGTCGACGCGCCATCCCGGGCATCGGGGGCTCGAGGACTCCCAGTGGAATCAGTACCAGAAGATCAGCGCTTTCTACCGGGCCTGCCGGGCGAAGGGGATCTATCTGAACGTGCCCGACAACTTTCATTTGGCGGGTTCGAACAAGACGGGAATGGGCTATCGGGAGACGAACTGGTCGCTGCCGCGGGCTCAGCAGCACATCCATGCGAGGCAGAACCTCTTCGATGGGACGTGGGAAAAGCCGCCCACCATGGGCTGGATGATGACGCCGCTCGTGGAGTATCACGGGGGCGGTCCGGCGGCGACGATCGAACCGCTCAAGGATCATCTCGAGGATTACGAGCTTCACTTGGTGAACAACTTGGCCTTCGGGGCGCAGGCTTGCTATCGGGGGCCGCGGCTTTACGACAGCCCCGGGGTGAAGGCGATGGTGCAGCGCCACGTGGCTTGGTTCAAGACGTACCGTGACATTCTGGAATCGGACGTGGTGCACGTTCGGCGAGCGGATGGAAGGAATCTGGACGCGATTCTCCACGTGAACCCGACGCTGCCGATCAAGGCGATGGCGGTGGTGTGGAATCCCGCCGATGCGCCGTTGGAGCAGGAGGTCGTGCTGCCGCTTTACTACGCGGGGATCGAGGGGCGGTTCTCGTTGGCCGAGCGCGACGTGAGACGGGTTTCGCGGACGGTCGACCGGGAATTCCGCACTCGAGTGAAGGTGCGGCTGCCTGCGCGCGGGTGGACGTGGTACGTGATTCGGTAAATTCGCGCTGACGGTCGCTCGGAGCATCGATGGGCAAGAATCAGCGGGGCCGCACTCCATTTATCGTCGGATTTTTGGCGCCGGCGATTTTGCTCTATGGGTTGTTGGTCGTTTGGCCGCTCATCGACTCGTTCCGGATCATGCTCTACAACTGGAGCGGGCTTTCGAACCGGACTACGTACGTCGGCCTTGAGAATGTTCAAAAGCTCTTGGATGACCCGATTTTCGGCAAGGCGCTAAAGAACAACTTGTGGATGTTGGGCGTCGGGATGCTCGGCATCTTCCTGATTGGGATGATGGTGGCCCACGCGATGCAGGGGGGTGGACGGATCGCCGGGATGCTGCGCAGCATCGTGTTGTTTCCTCAGGTGATTTCGCTGGTTGCGGTGGCGATCATCTGGAAGTTCCTCTATCATCCGCGGCTCGGACTGATTCCGCCGAGTTTGGAAAGCCTAGGCGCGGGGGATTGGACGAAAACGATCCTGAGCAACTCGGACACGGCGCTTCCGGCGGTGACGGCGGCGTTTCTTTGGTATGCGCTCGGCTTCTATATTCTGCTGTTTTCCACTGGGTTGCGCGGGATTCCGGAGGAGGTGGTGGAGGCGGCGGAGCTGGACGGCTCGCACGGGCTTCACCGGTTTTGGAAGGTGACGTGGCCGATGCTTTGGTCGGTGAAGCGCACGGCCGCCATTTACGTGGTCATCAACGTGATGAACGTCTTCGCTTTGGCTTATCTGATGACGCCGGACGGAGGGCCGGACCGGGCGACGGAGGTGATGCTGACGTACCTCTATCAGAAGGGGTTCAAGGATAGCGAGTTTGGCTATGCGACGACGCTTGCGGCGGCGAACTTCGTGGTGGCGATGGCGCTGGCGGGCGTGCTGATGTTTCTGTTCCGCAAGAACCCGATGGAGGCGCGGCGTTGAAACGTCTCCTTGCGGCGCTCGGGATGCTGGCCTTCGCGTTGATCGTGGTGGTGCCGCTGCTCTGGGTTTTGATGTGCTCGGTGAAATCGAGCCAGCAGATCTTCGCCGATCCATGGGGGTGGCCGGAAGGCTTCAAGGGGCAGAACTTCGTGGCCGCGTGGAGCGAGGAAGGCATCGGCGGCTACTTTTTCAACAGTTTGATCGTGACGGTGGCGACGTTGGCGCTGCTGCTGCCGACGGGGTCGATGGCGGCCTATGTGCTCGCGCGGTATCCGTTTCGGGGGTCGAAGACGATCTTCGGCGGGTTTTTGGGCGGGATGATGTTCCCCCACTTTTTGGTGATCGTCCCGATTTTCCTGCTGCTGCAGAATCTGAAGCTGCTCGATACGCGCGAGGGGCTGATTTTGGTGTACGTGGCGTATTCGCTTTCGTTCACGGTGTTCGTGCTCACCGGATTTTTCCAGAGCCTGCCCGAGGAGCTGGGCGAGGCGGCGATGATCGACGGCTGCGGGCACACGGGGACGTTTTGGCACGTGATGCTGCCGCTGGCCCGGCCGGGGATTGTGGTGGTGGCGATTTTCAACGCGATCGGGCTGTGGAACGAGTACGGGTTGGCGATGGTGCTGCTTTCATCGCCCGAAAAGCGGACGCTGCCGCTGGGGATCGCGGACATGGTGCAGTCGCGGCAATATGAAAGCGATTGGGGGACGCTTTTTGCGGGTTTGGTGATTGTGATGATCCCGATGCTGACGGTGTATTGGATTTTCAAGGAGCGGATTTACGAGACGATGCTGGCGGGGGCGGTGAAGGGGTGAGGAAGGGACGAAGGTCGAAGGACGAAGGTCGAATTGGGGAACGGTTTTGGCGAAGGCGGGTTGGAGGGTTCAAAGCTCGTTTGGGATGCGGGCGAGGGGTTCGGGCGGGGGCGGGGTTTGGCCGTCTTTAACGGCGCGCCGCCAGCCATCCATGTGGTGCTTTTCGACGAACTCGATGGGGTTGAGGACGATGCGCCCATCGGGCAGGGCGTAGAGGCTGAACGACCGGAAGGCGAATTGGCGGCCGATGTTGATGCGGCCGTTGGGGTCGACGTGTTTGACCAAGCGGAGCAGGTGTTCTTCAGGGATGATGCGTTTATTCATGGGTGGTGAGGGTCAGAGGGTCAAGGGACAAGGGTCGGAGGGACAGAGGGTCAAGGGTCAGAGGGTCAAGGGGCGGAAGGTCGGGTGGGGACGATCATCAAATCACACGCTCACATGCATTACCCAGGTTGGCAATCCGGGAAGGGTCGTAGGTTCAAGCGCGGGACGGGAGGGGTCGGTTTGGCGTGATTTCATGACGTTTCTTGTGAGCGGGTTGTGAGGACCAAGCATGGTGTATGGGGTCTCCTTGCTTCCTAGTGGCTTGGGAAAGCGTTTTGTCAACCGGACGAAGGCGACGCAACCCCTATAGGGTTGGGTGGTTGGCGCGACCGACCCAGGGTTGAATCGCGTCCGCGATTCAACCCTGGGCTATGAAACGCAATCCCGTTGGGATTGGGAAGATTCTCGAAACTTGCGAACCTGCGGCCGGCGCTTCACTTGACCCTAGGGCCACGCGGCTCCGCAAAGCTGAACCGGAATCTGAGGTCAATCCCTAAAAGTAGTAGTGGCGCTCCGCGCCGTCGTAAAGTCCGGAGAGCATGCAGCACCGCTTGAAAGCGCCTCCCGCTTCCGCAAGGACAGGGATCGTTCCGGCCGAGCTTCTCCGTCAGTTCTTTGTCGCCGTGGACGATTCTCGCCCCGCGCTGCACATTTGTTTCACTGGGGAATCCGCGTCGCCGTTTGGCGATCGGTTCAAAAGCAGGGGCTTTCGAAGTCGCAGAGGTCGTTGATGGGGGTGGTTTTCGGTTTCATGGGAGGCCTCCTTGATGGGTTTGGGAACAGCGCATTGTACCAAGCCGACGGAAAGCGCAATGGCTTTGCGCGGCGCCATGTCCCAGGCTTCGAGCGATCGAACCGTCCGCAATTTTCACGGCTTGCGATGGGCAATCCGGATCGACCTAATCTCTTTGAGGAGCGCGGCTCCAATTGATGCGGGACCGAGCTCTAAGGAGAGCCGACATGAGTTCGCACGTCGTTCTCAACCCGGCCACGCACCATCCGGAACGCCTACGCCCAGCGCTTTTGGTTTGCGGCATTCTCGGGGCGTTGCTTTATCCCCTGGCCGACCTCTTTGCCGCCTCGCGCTATCCGGGATTCAGCATCCGCGATCATGCGGTGAGCGAGCTTTTCGCGATTGGGGCCCCCACGGCCGGACTTCTGGTGCCGCTTTTCACCGTCGCCAGCGGCCTGATGTTGCTGTTTTCATGGGGAATCTGGATGTCGGCGGAAGGGCGCCGAATCGTCAAGTGGCTCGCCGCCATGATGGCGTTGAACTTCATCGATGCGCTCGTGTTGTGGAACGCATTCCCCATGCACATGCGCGGTGAAAAGCCGGGTTTCACCGACTTGATGCACGGGTTGCTGGCGATCGACCCGTTCCTCATGGTGGGAGTGATACTGGCGGCGGTGGCGTTTCCGGGGCGGTTCCGCCGGGTGACCATCGGGACCCTGGTGTTCACTACGGGGCTGGCTTTGACCAGCATTGTTTACGTTCCGCTGGTGGTCGAGAACGCGCCGACGCCGTGGATGGGGGCGTGTGAGCGAGCGGGGCAGTATGCGATGAACGTGTGGTACGCGTATCTGGCCTGGAAGCTATTGAAGCGCGAGGTAAAGCGGGAAGACGCCCCCGTTCTCCGGTGATCGAAACGCCCACGGCAGACATGAACCCGCCAGCGCCTTCGGCCGGATGGGACGCAATCCCGAAGGAATTGGGGGAGTTGCCTAGCCGGAAGGTCTGGGATCGGAGATTCGGCGCCTGAGTTTGAATCCCAACGGGATTCCGGAACCTAGCCCAGGGTTGGCCGCTCCGGCGGCCTACCCTGGGAGAAGGCCGGTAATGATCAACCCCAAGGGGGTTGCGTTCATCTGGTGACGCAACCCTTTCCGGGTTGAGGGAGTGGGCGCGGGCGACCCAGGGTTGCCGCGTTCCGGCGCGGCAACCCTGGGCTAGCAAACGGAATCCCGTTGGGATTGGGGAGGCTCAATAGGTCCGCGAACCTGGGGTCGGCGCTACGCTTGACCCCAGGCAACGATCCCAAGTCCCCGGCCGGGGTCGGTACGCGGATCCTACGATCTACCCGGACAAACGGGCATCCTTCGCTTCGCTCGAGGACAGGCTCCCCTCCCGCGTGTCGGGGGCACGTCGATGACGAGGTTGTGCGGGGCCACCAGCCGCCCCGAGAGGCGGATGATCGTGCCGAAGGTCGGACCCTCACCCCCTGCCCCCTCTCCCTTTTGACCGAATTCAAAAAGGCGAGGGGGTTCCGGCCAAATCATATTCATCCGCCTCGATGATTTCGACCTCGACGAACTGGCCCAGGGAGCCCGTTCCGGGGAAGGAGACGTAGCCGTCGATTTCGGGGGCGTCGCGGAAGGAGCGGGCGGCGGACCAGCCTTCTTTTACTTCTTCGACCAAGACCTTCAGGGAACGGCCGAGACACCC
>CAYONY010000223.1:0-5693 GCA_964405415.1 uncultured Fimbriimonadaceae bacterium | reverse complement strand
TCTGGGACGCCTACACCTCGAACTATGCCAGCCTGCTCGGCTTCGGCATCTATCGAGCGACCACCAGCGGCGGCGCCAGTGCCGCCGTCGATTTCGTGCGTGATCCTTACGCCGCGTTTTTCGCCGACATCGATGATGGATTGCGTGAGAATCAAAACTACTACTACGAGATCACCGCGCTGAACACCCAATACCCGGACACCTTCAACTCGGAAAGCGATTTCAGCAACCGCTATGGCGTCCGCACGCTGGGCGACCTGTTCCTGAATACGGTGACCCAAGGTCCGCTCACGTTTCGATGGCAAGCCGCTTCGGGGGCGGCCGAGTACATCGTGTATCTCTTTGAAGACTTCCCGGGGATCGGGCAGACCTCGATTTGGAACAACGAGTCCACGCCGACTTCGGGAACGACGCTTGCCTATTCCGGCCCGGCGTTGATCTCGGGCCATCGGTACTATTACGTGGTGCTGGGCCTGGCCAATGGGGGCGACAGCCGCACGCTCAGCATCATCGACGACTTCGTAGCGAACTAGCGCTTGCCGGATGGCGTCGTATTGGGGTGTCGGGCGGCGCACCGTGGGCTTGGGCCATGAGGGCCGGAAGCGAGCCAATGGATAGGATGCATTGATGAATCTGGGTGTTTTGGCCGTCGTCACTTTGGCCGGGCTGGGATCCTTTTCCAGCCCGCCCCGTTCGGGTCTGATCGTCGAGGTCGCGCCTGGGCGATCGGCCGCGGCCATCGAGCAGCAAGTCGAGGCCGCGGTCCGCCAATTCGGCGCGAACGCCGCCCGGTTGACTTCGCGGGCGCGAGCCGATCTTCGCCGAGCGGGCCGCTACGCTCCGCGCTTGCCGTTTTCGCTGCCGATGCGCGTCCATCTTGCCGGAATTCCCGTCTCGAACCGCGGCGGACGGGGCGTCGGGGCCGGGTTGAACCTGGTGTTTGATACGACCGGGCCGCGCACGTTCCCTTCGGAATACCAACTGCTCCTTCAGAACACGTTTTCCCAGGCCAAAGCAACGATGGACGTCGTGTTTGGCCAGCCTTCGCTGGGCGGCGACGTGCGCGTTCGCAATTTCGATGCCGATATCGGGGATCGCGATGCGGTGGCCGGCGGCTACTACATGCACGACAACGGCTCGGGCGAACGCGAGATCCGGTTCCCGGTCTACACCAGCCCCGAAGCCGCCGCGGTCAACTTCGTCCACACCCTTCTTCTGGCTTATCTGGGGGACAAAGATTACGGTTTCGATGCCTTTGCCGAAGGCCTCGTCCGCGCGGCGACGATGCGGATCGTTCGAACGGCGGGCGCGCTGCCGGCTCCGCTCGATCCTCAAGTCGTCGAGGCGGTGCTCGACAACACCTACGATTGCGGCACCTTTTACGATTGGTTCAACCAACGGCCGTTGGGCGGACCCCTTTTCATCGCCGCAAACTTGCGCAGCGTGCCGCTGCCGGTGGGCGGCAGCCTCGGCGGCATCTACCTGCTTCGCTATCAGATGGCCGGTTCGGCCTGGCAGAAAGTGCTGACGGAATACCCCGGTTTCGCCGCCGCCTACAACGCCGCGTTTTATTCGAATCCGGGCCTCCAGGGCGACATCCCCGGCCTCATTCAATTGGCCCAGACGACGCTGGATACGCTGGCCGGAGGGCCCAATGCAACGCTCGAAAACCGATCCTTCGCGAACTGGTTTGCGCGCCAGCACATATTGGAGACCCGGGCGACGCGCGGCCAAAAGCTGCTGATTCAGCCGGTGCCCTTGCCGCCAATTGGAGGTTCGAGCGACTTCGGCGTCTATCTGATTCAGGCCACCTACTTCGAGACGCGAGCCAACGGCGACGAAATCCTGCTCGGCGGCACCTGCTACCCGATCTTCTGGACCACCCTTTTCGATCGGATTTTTCCAAGTGTCCAGGAAGACGTCATGCCCATCGCGGGGGCCTACGGCTCGGTCGCCCCGAACCTTCCCGACCTCTTTGGCGGCCAGCCTTACCGATGCGCGGTCGATTTGCCCGTGCTCGATCGGGTCGCGCGCGCCTACATCCCCGCCGGCGCGGTTGCAACGGGCGCCAACACCACCGAGAACGATTTGTACGGCACGGTTTCCGGCGTGAATTCGGGCGCCGGCGTCACGATTCGCGTCCGCGTCACGATCGGCGCCACCGTTTTCGACGATATCGCGGTCGTGAATGGCGCCTTCGGGACACGGATCGACCAATCGATCTTCCTTAATCCGGCCCGGCTCAAAGTGGAAGTGGTCCGCCGAGCCTCCAGCATCGACGTCGTGATGGTCGAACGCTACGTCAACAAGGGCCCGGGCCCGCTGGCCCTAGATCTGCGCGCCGGCGAAGAGATCGACCATCAGTTTTCCGGCGGCTTGCCCAAAGGTTTGACGCTGATGGGCCTCCCGCTGGAACCGGTCGCCCAGACTGGCGGCGACCTCCTGCAGATCGCCGAAGAGATGGTGCTGGCGGCCCGCTACAACGCCTCGCGCGCCGCCTACGACATCTATCCCAATACCGGCGCGTTTGCCATCGGCAACGGCTTCTTTGTCCGCACCGAAACCGCAATTCCCGCTTTTTCGACGGTTGGCCGAATCCATCCCGGAACGCCCGTTGCGGTCGCGCTTCGCCCGGGATGGAACCTCATTGCGAGCCCTTTGCCCGAAGGCGTCGACACCGGGCGAATAGTGGTGGTCAAGGCGGCCGAACTCCCCAAAACCTACGCCGAGTCCCTCGGCACCGAACTGGGCACAACCTTCTTCAGCTTCACCCCAGGGCCCAATGATGCCGCGACGGGCGCTCCGGAAACCGGCACCCTCGATGCCGCCACCCTCTTCGAAGCGGGCAAAGGCTACTTCGTGCGGGTGCTCGTTCCCGAAGGCGTCACGCTGCTTTTTGAACCGAACAGCTTCCTCGGCGACGGCCGCACCCGAGCCCCCGCGCCCCAAGCGGGAACCTCAAGGCCCACCTGGAAACTCCGGCTCCGGCTTGAAGATGGGCCGCATGTCGCCCACGCCTACCTGGGCCAATCGGCCACCGCGACCGCCGCATTCGACGCTCGCGAAGACAGCGGACTGCCGCCCAGCTTTGGTGGGATGCAGATTCAGGTCGAGGGCGCCGGACCGCTCTATCAGGACATGCGCCGCAGCGGCCAAGAGGCGGTCTTCCGCATTCGTGCGACCGGTTTGATCCCCGGCAAGCTCTATCGCTTGCGGCAAACCACGCTGGACGGCCGACAGGACTATCAGCTGCTCGACCTTGAGAACGGAGCCGGCGGAACGATCCGCCAGGATTGGAGCTACGGCTTCCGCCCCCGATCCTCCGAGTACCGCTTCGAAATCCGCCTTCGAGGAGCCGCCCGATGAAGCTGTGGCATGGCCTCTTCGCCTTGATGATCCTTGTCTTCCTCGGCTGTGGGGGAGGCGGCGGAGGCGGTGGCGGAGGGGGAAGCGATGCAACGGCAACCGGGCGGATCGTCCAGGTGGAAACCGGGGCCGCCCCGAACCCGACGGCGGCCGTCCAGATCGGCTCCGCGAGCGTCTTTTCCGATGCCTCCGACGGTTCGTTTCAGATCGACACCAACGTGGGAGCCAACGATATCACGGTCGATACGCGCACCGTGGCGTCGGGAGTTTGGGTTTTCGACATCGTGCCGCTGGTCTCCGGGGTGAACGATGTGGGCGACCTTTGGGTCGGCCCCCAACGCGTCACCCTGACCGGCATCGTTCGGAATTCCGCGACGAACGACCCCATCGCAGGGGCCACCGTCTCCTTTGGCGGCCGCATGGGCACGACAAACGGGTCCGGGATCTTCAACCTCGCGGAGGTCGCCTATTCGAACGCGACCCAAGTCGCCTTCTGGGGCATCCCGGGGGCGGTGCGCGCGGCCGGATTCTTCAAAACTGACTTTTCGGCGGCGCCCAACGTCGCGAGCGGCGGCATTGTCGATATCGGCGAGATCTTCTTGGTCCCGACCAGCGATCCGAATCCCCCTGGCCCGCCGTATAACCTATGGGGCCAGGTGTCGGCGCCGGGTGGCCCCGCCGGAGCGATTGTGAGGCTGAAACAAGGCGGAGTCGACAAAAGGGTCTTCAACGTGGGGGCGGACGGCCGCTACTTCTTCTTCACCGTTCCCGGCGATTACGTCATTTCGGCTTCGAAAGGCGCGTCGACCGCCGCCGATATTCTCGTGACTTTGACTTCGCCGACGGAGGTGATTCGGCGCGATGTCGTCATCCCGTAGCGTTCGCTGGCTCAAGCGTTTCTTCTGGATCGGCGTTTCGGTGGCCGGCTCAGTGGCCATCGTGGGCTACGCCCGTTGGGCGATGAAGATCGACCCCTTCGCCCGCTATCGGCCCGGCGACGGCCAAGCCTCGCTTCAGGTCGGTATGCGGCTGCAGGATGTCGAAGTGACAAGTTGGGCTGAAGGCAAACTGGCCCTCACGTGCGATGTGGGCCGAGTCGACGTCTTGCGCGACCGGCAGCATCTAAATTTCTTCCGGGTTCAGGACGGGGTGTACCGCGGCGAAAAGGGCGCCTTCCACTTCAGCGGCCCTGAAGCCCATTACAACGCCGGATTCCAAAGCCTCCAGGTGGGCACCGGCGCGCGAGTCTGGAACAAGAACGTGGACCTGCTGACCGAAGGCTTCGTCTATCGACAAAAGATCGGCAAGCTCTCGACGCTGGGCGATGTGAAGGGGCGGCTCTTTGGCGGCCAAGTGGAGGCCAAATCCTTGGTCTACTACCCCGAAACCGAAATGTGGGAAGCCGGGCCGATCGTCTGGAGAGGGATCCCCAGTAAGGAGATCCAGGACGTCGCGACCTCGCAAACCAATAAGCCGTGGGAGATCAAATCAAAGTTCTCCAAGACGCAAGGCGACATCCAAATCTTGACCGACGGCGAAGCCACCGACGGCGAAGTGATCGTCAAAGCCCCGACTATCGAACGCAACACCAAGACCGACGTGCTCACCTGCAAAGGCGGCGTTCAGTATTTCGGCAAACGGGCCAACGTGACTTGCGACCAGGCCGTGATCTATCGCAAAGAAAAGCGAGCCGTGCTTTCGGGGCGCGTGAATATGTTCATCAAACCCAAAGACCAGGAGAAGCTCGAAGTGGTGGAGATTCCCCCCTTCCGGCCCCTGGTTCCCGCCGACATCGCCAAAACTCGCCCCGCCGCGCCTCCCACCAAGTCCGAGGCGGAGAAGAAGCAGGACGAGGAGCTGCGCTCCACCCAATCGGCCCGCAAGTATCCGACCACGGTTCTCGCCGACCGGATTGAGTATTGGTATCAGCGGGGCCAGCGTCGGGCCGTCATCACGGGGAATCCGCAGGCACAACAGGAGTTTCCCAACGGGCGCTGGCGGCATATGAGCACCTTCAAGGCCTTCTACGACGACGAGAAAGAGACGCTGCGATTAGATAGCACCCCCGGCAAAAAGGACACCCGGATCCGGACCTCGATCGGCGACGATCTGGTATCGATTTGGTTCTTGACCTCAACAAAAGACAACGGCCAGGACCAATGGGAAGGCGAAGGGGTGGAAGGCACGGTCATTTCGGATGACGAGGACCTGAACAATCGGAATTCCCGCCCTCCGACGGGGGGTCCGCCTCCTTCGCTTCGCGGTCCGATCGGCCGTGGGCGTAACGCGTGAATGGAGCCCGATCTCTCCCTCGATCTCTCCCACTT
>CAYONY010000222.1:0-5702 GCA_964405415.1 uncultured Fimbriimonadaceae bacterium | reverse complement strand
GGTGATTGTCGGAGCGATTATTACTGTCGGCCAGGCTTGGTTTCCCTGGCTTGCAGTTCTTTGAGATAGGCATCGAGCCGGTCGAAACGCTCTTCCCAGAATTGGCGATAGCGTTCGACCCAGTCGGCCACTTCCTTGAGCCTTCCCGGTTCCAGTTTGCAGGGCCGCCACTGAGCGTCTCTGCTGCGAATGATGAGCTTGGCACGTTCCAGCACTTTGAGATGTTTGGAGATGCCCGGCAGGCTCATGCGGAAAGGCTTGGCCAGTTCCGTGACCGAGGCCTCGCCGCGGGCCAGACGGCCGAGGATGGCTCGCCTGGTGGGATCAGCCAGAGCTGCGAACGTACTGCTGAGGCGATCGGCCACCATGCGTAGTTTACCATAAGGTTAATTAACTAAACGGTAAAATACAATGCCGCATCGGAACTGTCAAGAATAATGTGCAACATTTTGAAGTGCCAGCGTTGGGCCGCAGAAAAGGAGGGGCAAAACAGAATGAATGATTGACATATCGGAATATACCGATATATATGAATATGGAGGAGAGGATTGCTGATGACCAGTACGACGTTACGCCTGACCGACTTGGAGGCACTGGGGAGTGCCGCCGAGTGCCTGCGCATCCTGGCCCATCCCCATCGACTACGGATGGTGCAAATGTTGCTGCAAGGTGACTTCTCGGTCAACGAGTTGGCCCAGGCGTGCGCACTGCCCAGCGCGACGGCGAGGCCCAAGGCAAACAGCACGGCGACAAACGGATTCCAGGCCCATTCGCGCAAGGCGAACCAGAAGGCGGTGCCCACCAGGGCCAACATCGAGCCGACCGAGAGGTCGATCCCTCCGGTGATGATGACGAAGGCGGCGCCCAGGCTGAAGATTCCGAAGATACCGATCAAACGGAAGGTGTTTTGAAGGTTAGCGGCGGTCAGAAAGAACGGACTTCGGAACGCCATGATCGTGCAAAGCACGATGAGCAAAATGAGGAGCCCCAGCTCGCGGCGAGGGAGGGACCTCATACGAAACCCCTCCCCGGCATCCCTCGCGGGCGAAACCTGAAAGTCGGGGCCGGGAAGGGCGTCCGCGGGCGGCTCAAACTACTTGCCCCGCAGTTCCTTGAGCTTGGTTTGGAAGGCTTCGACTTCCGGCTGCTTGATCACCAAGGTCGGCACAATCTTCTTTTTGTCCTCGGGCAAACCCGACTTATCGCCGCCCTTGAGTTTGGCCAGCATCATCATCGACTGGTAGCCGAATTCGAACGGCTGCTGCACGACGGTGCCGAAGATATCACCCGACTTGACTCCGGCCAGCGTTTCATCCTCTTCATCAAAGCAAACGATCTTGACCTTGCCGGCCTTGCCCGCATCGCGGACCGCATTGAGAATCGCGGGGCCGTTGTAGCTCCAAAGGCCGACCAGACAGCCGATGTCACCGTGCTTGACCAGGGTGTCGGCGACGTTCGCCTTAGCTCGCACCCGGTCGGTGTCGTCGGTGCGAACGTCGAGAATCGTGACGCTCGAACCCTTCAAGGCCTCTTCGATACCTTGGATTCGCTCCTTGGCGTTTTGAGCGTCTTTCATGCCCACGAAGAGCATGATCTTGCCGCCGTTGGGCAGGGCTTCCTTGATCATCTCGCCGGCTTGACGGCCGGCGGCGACGTTGTCAGTGCCGATGTAGCAGAGCCGGTTGCTGTTGGGGGCATCGCTATCTTGCGTGACCAAGTTGGTTTGGGCGGCCGCCTTGTTCAGGATGTCGGTTTGATCGGCGGGCGAAACCGGGCTGATGGCGATGCCGTCGATACCTTTGGCCAAAAGATCGTCGAGAAGCCGTCGCTGTTCAGCCGCCGAGCCGTCGGCGGGCATGACGAATTCGACTTCCATTCCGGGCGTTTCCGCTTTGGCCTTTTCGGTGCCTTTGCGGGCAATGGTCCAAAAATCCGAGGCGTTGTTGGTGACGAAGGCGAGGCGAACCGCACTGCCGCTCGAGGCTTTGGCGCCTCCTGCTCCTCCCCCTTCGCCCGATTTGTCGCCGGAGTTGCATCCGGCCAATGCCAGCGCGGCCATGAGGCCGCCAACCCACCCGATCTGCATCTTCTTCCTCCTGTCTCTGAACCTCAGGCTCAAATACAGATTCGACGATACCTGGCAGAGGCCGTGCGAAAGTGCGATACACGACCATCCAAGTAAACCACAGGCGACAGTTCAAGGCAGCTACGGCTTTCCACCGATGAAAATGGGCCACCCTCCCGTCCTTCGCCTTCCAAAACCCCGAGGGCCAGTCAGCACTTTGCCGCAAGGTGTGATACCATAGAGATGATGAGCCCGTTCCGCCCGAGACTGAGCGCCTTCCTCGCAATTCTCCTATTCGTAGCGATGTCAGCAAGTCTCCGCTCGCAGACTGTCACACCTGACGGCAAGACCAAGTGGTGGATCAAGGGCAACATCCAAATGAGCGTTACCTTCGGATACTACGAGCAAGGAATTTACGCATCTGGAACTAACAGCAGAGCAAGTGCTCAATCGACAGTTGTATCGGTTGACGAACCTGTTGAATATGCATCAGCAGAAATCACGATCTTTCAACTCAAGATTAACGGGGCAATCGTAAGCAATTGGACTCCAGCCCCCTTCGCGTCCCCAAATGCATCGTGGGCAGTCATGTACGATAGCGCCCGTTTCTCGAATACCGTTCAATGGGAGGTTAGGTCAGTCTACAAGTTGAGACGAATGGACGGGGCTATTGAATACGAGGAACTGGTTCATACTGTAACTCTTCCTGTGAAGAATAGGGCGACCGTGTTCGGTCGATACGATCTCGACGGCCCGGTCGATCAACAGGTGACCTGGAACGTAGATCACTATTCTTGGGCATATCCTCAGAGTGAAGATTGGCATTCCGCGAGTTACGTGCGTGACCGATGTTCGGCCATGAATTACATGCTTTACCAGGGCCAAGAACAAGTGATGCCGGGCTGGTCGGCCAACCAGTTTCTCAACTCGCTTGAAGGTTCCAATGTGATGTACATTGCGACCCACGGAAGCCAAATGTCCTTTTGGTCGGACTCCAACGACTACACCTTTTACACCAATTTGGGTCCTTATCCTGATTCACCCGGACCGAGCGCAGAAGAGTACATAAGGGGTGACACGGAACATGATGTGCCCTACTTCTCGATCCTTGAATACAGAGGGTTCCAGATTGGTACTGGGTTACCACCTCTCAATGTCACCGTTGGGGGGGCACGCAATCCGCCGCTGCAAATCTGCCTTGTAATGGCTTGCGATACGGGCCAGAACCCCTTGTTCGCATCCGGTACTCTTTACCCCTACTTTAATGCCTTTTCGCCGGTCCAGTATGAGAACCAGGCGCATGTTGGCTTTAAGCAAACGATTAAGCTGCGTCGATATGGCGGCCTTGCCGAGGCCTTTTTCGGAGACCTTCAAGCTGGCGGTACCGTTCTCTCGTCTTCCTATGCCATGTGGAGTTACTATGCTGGTGCCGAAGGCTTTATGGGCGACATGGACGAGTTGATCGCCGTCTATGGCGATGATGCGGCAAGGATGCGAAGCGTATACACGGGTACGCATCAGTATCAGAGTCTTGAAAGTTGGTTTCGGAGCATTTGAGGCGGAATGATGTCAAATCTTCATACGTTATGGTGCAGAATTGTAGCTGTTTGCGCATTGACTGCCGTCGCTACAGCGACGATTGCCCGACAGACTCTTGAAGATGTCAAGGAGCGAAGCACCGCGATCTTCAGTGCTCTCGGGGTCACAGTGGAATACGGGGGGAGCATTGTCGGAAGAGATCCGCAGGGACGCAATGCAATACGACTTTCCGCGTCGGAGCCAGCATCAGGTATCGAGTATATCATCATTGCAGATGCGAACGGCTTTGTCATCGGAAATGGGAGCCGTTTGCTTAGTGGCGGCAACAGAGCTTCCCGCCGTCAGCGACCGAGACTTGAAGATGCAGTCCAAGCGTCTTCGTTTCTCAAGGATTTCGTGGACCGCGTTAAAGGGAATCGTCAAGTTGAGAGGACGCGATTGGCATTTCGTCTGGACGAAGTGAATTCAAATGGGAGGACGCGTTCGGGAATTGCCAGCGCGACGTATTCTCTGGTGATTGGAGGGTATCGGTACCTGGATAGCCAGGTCGGAGTCTTTCTTTCGATCGATCCGTACGATGGTCGACTTGTTTCGTTTCGGGAAAGTTGGAAGCATCCTACGATCGTCAGTTCTGTGAGGACGCTTTCGGAAGCGCAAGCAAAGGCGAAGGCCGTCGTTGCGGCCGGCCAGGCTGGCCAGAGCGTTAGTGCAGCTGGCAAGCTGGGATTCGCTTCAGATTATGCTTCGCGTCGATCCTTCCTCTGCTGGATGTTTGAGGCGGACGGGCCGATGGCACGGGCTGGGAAGGAGGGTTGTCGGCAGATATTCGTTCATGCCTCAACTGGAGCAATCATCAAAAGCTGATGGTCCTTTTTCGCCGCCCCCTCCGCCGCTCGCATCCGCTTTTCCGCCCGAGTTGCACCCGGCCAAAGCCAGTAGGGCGGCCAACCCGCCGATCCATCCAAGTCTCATCGTGATCCTCCTGCCCGTACCCGAGACACTGCTCTGGCGTACGCATGGACGATACCAGGCCCTTTGACGGCTAGGGCCATACCTCGGTGCGCCAAATCCCCCAGATGTTCTCTTCCTCCCATTCCTCCGGAGGTTCCTTTCCGCCTCGCCGCAGAGCGAGCATGATCAGGCCCACATGCCATCCGTCGTGCCAGAGCATATGCTGAAGGAAATGCATGGGATGGGCGTAGCTTGGATCGTCCGAGCCCCTTTCGACAAAGTGGCGAAACCCATCGGCAACCGCCTGGCCGCTGCGCGCGAGCTGGGTGCGAATCCGAACCACGTCTCGACAAGGGATTTCGCCGGCCGGATCGAACAAGTTCTCGGTCTGCTCGCGAAACGGCGCCGCCGCTTTACCGAGCCAGAATCGTCGCACCCCGTTGATATGGCAAAGGTGGTAGGCGATGTCGGGCTCCCCCTCCGCCGGGGCCAGCGCGAGGTCTTCCTCGGTGACGCGCTCCGCCAAGTTGGCAACGATCGACGATTGCCGATGCCAAGACTCCATTACCGATTCGAGATCGACCTTCATTTCGAGGGCACCAGGCGCACGATCTTGTCGGGGCCGTTTAGAACGATGTAAACGATGCCGTCTTGGGCCACGCGGATATCGCGGACCCGCCCGATCCCGTGAAGCAGTTCCTCTCTTTCAACGAGCTTGCCGTCCACGATCCGGAACCGATCGACGTTCGACCCGGAAAGGCCGCCCGCGAGCAGGTCGCCGCTCCATTTGGGAAATGCCTTGCCTTCAACGAGGTCCAGACCGGAGGCGCCGATGGATGGCAGCCAGCGGAAGATGGGCTGGTTCACCTTGAGATCGCCCTTGGGCCACGGCGTTTGGAAGGGGGTGTCCTGATAGTTGATGCTGAAGGCGACCACCGGCCAGCCATAGTTGGCGTTTTTTTGGATCAGGTTCACTTCGTCGCCGCCGCGGGGGCCGTGCTCGGTGTCCCAGAGGTTCCCTTTGGCGTCGAACGCGAGGCCCTGGGGGTTGCGGTGGCCGTAGCTCCAGACCGGCGAATTCGGATAGGGGTTGTCGGCGGGGATCGATCCGTCTTCGTTGACCCTCATGATCTTGCCGAACGGGGTG
>CAYONY010000221.1:0-5713 GCA_964405415.1 uncultured Fimbriimonadaceae bacterium | reverse complement strand
CCGGTTATGCTTCAAACGCCCCTCTGGGGCCATGGCCGGCGGTTCCGCCAGCCTTCCCCTCGACGTGCCGGGCAGATCCTGGTTCTCTTAAGGCCAGATACCGGTTGACGCATCCGGATTCCCGAGCCGTAAAGGACGACAGCCCCGATCCGGTGCCCCGAAAAAACGTGGCGAAGCGTGGCGAACTTGGCGCGCCATTCCATTTCCCCAACTGCAAGGCCCATCTCCCCAAGCGCACCGAATCAAAGAAACGCGTCGGGATATGACGGTGTGATGATATGACGAAGTCGCTCGTCTGCCGTAGTGCGTCAGTCGTAAATCGTCAATTCGGGGTGGCTTCCTGGGATTCCTGGGATTCCGGACCGGTGGCCCCGGACCGCTTCGTTCGTTCGGCGAACGAAGGAAATCGGTGGCGATGAAAACGAGGATTCCGGTGGCCGATCAGGCTCAAGGGAAGATGCGGCGAGGCAAACCCCGCCCAAATCGAGCCCGTGCCGCCACCCCCGAAGCCGATGCCTTGCCAAGTACGGGAGAATCTCTTATCCGCCTTCCCGTTTGAACTCAAACTTGCGCGGCGTGCCGCCCTTCATGTAGCCGATCGTCGCAGTCAGGCTGCCCTCCGCCGTAAGCTCATAGACGATGCGCTTGGGATAGTCGTGCCGCGGGTTGTCGAACACCGCGCGCTTGCCGCTCAGTTCGGAGAGCACGAACTCGGTCGGCGGCGCGCCGTTGGGCTGGGCAACATAAACCAGCCCGCCTTCGCGCTCGACGATCCGAAGGAATTCGAACGCGGTCATCCGCTCGCGCGAAACGGTGCGCGACGTGGCGAGCATCGCCCCGCCTTTGGGCGGGCTCCATCGCTCTTCGAATGCAATCGCGCCGCCGGTCCCTCGCGTGCCGACCCAGGCGCCGGAAATCCAGGCCACATCGGCGATCGTGGCCTTGGCCGGGGTGGGCATCGGAATATCCTGAGGATGGCGGTAGAGCCCGACCGAGCCAACCCCCGGAGTCAGCTCAAGGTTGGACCGAACGACCAGTCCATCCTTCGTCATTTGGAATTCGCGCCGGATCAAGCCTTGAGGCGCCTCGCCGGCTTTGCGCACAAAGTCGACTTCGTAGGTAAAGACGCCATCCTTCCAGGAGCCCCGATACCGCGAAAGGGCGTCCGCGGTGCCCGGAACCTCGTTGATCGAGCCATCGAGCGCCACCCGCACGTCGCGGCGGCCCCCGCCATGGCCCGAAACCAAGATGACAGCGCCCTCTTCGACCCGAAAGGAGAATTTCGAACTCATCGGCGGGTTCGTCTGCTCAAGGGCCCGTCCCTCGGTGCGGTCCTCGAGAAAGATCCACTCGCCGTCCAACGCCTTTAAGTCGGTGGCTTGGGGCCGAACTTCGGGTGCCGAACCAAGGGCGGCAACGGATGCGCCAAGCAGAAGAGCGGCGCGTCCGATCGTGCTCGAAGAGAAGGGAAGGTGCAGCATGGTCCTTTGGCGAGCGAGGGCCTTGCCTCGCGATTTTTGCAATGTACTCGAAACGACGACGTATGGCTGGAACAGACCTACGGGCGCGTGGCTCCAAGGAGTTCCCCGGCCAGATCTACGGGAACGCCGCACTTGCGCCTAAGCGGGTCCACCTGGGGGGAGACGATCCACCATGCAGGAAGACTCCTGGACACATGCGAAGTTTTCCCGCTAGACATGAGCCTTCTCCCGCTTCTCGTCCTGGCTACTGCCGGCGGCTCCTCGGCCGAGCCGTCAATCCAGAAGCCTCCCGAGCCCACCCATGCGGTTCGCTTCTTGCTTTCCAGCCTCAACTATCTCAAAGAAGATGGGGATGACGATGGGGAAGGGGACGAGCCCTATGTGCTGGTCTTTCGGTGCGGCTTCAAGATCCTGCGAAGCACCACGCCCGGCACGTTCGGGGCCATGAGCAAACCGATCTCGACCGGCATCGGCATCCTGGGAGCGGAGGACGGAAAGTTCCTGGGCCACAAGGAGAACCAATGGGCCCAGGCTGGGCGCCGCTACCCGATCACGACGTTGAGCTATCAAACTCAGGTCCCTATTCGGGAAGCGCACGTGATCGGGCTGACCGCGCTCCTGATCGATCGGGACGGCTTTGACGGGGTGCAGCGCGCGGAGATCTTTCGAGCGGTGCGGAGCCAGATCGAAGCGGCCATCCAGACCATTCGCGAACGGCCGAAGCCGTTTGACCCCACCCAGCCGCTGTTTTCGGGCGATCTCCTCCTTGCGCTGAATCGGCTGAGCCTTTCTCCGGCCCAGATGAAACGAATCAAGGCCATGGGCAAGGGCGACCCCGACGAGATCGGAGGGTTCCAATCGGTTGTTTTGGTGAGCGGCTTTGCCGACCCGGCCTCGTCCAAGCCAAACGATCTGATGGCCTTTATCCCAAAAGTGAACGCGCTTGGGGGTACGCGGACGGTGCGGGTGAACGTGACGCCCCAAGGGGAGAGCTTCGCGTTGGACTTCCCGTCGCGCGGTATCGACTTCCTGGACGGTGAGTTCAAGTTCACCGGTAAGTGCCAATTGCTGGGCTCGGTGATGGTCCCGACGATTCAGTAAGGCGTCGTGTCGGCGTAGCGCCTTCGTTGCCGCTTCGTCATACTGGTAACGAGGCGTTCATCGGGTCTCGGGGGTGAGCCAATGTCCCAATTCAGCCATCGAAGTTGGATTTTGTTCCTCGGTACGGCGGCCGCGATCGCCTTTACCGGAATCGCGGTCGATGGAGCCGGCCAAATCGGCCAGCTCAAAAGCAAGCTGCCTGCCCAACCGCAGGCGCCCATCAAGCCAGTTTCGTCCATTCCCGGGCCGCGGACCGTGCAGTTGGACTTGGAGACCTTCCAGTGTTTCTCTACCGATGAGCTTGGCGTGACCGGCGGCGACGAGCCCTATCTCGCGGTGCGGACGTATTGGATCGACGGAAACACGGTCAAGCTCGACCAATTGACCCAGGCGACCTTCCGGAAAAAAGACGGGACTTGGGCGCAAGAAAACCTTGGGCGAACCAACGTCAAGGGCGATCAGGCCTTCGGGATTCCCAATCGCGTCGGCAGCTTCGAAGACGTCTTGATTCCCATCCCGCCTGGCGGCAGTTCGGCCTCCGGCGCTCCGGCGATGGTCGGGGTCGCCGTCATTGCCATGGAGCAGGACTTCTCCTCCAAAGATGCCTCGGGCCTCTTTATCACGGATGCCTTTAAGAAGTTCGATGAGGAGATCCTGCGGTCGATTCGGACGCGGACGGGCGTGGACAAAAACCGCCTGTCCGAATCGTTGAACGGATTCCTGAGCACCAAATGGACGTCACTGTTTCATCACAATTTTCTCGGCGCCGCGGATGGCGACGACGTGATCGGAACCAGCTTTAGAATCTACTCGGTGCCCGAAATCGAAGCCGCCGGATTGAAAGGCGTCGAGATCGGCATGGGCTTTTACCGGGGCGGGCTTCTGCGAAAAGGGGAATACCATGTACGAGGCGTCGTTCGCCTCAAGTCCACGCCTCCGCCGCCTCGCAAAGATGTCGTTCTAACGATCACTCACGTCCGCCAGGTCGACGACCTGGAGGGCTTCGGGCGAGGCGATCCCGACTTTCAGGCCCGAGTGGTGATGGACGGCCAGGTGTTTATGAGCTCGGAGAAGTCCGGTGAAACGATCCGGCCGAACTGGACTTTCCGCGTGCCGATGCACAAGCCGGAAACCCCCATCTCGATCGAGCTCTACGAGCGGGATGGCGGGTCTCCCGACGAGCTTTGCGACATCAGCCAGGTCCGGGGCCGAAAAACCCTGCTTCTTCGATACATCGCCGACAAGGACGTCGTCTCCGGCGACCGCCGGGGCAAGGGCGGCGTGGAAATCGTGGCCAGCGGAGTGGGCGATAGTGATCGCGCCGAGATCGGATTCACCGTCGCCGCCAAACGCTACGGCCAGTAGCCTCCGGTGCCGATGGCGACGTCGTTCTAAGGCGACTTTGGCGCTTGGGGCGCGGCGAAGGTCACTTGGCGGTCCGGCCCTTTGAGCGACAGGCGGGCCCCTCCGCCGGAGGTGGCGATCGTTCCGAGCCGAGGGAGCGATTTCTGTCGCCCGGTGCTGGGGGCCACAGACAAAGTCGTCGGCTTTGGCGCGAGCGCTTCGATCAGCGCCTCCGATTTGCCGTCCTTGTCGCGAACCGAGAGGGTCCCGTTGCCCTCGTTGTCAGCGGCCAATCGGATCAGCGAGCCAAAGGACCCGTTTTCGATGGAAATCGAACCCGGGCCGCCCAAGCCAGTTAGCATTTGGACGCCCACGCGAGCTCCGTTGGCGGGGAACAACTCAATCCGTCCAAACGCCTTGCCGTTGACGCCAGCTTTGCTCACCGACAGGCGAACCAGGCCGGTATTGCTGGGCGAATTGGCTTGGCCGGCCTCCATCAGCCGCAGGGTCCCGCCCCGATTGCTGTACCCATCGAGTTCGCCCACGATTTGGCCCGTTCCGTCGGTGACATACACGAAGCCGCCCGGCTGGGCCGAGCTCAATCCGCTCCCGGTCCCGATCAGGACGGTGGTCTTGCCCGCGCCGTTCTGGATCTGGATCTGCTTGGCGCGAACGAGGTCGAAAGTGGCGTTGTCGGCGCGGGTCCAACCCATAACGAAAGGCGTTGCCGCAAGCCCAAACGCAAGAGGAAGCGCCCGTCGAATACGGCGGTTCTGGCGCTTCAGCGTCGTCAATTCGGCTTCCAGCTGCGCCAAGCGGGTCTCAATGTGCTCCATTTTCGGACCATACCTCCTACCGAGAACGGGACTTTTGAAAGGGGCCACGGGGCCGAATTCGACAGAATTTGGACCGCGATGAAGAAATCTTGGCGTCCTTGGACGGTTCTTGCTGCGCTAGTTGCGATCGCGGCCTTCATCGGCGCGGACTTCGCCCTAAACGTTGTTCGCCGGGAGGGATGGCAGGGGCTTTGGACGCGAAAGAAGGACTTTGTGAAGACGATCGAGCCGAAAGCGGGCCCGGCGCTCGACGAGGTGGAAAAGTCGTTGGATCTCGGGAAGTGAGCCGGGCTCGACCAGCGACAGAAAAGGGGTCCAATTCCACTACAATGACGCCATGGCCCACAATGATTCCGACCGATTTGCCGCCCTCGAAACCCGCTTGTCCGAACTTGAGCGGGCCAATCGCCGCCTGCGGATTTTGGCGATGACGCCCCTGCTCGCCGGGGTGGTGGTGTTGGCCGGATGGCAGGGGATTCAAAAGACCCCTCCGAAGGGCCAGGCCCCCATCCAGGGCGAGCTCACGGTTGCGGCGCCCGACCGGTTCAAGCGGATCGAGCTGATCGACGATGCCGGCCGTCCGCTCATGAAGCTCTCGGCAAAGGGAATCGAGATTCGGGGTCATTCGGCGGGTGATGCTTTTGTTTCGGTGTCGTCGACTGGGTTCGCCGCAATGGGGCCCCAAGGCAAATCGGAAACCCGATTGGACTTCGGCGAGCTCATGATTCGCGACCATGAGAAAGGGAACGTCCTGGCCTGCACGATCGATCGGGGCTCGGCCTTTCGTCAAGGCGCGTTTTGGCTTGGCAAGGGACCGATCCAGAACGCGATGCTGTACCGCAATCGAGACGGGCTGGGCAAGTTGATTCTGAGCACAAATGTGGGGGCGATCAAAACGAATCTGCCGCCCAATTAAGGGCCTACATCAGCCACGTCGAGAAATCAGCTTTG
>CAYONY010000220.1:0-5733 GCA_964405415.1 uncultured Fimbriimonadaceae bacterium | reverse complement strand
TGGAGCGGGAGACGAGATTCGAACCCGCGACCCTCTCGTTGGCAACGAGATGCTCTACCACTGAGCTACTCCCGCGTCGCGAGGCGTGATCATACCCGAAACCCCTCTTTGAGAGAAGGGAAGAAAGCCCCTTCCTCAAAGGAGAAGGCTAACCCAACTCAAATTCCGTCTCCGCGGGGAAAATCACCCACGCTTCCGGAATCGGAACGTTTGGCTTGAGTTCGGCAATCGAGAATGCGCGCCCGCTTGCGTAGCGGATCTCGGCTCCAAGCTCCGCGCAGAGACAGACCGCGCCCGCCACATCGTAAAGCTTTTCTCGAATGCCCACCATCCCGCGATAGCGCTGGCGCGCGACAAAGGCGCCTTCCACCACAAAGGAACCCGTACAGCGCATCTTGCCGGGCCACTTTTGGCCCGGATAGCGCTTCAACACGGTGTCGCAGTAGCTCACGATCTCGTGGTTGGCGATCGACCCGGGCGGAATCGATGGCATCGCGTCCCCGTTGCACCAAGCCCCTTGACCCCGGGCCGCCAAGTACATTTCGTCGAGGTCGGGAAGGTAGACCGCTCCCATCTCCACCGCCTCGCCGACGACCAAACCCACCGTGACCCCCCACAGCGGCGAGCCGAACGCATAGTTGGTGGTGCCGTCGATCGGGTCCACGGTCCACAATCCGTCGGGTCCCTCTTCGGCAAAGCCAAACTCCTCGCCCCAAACCGGTGCGCCGGGGCGCAGACGTTCCAACTCGGGCCGCAGGAAGCTCTCGACGGAGCGATCGCCGTTGGTGACCACGCTTCCGTCAGGTTTGAGCTCGCGGGCGAGGTCTTGGCGCGAGGTTTGGGCGAGGCGTCCAGCCTGGCGAACGATCGAATCGAGTTCGCGCAGCAAGGGGTCCGGGATCGCCACGTTGAGATTATGAAGGATCAGACGGCCTCGAGAAGGGGCTCGGACCCGGGCTCGACGGCCCGGATTCCCACCCATCGCGAGGTGATGGCCGCTGCGGCGAGGTTGGTTGTCGCGTTCTGGATCGTCTTGAAGACGTCCACGATCGGATCGAGCGCATCAAAAAGCAGGACACCCGCCGGCGGAATTCCCGCCGCCACATAGGCGCCGAAGGTGATGCGGGTGCCCAGGCTGGGGATTCCTGGCGAGGAGATGCTGAGCACGACGACGGTGAGGACGAAGCTCAAAACCGTGCCCGGAGAAAGGTTCACGCCGAAAAGGGCCGCGCAAAACAGCAGCTTGGCGGTGCTGGAGACCGTTCGGTTGGGTTTGAAGGTGGAGGCGGCCAAGGGAAGCACGATCTCGGCGGCCGGGTCGGGCAGCTCGAGTTCCTTCGTTCCTTGAACCAGACTGGGCAGGCAAGCGAGGGAAGACCGAGACCCGGCCGCCACGGTCTGGACCGGGAGGACGGCGCGGGCGAAACGCCCAAGAGGTACGCGGCCCAATAGGGCGGCCAGTGGGTAGGCCAGCAGGGTCATTAGAACCAAAAAGCCGCTCGTGTAGAGCAAAAAGTGGAGCGCTGCGCCCGCCGCATCGAGGCCGGTCTGGGCGGCAAACGCGTACGCCAAGGCAAACGAGGCAAACGGCATGAGAAGTAGCACCCAGCCCAAATACACGAGGAGCGCATCGCGCAGGGCCTGGAACGATTCGACCAACCGAGTCCGGCCCGGATCGGGAATCTGGCGAACCGCCAGCGCGATCAAAATCACGGAGAGGGTGATCGGGAGCATGTCGCCATTGGCGGCGGCTTGCATCAGGTTCGTCGGCAGCAGCGATTGCACCCATTCGCCCATCGAAAGGGCCTTGGCATCCGGAACACCGCCGGTGAGTGAGGGCGCGGCCACCGACGACGGCCCAAACTGGGGGAGGTAGAACGCCGATATTCCAAGGACGACGACCGCGCCCAACGCCAAAAAGCCTAAGAAGACGGCGATCGCCGCCAGGCTCCACCGCCCCAGCCCGTTTGCCGCCGGCATCGAGCCGATGCCGGCCAGAAGCAGCGTGCTAACCAGCGGAATCACCGCAAGCTGGAGCGCGCTGGTCCATAGGTTGCCCAAGGGGCCCACTAGACCGGAGAGCACGTCGGGGATCTGGCCGGAATGAACCAGGGCGCCAAATAGAAATCCGAGCGCCAAAGTGAGCGGCGACCAGGCCATGGCCCGGCGGAACGCCCGACTACCGCCCAGCTTCATGGCGGCGTTTTACCCATTTCATGCGTTGCCGCCGTTCGCCGGGCGCCCAGCATATCCGGATTCGGGCACAAAAACCTTCCAGTCGACTTCGGGGACGGCGTGGGCCATGGCTTCGGCAAGCGCTTCGCATCCCGGATGCTCGGTGGCGTAATGTCCGGCGGCGAGGATGGCGAGCCCGCTTTCCGCGGCTTCAACGGCATGATGATGCTTGACCTCGCCCGTGACGAACGCATCGGCTCCGGCGGCGAGAGCGGCTCGCCACTCGTCATCGGCGGCGCCTCCGCACACCGCCACCCGCTGGATTCGGCGTTGCGGGTCGCCAAACGCCCAAGATCGCGTCGCCAACTGGGCGTCAACGTATGCGGCAAATGTCTCCAATGAGGCGGGCGCCTTGAGCTGTCCGATTCGCCCCATCGGCCGTTCGATCTGCGGCCGCAAGGGATAGAGGTCATAGGCCGGCTCTTCGTAGGGGTGGTTTTCGCGGATGGCGTGGACCGCGGCTTCGACGCGGCTTGTTGGCACCCGCATTTCAAGCCGCACTTCGGACACTTGCTGCACCGAGCCGCTTTGGCCGACGGCCGGATGGGAACCCACGCCTCCGAGAAAGGTGCCCGTTCCCGGAGTCCAGAACGCGCTGCGCTCGTAGAGTCCGATGAGGCCGGCGCCGGCCCGAGCAAGCGCTTCGATGAGAGGCTCGACCGCCTCGGCGGGGGCAAAGACCACCATTTTGGAGTAAGCGATCGGCGATCCGCTGCCGAAGGGAAGCGCATCCTGAAGGCAGAGAAGCTCCGAAAGCCTCCCGTTGATGCCACCGGGAGCGGCATCCCAATTCGTATGGACCCCGATGAACGCCATTCCTCGGCGGATCATCTCGGATGCCAGCCGTCCAGCCCGATCATTAGGAGTGACGGATGTCAGCGGGTCCCAGATCACCGGATGGTGGCACAAGATCAGCTCGGCGCGGTGAGTCGCCGCAAAGTCGATCAGGCCGACGGAAGGATCGAGGGCGACCGCCGCGGTGCGGACTTCGGCTTCCTCTTCGCCGAGCTGGAGCCCAATCCGATCCCACTCAAAAGCGGTTTCGACGGGGGCAAGGCGCTCAAGGGCGTCGAGAATCGTGCGGACCGTGGGCATAGCCCGATTGTGGCTTCTGGACCGTGGATTGTGGGCTAAAACGTTTGTCCGGGGGGTTTGGGGTCAAGAGCCGGAAACTTGAGTCATCTGATCGAACGGCGACGTCGCCCCATCCCAGATCACAGATCACGAATCACAGTTCCCGCACGAGCCAGGAATCGCAGGTCCAATGCCCAGTCTGACCCTGGGGTTCCGCACATTCAACGAATCCGGCCCGAGCGTAGAGGGCTCGGGCCTGGTGCATATGGTTCATCGTTTCCAGATAGCATCGTCGGTAGAGCATGCTTTTGGCGGCGCTGAGGCACGCTTGAAGCAGCTCGGCGCCCAATCCGAGGCCACGAACGTCAGGGTGCAAGTACATTTTTCGAAGCTCACAGGTATCGCGTGAGCCTCCGGCAAGCGGCCCGATCCCGCCTCCGCCCACGACCTTTCCGCGCCGTTTGAGGACGTAATAGACGTGCCGGGGACGGGTGTAGCTTGCGAAGAGGTGGTCGACTTCGGCGTCGTCGTGGGCGGTGCCTGGCCCCAAAACGCCGAATTCCTCCATCACGGTGCGAATCAGGGCCGTCAAGGGACCCTCATCCAAAGGGGCGATCGTGCCCATCGTGACGTCCTGGCGCAATCGCGCCCGCTGAAGCGCGCGCCCATAAAGCTCGAGACCTTGGACGGCCAAGAGCCGTTCCGCCTCGGGCAGGATCTTGAGGGCGGACCGGACCTGGATATTGGAGACCTCATGGATTTCGGAGGCCTTTCGGCGGCCCGCGTCGGTCAGGGAAATTCGTTGCATCCTTGCATCTAAATCATTGCGTGAAGCAACTATCCATCCCTGCGCCTTTAATCCCTGGATCAACCGGGTCACCGTGGAGCGGTCGAGCCGCAGGAGCTCGGCCAGGCGACCGGGCGAAAGCTCGCGGTGCATGTCCAGCTCGATCAGCGCGTGGCACTGAGACCCGGAAAGACCGGTTGGTCCAAACTTTGAACCTAAGACGCCCAACTCGCGAACCATGATGCGAGAAGCTTGGCGAACGGCAGCCACACTCGATTCGAGGGTCATTCCTTGAAGTCTACAAGAAAATCATTGCATAGAGCAATAACAATTCGCATTTTACATGCCCGCCCCGGTGTAGCGCTTCATGCCGGCTCGAAGCATCAAGCGACTCAATATATAAAAGGAGACGATATAAGCGGACTGTAGGATGAAGCCACGAACGCATTCGGACGCCGAGAGTCGTCCCAGCACCATTTCCGTTGGAAACGCGACCGTATAGCGAAAGTAGAGGACGTCGGCGGCGGCCAGGGCCCAGCCTGGCAGGGCCGCCAAAGGAACGAGCCTTCCCGAGAGGATCTGTTCCGGAACGTAATAGACCTCCATGATGCTGAAGCTCTCGACCGTCCAGAGGGTGATGAGCGAGAGGCAAAAGGCGGACAGGAAGCTCAGAACATGGCCCAGAAGGACCGCCGCGAAAAACGAGGGCGTGAAATGAAGCGTCGCCGGCGCCGACGTGCCCAAAAAAGCGAAATAGAAGCCAAACGCGATCGGGACGAATATCAGGAGCTTGGAGAGCCGCCAGGCCAGGTTCCGGGCGGTGGCTTGGGCCAAGTAGGAAAACGGCCGGACGATGTGGGCGGAGAAGTACCCGTCCCGGATGTCGTTGGCGACATTCCACATGAGGTGGCACGTGACGAATTGGGCCAGGATGATCGAAACCAGATAGTAGGTAACGATTTCGGTGCGCGTGTAGCCGGCAATCAGGTCGCCCGTCGGATTGGAAGCCAGCCAGACGGCGGGAAGGATGACGGCGACAACCGTATCGGCGACGATCCAGATGGCGGCGGTCGCGGGGTAGGCGAAGCACTCGCGAAAGTACACGACGGCTAGCGCCGCGAACTTGCGGAGATAGCGAGCCGACCCCGGCGCGTTTGAAGAATTCAAGCCCCAATCTTAGCGGAGGCCATGCTTAATGGACGCGCACTATCCCGACTTCTTGACCGCCTCGACGGCGAATTGCCGTTTTCGCAAGAGGCCAGAGGGCGGTTCTTCGATCGAGTTCTCTTCCCGTTCTCGGGGGACCTTTAGCGCGGCTTCATAAGCTTGGAGGGCCTCCGTCGGCTTGCCCATTCGAAAGAGCACATCGCCTTTCTCCTCCAAGAGGAGGGGGTCATTTGGCTTGGCCGCCAAATGCCGATCGCAGGCCAGAAGCGCTTCGGCGTAGAGGCCTCGAATGGCGGCAACCCGTATCTCGACCGATGCCACGAGGCGTTCCTCATCAGCTTCGAGTTCGGCGTTGGCGGGTTTGACCGTGAGCCAAGTGGGCGGCGACCAAGCTTTGCCCTTCCATCCCTCGCCTTCTGACTTCTCGTTTTCGATCTTGGCTCGAATGGAATATTCGCCAGGAATCAGCG
>CAYONY010000219.1:0-5752 GCA_964405415.1 uncultured Fimbriimonadaceae bacterium | reverse complement strand
TTGAAAAACCTTGCCAGGCAGAACGAGCTCGTGGTGGCGCCGGGCGAGGCGCCAGGCGTGACGGTGGCCAGTGCGTCGGCGGCCTTGGGCGGCGCCGACGTCGTGGTTGTGCTGGGCATGGTCGAAGGCTCGTTCCCCCGGCGGCGGAGCGAAGACCCGGTGCTTTCCGACCAGGAGCGGGCCGCGATCGACGCCCTGAGTCCGGATCGGCCCCGGCTGCCCACCTCGCGCGACGAGGCCGCCGCCGAGCGGGATGAACTGGTTCGGCTGTGCGCGGCGGCGGGCCGCGAACTGGTGCTGATGTACCCCCAGGTTGAGGATGACCGGGACAATACGCCCGCGTTCTATCTGGACGAGGTGCGCCGGGTCGGCGGCGGGGCGATCAAGGAGGCCGTGCTGCCTTCGGGGGCGCTGACGCCTCCCCCGGAAGACCTGCTTTTCGAGGCGGATCGTCGCCTTTCGCAAGCCCTTCAAGACACTCGAGTCTGGCCCTCGCCGCCGGAGCTTTGCGACGAGACGGCGGAATTGGCCGTTCGGGGCGGCGAGGACGAAGGGGTCTCGCCAAGTGAATTGCGCGATGCGATCCGCTGCCCGTTCCAATATGCGTTCAAGCGTCGGCTCAAAGTCTTTGCGGAGCGGGCCGAATCGCGCTGGTGGCGGCTTCGCCAGCTACCGCAAGCCGTCGGTCTGGCGGGGGCGCCGAGCCCGGAGGCGGCCCGCGAATCGTTGCGGCGGGCGTTGGAGTCGGAGATGGAAGCGATCGGCCCGGAACTCTCGCCTTCGGACGCGCGGCTGATGCGGGCGGGCGGCGAGCGGCTCATTCGGGAATGGATCGCTAGGGAGTTTTTGGCCCGGGAAATCTGGGAGAAGGATCCCGGCACGGCTTCGCCAAACGCGGCGTTCGGCGAGGCGGGAACGGCGGCGGAACTGCCGGCGGGCGAAGGCCGCATCCGGCTTCGCGGGCAGATTCCGGTGGTTTCAGAGATGCAGGGCTATGCGGTGGGGCAGCTTTATGGCGCCCGCCGAATGCCGGTGGAAAAAGGGCTTGAGAGGATTGAGGATGACGAGTTGGCCGAGGTCGGGGCGTATCTGTTTGCCCTGGCCAAGCGAAAGCCGGATGTGGCGCTCGAAGTGGATACGCTGAGTGGCGAGCGAGTGCTCTTCGTCTTGCCGCGCAAGCCCGAGGTCGAACTCGAAAGTCGGACCGAACAGAAGTTGCGAGTCGTGGACCTGGGCGACAAGCGCGCCTTTTTTGAGCGGGTGAAGGCGGTTCTGGCAAAAGCGGCCGCCCGGATCGCCGCCGGGGAGGTCCGTCCGATCGCGGGCGACCATTGTCGAACGTGCGACTACGGCGAGCTTTGTCGAAGCGCGAAAGATTGGGGCGATCCGGTCGACCCCTTTGCTCTCGATGGGGGCACGGATGACGCCTAAACCCTTCATTCCCAGCGACGAGCAGCGCGCGGCGATCGCCCACGAGGGGCCGATTCTGGTTCTGCGCGCCTCGGCGGGAACGGGCAAAACCGCCACCCTGGTCGCCCGCTATCTGCGGCTCGTCGAAGAGGGCCGGCGGCCCGACCAGATCCTCACCCTTACCTTTACGCGCAAGGCGGCGGCGGAGATGAAGAAGCGGATCGTCGGCGCGCTGGCGGAGGCGGGGCGACGCGAAGAAGCCCAGATCGCGGAGACCGGGCCCATCCAGACGATCCATGGCTTTTGCGAGCGGGCGCTTCGCGAGTGCTCTGTTGACGCCGGGCTCGATCCCGACTTTGTCGTTCTGGACGAAACGGAGGCTTCGCGCCGCATGTCGGCCGCCATCGAGGAGGCGATCGCCGATCTCGAAGGGGTTCCGCTGGCGCAGGCGCTGGTGGCTCGGCTGGCCGGAAAGCCGCGCTACCAAAGCCTTTCGCCCCACGGGGCGATCGAGGAGACCCTGCGGTCGATCGTCGGTTCGCTTCGAGGGTCGACGCTCAGCCGCGATTGGCTGGAGGCGAACTATGCGGAACCGGAGAGGGTGCTTGACCTTTGGAAGCGGCTGATGGTGGAGGCGGCTCCGCAGGAAGTGCGGGAAGCCTTGGCCGCCCAACATCCCGGGCTGCCGTTCGGAATTCGCTTAAAGCAAGCCTATCGAGGGATCAAGGGCGCGCCCAAGGGCCTCCCAAGCGAGGCCAATGCGGCGGCGAGCGAAGCGCTGGACCGGCGATGTGCCGAAGATGCCTGCGGACTGGTTCAGTTGGCCTGCCGCACGTGGGAGGCCTTCGAATCGGCCAACCTTGTGGACCACGCGGTCGACTTTGTTGAGTTGGAGCGCCGGACGGTCCACCTTCTTAAAGACCACGAACCGGCGAGAGATCGGATGCGGGCCCAATACCGGGCGGCCCTGATCGACGAATCGCAAGACCTGAACCCGATCCAGCATGACTTGATCGACGCGTTGGGCTTAGACCATCAGCTTTTCGTCGGCGACGCCAAGCAATCGATCTACTCCTTCCGTCAGGCCGACCTGACCCTTTTCGAGGCCCGAAGCCAAGCGGCGCCGACCTTGCCGCTTACTCAGAATCGGCGATCGCAAGATGGAATTCTTCACTTCGTCGATGCCCTTTTCTCGCAGATCTGGAAGGAAAACTACCCTCCGATGGCCGCTTCCGCCGCCCCCGCCGAGCCGACCTACCCGGGCGTCGAGATGTGGATTCAGAAGACCAAGGACACCGGGCAAGTAGCGGACTGGATCCACGAGCTGATTCAGGAAGGCGAGAGCCCCGGGGATCTCGCGGTGCTCGTTCGCACCGGCAGCTACGCGCAGGCCCTTTTGGCGCGATTGGAGGCGCTCGGCATTCCCGCGGCGATCGTCGGGGGAAGCGAGCGGTATTACCTGCGCCTGGAGGTCCGCGATATGGCGAACGTGCTGGCCGCGCTCGCCGATCCGGCCGACGACTTTTCGATGCTGGCGGTTCTGAACAGCCCACTTGCGGGACTCACCTTCGATTCGATCGTGCTGCTCGCCCAACGCAAGCCGGTTTTTGCCGCCCTGGCCGATTGGGAATCGCCCGTCGCGGCGGACCGCGAAAAGATCGAACGGTTTCGTGGGTGGTTCGAGCCCTTGGCGCGGTTTGCCGACCGGATGTCGGCATGGGAGCTGTTGGGCTCCGTACTGGCCCGTTCCCCCTATTTCGAGACGGTGGCTCGGCGCCCCCGGGGCGTGCAGACGCTGGCCAATGTCCGCAAGCTGTTGGCCATCGCGGCTTCGATGCCGGAGGCCGATGCCCGCTCGTTTGCGCTTCGGCTTCGCGAGATTCGCGAGCTGCGCCACCACGAGGGCGATGCTCCCGCGCACGAAGGAGAGGGGAACCAAGTGACGCTGATGACGCTCCACAAAGCGAAAGGGCTGGAGTTCGAGGTGGTCGTGGTCCCGGAAACGTTGAGCAAAGAGCGGCCGATGGGCGAATTGGAAATCGACAAAGCCCATGGCCTGGTTACCGCAAAATTCGAGGCGGGCGGCTCAATGTTCCACCAATTCAACACCGAGCTTCGGAAGGCGCGCGATCGAGAGGAGGAGCTTCGCCTGCTTTACGTCGGGCTCACCCGGGCGCGGCGCCGGCTTTGCTTGGTGGTTCATCCGGGCGGGCGAAATACGACGCTGGGCGGGCTGGTGCCCGAAGCGATGGACTGGGTGGAGGGGGTTCCGGCAACGGTGAAGACCCGCGCACCGGCGGCCGACTAGCCGCGCCTTTCTAAGATGCGATAGGGGCCGGGGGCTTCCGCGACCTTGTAGTTTTCAGCCAGCCAGCGGTCGAGCCCGGGGAAATCGGGCGACGATTCGCGGCCAATCGGCCGCGGTTTGCCTTCGATCATGTCGATGATGAAGCGAGGCCGCGCCGCTTCGAGTTCCGAAAGGAACTTTCGGCGCATTGCCAGGATGGTGGGGTTTTCAACGTGATGATAGAAGTGATAGTCGTAGAGGAACGACGTCGCCAGTTTGGCTCGGGCAAGGAGCATCGCGTGGACGGCGCCGCCGGTGACGTCGAAGGCCTGAACCGTGTCGCCGGGCTGAAGACGTTCGCGCAGCCAAGCGGCGATCGCATCGGGTTTGCCGCCATTGGGAGGTTTGGGTTGGGATCGGCCGGTGAAAAGGGCGACGGCTTGGGCCCCGGTATGGACGACATTGGCCTGAATCAAGATCGCCAGGGTGAGGATCGCGGCCAGGGTCGCGCCAGAGGCTGGGCGCTCCTGATTCGACTCGGGGGCGGGGACCGCAAGCAGCGCGGCGGCAAGCGAGACGAAAAAGGCGAGCGGCATATAGTGGTAATCCCAGAATTTGCCGGCGATGGCGGGATAGATCGCAAAGGCGAGCACGCCGAAAAGAAGGACAAAAACCGACGGCCGAAGGGCATCGCCGGCGGGAAGGGCGCGCAGGAGCCGCCGGCCGGCGAGCAGGGCAACGATCAGGAGGAGGCCATAGCCGCCGAATTGGAGGGTGCTCTCCGCCCGATAGCTGAGCTTTTCAAGAAACGGGGGATTGTCGAGCCCGCCGGTGAGGGCATTGTGAAGGGGCAAGTAGTTCCGCGCCATATCCAGAAACGGCCCGAGGGCCTGGTTCTGCATGAGCCAGAGGAGGGTGAGGCCCACGGGCAGCGCGAACCCGGCGAACGTGGCCAAGCCTAGGCGAATTCCCGTCGATCTCCCGATCGGGGCGTAACGGCGGTTTTGAGCGAGGAGCCCACCGACCACCACGGGCAGTCCGACGAGGAAGTGCGGTTTGATGAGTGCCGCCAAGCCAAAGAGAAACCCGGCGAAGGCGAAACGACCCCACCCCGAAGGCCGATCGGATGCGGCGGGAATGAGCAGCAAGGCAGCCGCGACCGGAAAGACACCCAGATAGTCGCGCTGGAGGCTGAGCGAAGGACCGCCGGCGAAATAGACGAGTCCAAACGTGAGGGCGGCGAGGGCGGCCGGATAGCGGCCGAAACGATGCATGAATCCGAAAGCCATGGCCAACAGGAGGGCAAGGAGCCCCAGATCGAGCGCGCGAAACGCGGCGTCGCCGTAGCCGAAGAGAGAAACCGCGGCGTAATGAAACGCGAAGGTTCCGGGCATGCTCGTTTCAAAAAAGTCGCGGTAAGGGACGAGGCCGTGCTCCTTCATGAGGAACGCGCAGTAGGTCAGAAGCGGCGTATCGTGCTCCATTCGCCAACGAAGGGAGGCGACGGCGGCCAGCAGCAGCGTGAGGCCGAGCAAGGCCAGGGATAGGGGGCGAAGGAAGCGCACCGGCTTCAGCTCCCTCGCGGAGGGACGGCTTGGGCCCACTCCCAGGCGGTTTGGACGATCGGCTCGATCTGGGTGAATCGGGGCTCCCAGCCGAGCGTTTGCTTGGCCTTGTCGCGCGAGGCGAAGAGGGCTTCGACATCGCCGGGACGGCGAGGCCGGAGGTCGATTTCGAGGGGCTTTCCGGTGACGTTGCGGACGGCCTGGGCGACTTCGAGCACGGAGTTTCCAGTTCCGGTGCCGAGGTTCAGGATGAGGTTTTGGCCTTCGCGGACTTTGCGAAGGGCGCGGACGTGGGCGTCGGCCAGATCGCTGACATGGACGTAGTCGCGGATGCAGGTGCCATCGGGAGTGGGGTAGTCGTCGCCGAAGACGGCGAGGGGCCGGCCTTGGGCGGCGGCTTGGAGGGCGTTGGGGATGAGGTGGGTTTCGGGGTCGTGGACTTCGCCGATTTCGCGCTCAGGATCGGCGCCGGCGGCGTTGAAATAGCGCA
>CAYONY010000218.1:5420-5752 GCA_964405415.1 uncultured Fimbriimonadaceae bacterium | reverse complement strand
GTGGTCACGCCAGACGGCAAGACCGCGTTCTCGGCAAGCATGGATTACACCCTGCGAAGTTGGGCGGTGAAATAGGACCTAACCCCTCTCCAACCTGGCCACCGGATGCGAGGGGTCCAACTCGTAAGCCTTCATAAACGCGCTCTGGGCCTCTTCAAACTTTCGCTGGCGCTTCAGCGAGATTCCCAACTGCGCCCACCCGTCCGCATACTTCGGATTCACGTCCACCGCCGCCCGAAAGTGGCTCTCCGCCTCCTCGAGGTGGTCAAGCTCCAGAAGCGTTTGCCCCAATTTACACCGGATGTCCGCATACTTGGGCTGAAGCGAAACCG
>CAYONY010000218.1:0-5410 GCA_964405415.1 uncultured Fimbriimonadaceae bacterium | reverse complement strand
GCCGTGCAGACCTTTCTCATGGTTGATCCCACTCTCGCCGTCACCGTCCTGCGGTAACCGCACCGGTCGGAAGCGAAACCGCTTGCCGATAAAGCACCGCCGCCACGTCGTACTGCCGCTCCTTCACCGCATGGTCGGCCTGCCCCATCAGCACATTCGCCTCGTCGCCCTTGGTTTCAAACGTGGCTCGGATCGCCTCCTCCATCAAGTCCGCCGGGCCCTGCGGCCGCGACTCCGTCGGCACATTCAAAAGCGCTTCGTGGGCCTCGATTTCCTTCGACATCCGAAGCAGCATCATCGCCTTGTAGAGCCACGCTTTGGGAAACTTTGGGTTCAGCGCGAGCGCCTTTTCCACCGCGCCGCGCTCTGTCGCCTCGTCGCCCAATCGCCCCGAAGCGACCGCCAAGCTCAGCCATAGGTCCGGGTATCCCGGCGCGTGCTCGATCGCTTCGCGCAGCGCTTCGCGCGCCAAACTGGGCGAACCCTTTTCAAGCGCTCGCTGGGCCAGCGAATTGAGCGCGCCCACCAGCAGCCCCTTGGCCTGGCGCTTGAGGTCTGGCGCCTTGGAATACTTCAGAACCGCCCGAAAGGCCTCCGCCGCCTCTTCGGAGAGCTCGGCTTCCAGCGCGCGCAGGCCCGCGTCAAAGTGGGGATCGCGTCCAAATCCGTACCACTTGCCAGTGAGGGACATAGGCTAAGTATAGGTTGCCGGCAACGGGAATCTGCCGGCGGCGAACTGCAAACTGCGGGCTGAAAGCTGGGTGGCCGTCCGGTGGCCCTTCCTCTCCACTCCCTTGGCTAAGAAAAGGGACGGGCCAAACCCCGCCAAAGCCGCCCTAGATTGTGAATTCGTGCCCGTCGAACCCGGCCTCGATGCCGTAGGGCGCCAATTCGATGGCCAATTCGGCATAGGTCATGTCTCCGTTATGGCTGTGATGGGTGCTGCAGACGTAAGCGTCGCGCTTGAGCGTGCCCTCGGACCGCAATCGCTGCACGACGTCGATCATTTTCTTCAAGTTGAGGTGGCCAGAGTATCCCGAATCGACACGACCCTCCGTGCATTCAATCGCCAAACCGTCCAGCCTCACGTCTTGCAGAAAATCCCAAGTCGCATCGCCCCACACCCCCGTATCGGTGCCATAGAGAAATGTCGTTTCGCCATCGAAAATGATAAGATTATGGGCTTCTTCATCATCTTTATGGTTGGCAAGGATCGGCGTGATCGTGTATTCGCCAAAGGCCGTCGGGACAAACGCGCGGGTCTCTTCCACGTCCATCGGCCAATCGGGGTAAGCCTCGCGAATGTACCGGCAGACCGTCGGGTTCCCAAAGATCGTAAAGCCCAGCGCTTCCTCCTCGTTGAAGGGGTAGAGCCCGTATTGAAGCTCGGTGAGCGCGCAGTGATCGTCGTGGCTGTGGGTGAAGAACAGCGCGCTCCAATCCCGCGCATCCAGCCCATCGCGCAGCAGATGGTGGTTCGTGTCGGGCGGCAAGTCGATCTTGAGGTGCCGGTCGATCAACGCCCCACACCGCGTTCGCACTTCCCGGCCCCCATGCTGCCGCGCATACTCGCTCACCCGCGTGCCGCCCCATATCGCGGGAATCCCTTCGGCCGCGCCGGTTCCCAAAAGGCGGATCGTCATCCGGCGAAGTCCGCCAGGGACCAGACCGCCAGTCCGCTCAGGAGTTTGGGATAGTAATACGTGCTCTTCTGGGGCATCTTCTCGCCGCCGAGGGCGATCACTTTCATATCGTCGATGCTCGGGGCGTTCATCAAAAACGACGCGGCCACTCCGTGGCCAACGTTGCCCACCGCCTCTCCCGGATCGCGCGTATAGCTCGCATAGTCATGACCCGTAAGGCCCAGAAGCTGCTCGAAGATCACGGTATGCAGGATCGTGACATCGAGCGTCTTGAGCCGATCCGAGGCCTCACCCGGGATCCACTTGAGCGCCTGTTTCGCGTCGGGCATGGTCAAGACGTAACCGGATCCGCCAGGGAGCGCGACCCCAAAAACCACCCGTCCGGACCCGGCTAGACGATGGAGCTCCGGCAGAAGCTGCGCGTTCGGCACGCGGCGCGCATTGAAGCGCGTCTGAAGCAGGGGTTCGAGTTTCGCCAATCCGATCGGAAGCTCGGCGAGCATTCGATGCGTGGGCAGAAGCACCAGCCCCGGATCGGCCATGCTGCTCAGGGCCATCATCATGTAGTCCTCGGCCACAGGCCCCGGCTTTTCGCCGAGCGCCGCGCGAAAATTCAGCGCGGTTTCATACCGATGGTGCCCATCCGCGATCCAGATCCGCTTGTCGCGAAAGGCGGCCGCGATCTCCGAACAGATCGCTGGATCGTCGATCCGCTCGAACTGGTGTTCGATCCCGTCGTCGGTGGCGATCGCCTGGCTTTCTGCCGCCGCCGCGCCCGAGATCGCGCGATGAAGCGTCCCCGCGTCGTCTTCATAAAGGCCAAAGATGCTTTCAAGGTGCGTTCGGGTCGCCTCCAAGAGCCGTAACCGGTCTTCCTTGTGCTTGGGAAACGTCTGCTCATGGGGAAGCACGATGCCCTTATCATAGGGCTCGACCTTGATCAGCCCGAGCAGCGCGGTCCGCACCTTCGCTTCCCCGGTATCGGGGGTGGAAAACGTTTGCGTATAACGATAAAACGTGGGCGATTCCTCGAGCTTGAATTTGCCCTCGCGCCGCCATTCGGCCAGCAGAGCCGAACTCTTGGCGTACTTGACCATCTTGCTGCGATCGTCGTCTTTGCCTTCCGGCAGCGTGAGATGCACGATATTGCAAGGGTTCTTGGCGGCGTAGGCGTCGCGTTCGTCCTGAGAAAGCACGTCGTAAGGCGGCGCGACCAATTGGTGCAGCGGACCTGCCGAAGGGGAATAGCGCAACCCTCGAAACGGACGAATCTCCGCCATGAAGCCGATTCTACCGGGATAGGGACGCGAGGCGGTTCGGTCCCGAGTCAACCCGCCGACGAGATACACTCTCCCCGTGGAAGCTGAAGCCCGCCTAAAAGCCTATGCCGGTATGGCCGAGGCGCGGCTGGAGGTCCTGCTCACCCCCATCGCCGACGAGCCACCCGACCTCTTTGAGGCGATGCGCTATGCGGTTCTGGGTTCGGGAAAGCGCCTGCGGCCGGCGCTTTGCATGGCTTCCGCAGCGGCGGTGGGAGGTCAGGCCGAATCGGCGCTCGATGCGGGCTGCGCGGTCGAGCTCGTGCACTGCTTTTCGCTCGTCCACGACGACCTTCCTGCCATCGACGACGATGCCCTGCGGCGCGGCCAGCCCACCGTTCACGTCAAGTTCGGAGAAGCCCTCGCGGTGTTGGCCGGCGATGCGCTTTTCGCTTTGGCGTTTGAGGTGCTTGCCCAAGACCCCCGGGTCGATGCGGCCGCCATCCGCCTCTTGGCCGAAGCCAGCGGCCCGCGCGGATTGGTGGGCGGCGAAGTTGCGGATGTCCTCGCCGAAGGAAAGCCGACCGGACCCGACGCCGTCCGCCGTATCCATCAGCGCAAAACGGGCGCCCTCATCCGCGCCGCCTGCGCGATCGGCGCCCGGTTCGGCGGTGGCTCGGAGGCCGATGGGGTCCGCCTTACGGCTTTTGGCGAACATGCCGGCCTCGCCTTTCAAATCGCCGATGATTTGCTCAATGAGCTCTCCACCGCCGCCGCGCTCGGTAAATCGGCGGGGAGCGATCGCGTCCGCCAAAAAGCCACCTATCCGGCCGCGTTCGGTCCGGAAGCGGCGCGGAACATCGCCCAATCCGAAATCGAGTCGGCCCTGGCCGTCGTCTCGGACTATGGGCCGTCCGCCGACGACTTGCGATTGTTCGCGCATTACGTGGTCGAACGGATGAGCTAGCCGAAAGGGAAGACCGAAAACTATGGTTGGTATGAACCGAATCTCCGTACTCGTGGCGCTTGCCGCCCTCCTCGTCGTGGGCTGCGGCCAAAAAGGGAGCGGCGCCCTCGGCGCCAAAGGCGATGGCGCCTCCTCGTCGCCCGAAACTTCGAAGGGCCCGACCCTCGTGGGCAAGTGGAAAGGCGAGTTGAAGATGCCCGAAACCAGCAAGGACGATCCGGCGGCCAAGCTTGGGGAGGCCTTCGCCTCGATGATGCTGGGAAGTCTTTCCCTGGAGTTCAAGACCGAGGACACCTTCTCACTTTCCCTGATGGGCATTCCCGTCGAGGGCAAGGTCAAACGCGACGGCAACAAACTCACTCTGACCCCGGAAACCGCGATGGGCATGACGGTTGAGGAAGCCAAAAAGCAGAACCCGATGGCCAAGACCGATCCGATGGAGGCCGAGATCTCCGCTGACGGCAAAGAGATCACGCTCAAAGATAAAGACAGCAAGCCTAGCGAAGGCGTGATGGTGTTCAAGCGCCGCGAAGACAGCGCCAAGAAGTCCGGCCCTTCGACCGTATCTGACGCCGAAAAGGCGCTGGTCGGCTCGTACGGCGCGGAACTGCACGGCGCGAAACCCGAGGGACTTTCCGAAAAGGACGCCGGCGAGCTGAAGATGGCGGAAGCGATGCTCAAGGGGGCGAGCCTCGAGCTCTTTGCCGACAACACGTTCCACCTGAATTTCATGTTCGAAATGGAAGGGAAGTGGCACGTGAAGGATGGCGTCTGCAACCTTAAGATGGAGAAAATGCTCGGAATGCCGGAAGGCGGCAAATCGACGTCGAAATCGGACGATATGAACCTGCGCGTCGAATCGGGCGGAAAATTGGTAAACGATCAGGCCGGTCCCGGCGGCGCGAAGATGGCATTTGTGAAGAAGTAGGCGGGTATCGTTCGCGCCAATGGCGCTCAAGGCGATCGACGAGCTGATCCCCATCTTTCGGGTCAATCCGTTGGTCGCCGCCCTGACCTTCGTCGGCGAGTGCAGCATCCTGTTTTGGGATGCGGTTAAGCGCCTCTTCACGCGACCCGTCGAGGCCGGCGAGACAATGGGCCAGATGGCGTTCATCGGGGCGTCTTCCGTTCCCATCGTCGCGCTGACCAATTTCTTTTCCGGCGCGGTTCTCGCCCTCTACAGCACCGAATTCCTGGTTCGTTATGGGGCCACCCAATTCGCCGGCGGCACGGTGGGGCTTGCCGCCACCCGCGAGATCGGCCCGGTTTTGGCCGGGATCATGGTGGCGGCCCGGTGCGGCTCCGCGATGGCCGCCCAAATCGGGACGATGGCGGTGACCGAGCAGATCGACGCGCTGAAAATGCTCAGCGTCCACCCCACGAATTACCTCGTCATTCCAAGGGTCGTGGCCGGGGTGCTCATGCTCCCGATCTTGGCGCTGGTGGGCATCTGGTCAGCCGTCTTCGGAGGCTGGCTCGTGGCCGGCATCAGCGGCGTGTCGTCGGGCTCCTTCCTCCAATCGGTCCAGCGCTACGTCGAG
>CAYONY010000217.1:554-5789 GCA_964405415.1 uncultured Fimbriimonadaceae bacterium | reverse complement strand
TCCGAGAGCTTGAGCACAATAACGAAAATGCTTGGTTCGAGGCCAACAAAAAGCGCTACGAGGCTTCGGTAAAGAAACCGATGGAGGCCTTTGTCGGCGTCCTCATTCAGCAGATGAAAGCCCTCGACCCGGCGATCGCGATGACGCCCAAGGACGCAATTTTTCGCATTTACAAGGATGTGCGGTTCAGCAAGGACAAGACGCCCTACAAGACCAACGCGGGCGCCTCGATTTCACGGGGCGGCCGGCGCGCGTTTGACGTGCCGGGGATCTACTTCCATTTCGACCCGCGGGTGCTCGGGGTCGCCAGCGGCTACTATGCGCTCGAACCGGACCAGATCGCCAAAATGCGGCGGCACCTAATGGCGAACCCGGCGGAGTTCGAAGCTCGCCTTGCCGATGCGCCCTTTCAAAAGTACTTCGGGAAGATCGCCGGCGAAACCAACAAAATCCTTCCTCCCGAGTTTAAGGCAGCCGCCGCCAAATTGCCGATCCTGTTCCACAAGCAGTTCTACTACTGGGGCGAGCACGAGGTGAAGGAGCTCCTCCGAGACGATTTGGACGTATTCATCCTGGATCACTTTCGCGCCGCCCAGCCCATGAACGACTTCTTGGCTAGGGCCTTCGGCTGAACCGCGCGTCGCCACGGTATAGACTCCCGCCCATGGTCCAAACCTTCCGGCTCCGCAAGGAGTTTCGGGACGCCAAGCGGGGCGTCGTTCGGGCGGTCGATGGCATTACGGTTTCCGCGAATCCGGGCCGCATCTTGGGCGTTCTCGGGGTGAATGGAGCGGGCAAAACGACGTTTCTTCGCATGCTCAGCACGGTGATCCGCCCGACCGAGGGCGACGCCTCGGTGGCCGGGTTCGATGTGATCCGCGAGCCGGAAAAAGTGCGCGCAAGCATCGGCTTCATGTCGAATTCCACCGCGCTTTACGGCCGCCTGACCGGCCGGGAAACCCTGGACTACTTCGGCGGGCTTTACGGGCTGAGCGGAGCCAAGCTTGAGGAACGCCGTCGCTTCGCCATCGAGAAACTCCAACTCCACGACTTTCTCGATCGGCTCTGCGACAAACTTTCGACGGGGCAGAAACAACGGGTGAACATCGCCCGAACGATCCTTCACGATCCGCCGGTGCTCTTTTTCGATGAGCCCACGACCGGGCTCGATGTGGTGACCAGCCAGACCATCCTTGAATACATCGAGGGCATTCGCGACCAGGGCAAGACCGTCATCTTCTGCACCCACATCATGAGCGAGGCCGAACGGCTCTGCGACGATGTGGTGGTGGTGCATAACGGCGTGGTTTGTGGCGAAGGGAGCCCGGACGAGCTCAAGGCCAAGACGGGTGAGACCAATTTGGAGCGCGCTTTTCTTTCGATGATCAAGCAGATGCCGGAGGCCGCCAACGCATGACCGCCCACATCTTCCGTAAAGAGACGCGCGAAATGCTGCGCGACAAACGCGTGCTCAGTTCCGCGCTGTTCGGGCCGATTTTTCTCATCCTGCTGTTCCTCATGCTCTTTGGCTTTCTTGAAAAGACGCTGAGCAAACCTAAAAGCCAGACCCTGCTCGTGGTTGAATCCGCGCGGGACTCGTCGTTTGTCAAAGCGCTGGCGGCAAAGGGGACGATCAACCTTCAATACGTGGCGACGCCGGAGTCGGGCCTGGAGATGGTGCGGTCGGGCAAGCAGAAGGCAATGCTGGAACTGCTGATCGAGGCGGGACCGGGCGACGCTTCGACCGGTCTTACCAAGCTCCGCGTCACGTTCGACCCCGACAACCAGAGCGCCCCGATTTTGCTCAGCCAACTCGACCGGGAGATCGGCGAAGCTTCGAAGAAGCGGGTCGAGTCGATCTTGGAGACCCAGAACCTGTCGAAGGAATTGGCGCAACCCATTCAATTGGAGCGCAAGGAGCTCAAGAAGGAGAAAGCGGTTGCGGGCTCGATGATCATCGGGCTTCTGCCATACCTGATCGTCATCTGGGCGTTTTATGGCGGCATGAGCATCGTCAGCGATTTGGGCGCCGGAGAAAAGGAAAAGAACACGCTTGAGACCCTCTTGATTTCGCCCGCGAGCCGCGCTCAGATCGCGATGGGCAAGTATTGGGCGCTCTTCCAAGTGTGTCTAGCCTCGAGTTTGACGTCACTCATCGCAGTCTTGGTGGTCGGTTCGCTGAACCTGCCCATAACCAAGGGGTTGTTTCCCCAAGGCATCAATCTGAACCCGATTGCGCTTCTGGCTACGCTCGGGGCGCTGCTGCCGCTGGTTGCGATGTTCTCCGGCATTCTGCTGGCGATCTCGGCTTATGCGCGCAACAACCGGGAAGCGCAAACCCATTTGACGCTGGTGAGCTTCGTGGTGATCATGCCGGCGGTGTTCAGCCAGTTCATCGGCTTCACCGACCTGGGCAAGCAGTGGTGGATCCACCTGGTCCCCGTCTTGAACACGGCGGGGGTGCTGCGGGAGGCGCTGCTGGGCAAATTCGATCCCGCGGCCTTCGGCATGACGGTGGGGACGAGCTTGGTGCTAGCGTTCCTTGCGATCAAGCTCACCGTGAAGCTGTTTGATCGCGAAGAAGTGCTGGCGCGGATTTGAGCCGATTCGGTGGAGTAGGCTCCCCCTCCTTTGAAGGAGGGGGCTGGGGGTGGATGTCGTCAGACGTGGGCCGACCGGAAGGGTCATTGCGAAAACCGAAACCCGAATTCTGAGTTCACCAGCCCCAACCCCAACCTCAAGGAAGGGGCTTATCGTTTTCGTACCTGGCGATCATCGTTTCGGGGTCGCCTTGAGCTTCGATCAGCCCGTTCTTGAGCCAAACGACACGGTCCGCGACGCGTCGAACCGCATCCATTTGGTGGGAGACGAAGAGGATGCTTCCCCCTGACTTTTGAAACGCCTCGATGGTGGCGTAGCACTTCTGCTCGAACTCGTAGTCGCCGACCGCCAACACCTCGTCGATGAGCAGCACTTCGGCATCGACATGCACGGCGCAGGCAAACCCCAAGCGCGCGAGCATGCCGCTCGAATAGCTGCGAACGGGGGCATCGATGTGGTGGGCCAGCCCGGAGAACTCGATGATCTGGGGCAGCCGCTCGTTCACCTGCTTGCGGGTCAGCCCGAGAATGACGCCGTTGAAGAACACGTTCTCGATGCCGGTGAGATCGGGATGGAATCCGGCGCCAAGCTCCAAAAGCGGCGCGACGCGGCCGCTGACCTTGAGTTCGCCGGAAGTCGGCAGATAGACCCGAGCAAGCAGTGAGAGAAGGGTGCTTTTCCCGGCTCCGTTCTTGCCGATGACCGCCACCGATTCGCCCTTGGCCACGTCGAATGAGACGCCCCGAAGGACTTGGAGATGTTCGAGAGTCGGGCGACGCCACCAGAGAAACATCGTTTTGAGCGACCCGATACCCGAGTGGCTGAGAAGGAACTCCTTCCTGAGATCCGCAATGTGGATAGCGGGTTCGTTCACGGCCTCTCCACAAACTTCCACTGAAGCCGGAAGAAAACCTTAAAGCCCAGCCAGAGAAAGCCCAGAGAGATGGCGGCGGTTATGCCGAGCAGCCCCCAATCGAGGGGAAGCGGTTCGAGCCGCTCGCCGCGAAGCTCGACCACCTGCGGCGCAACCAATACTTTCCGGTAAGCCGTGCACAGCATCGCCACCGGGTTGAGATGATAGAGATGGTAGATCCACTTATCGCCGCCGTGCCGCAGCGAGGCCGCCATAACATTTTCGCTGAAATACATTACCGGGCTCAGAAAAAGCAGCAAATACATGACGACGGTAACGATGTACTTGACGTCCTCGTAAAACGTGTTCAGCGCACTGATCAACAGGCTGAGCCCCGTTGCTAAAGCCAGGTTGATCAATAAGATAACCGGCAATAGAAGCGTGGTGGCTTGGAAGGGAGACACTCGAGGATCCGAGAGAAAAACCGCCAACAGGAACAGCATAAAAATGCCTAGGGCCAAAAGGAGATGCACAAAATTGCTAATGATCATCGCGAGCGGCAAGACCGCACGCGGAAAATACACTTTTCGAATAATCGGCAGAGCAACAATGACCGACTGTGCCGAGTCCAAAAGGCTCATCTGAAAGAAGATAAATGGCAGATAGGCGGCCAGAATGTAGGCGGTTAAACTTGGAGTTTGAAAACCCAAGAAGTACTTGAATACCAGCGTCATTACAATGACGGTAATGAGCGGATTCAGCAACGACCAGAAGAAGCCAAGAAAGCTGTTCTTATAGCGAATCTTGAGCTCCCGCTCGACCAAGGTATAGAGAAGCTCGCGAAAGCGCCAGAGCTCCTTCAGGTTCGCGAGCATGGAACCGATTCTACCTTTGCCCGATCTTGGCGGCCGGCTCCGACTTGCGCGCGACCATCGCCTTTTCGACCTTCAGGAGCTTCACATCGGCCAAGAAAAGCGTGTCCGGCGGGATCACCGAGGCGACCCCGCCTTTGCCGAAGAACTCGCTCGAATTGGCGGCGAGTCGACTTGTGCCCCCCACCCGAACCCCATCGAGCACGGTCAGCCAGAACGATCCCGCCTCGCCGATCTCAACCGTATAGGGCATCCCGCGCTTGTAGCTGTTCGCCAGTTCCTTGCCCTCTTGGGTGCGAACGACAAAGTGGACGGTGACCCGGTCGCCGGCGGCCGCCGCCAATCCGGCTCCCTCGTGGAGCATCGACACACTGATCTGAGGCGCGGTCGGCGTCCCCGTCGGAAGCGGCATCCCGAGGGCTCCGGCGGCAATCCCGATTGCAGCGATAAGATCGGCTTGCATCGCACTAGGGACGAACCACGCCGGCGATTGGAAGCTCATCCGCTCGTCGGGCCCTCCGATTTGTGGCTCGCGGCAAGCTGGGTAAGTTGGCCGGTGACCATGTAGTTCACGCGTTCGGCGATGTTCACCGCGTGGTCGGCGATGCGCTCGATATGGTGCAGGGCGAGCAAGAGCCAGCTCGCGCTGACCACATCATCGGGCGTGGCGCGCATATGTTCGTGAATCTGCGCCCGAATGGTTCGGTATAGATCGTCGACCTCGTCATCGGTCTCACAAACGGTGAGGGCCAAGGCGGTGTCGCGCTTGATAAAGGCTTCGAGCGCCTGCCGGATCATCGAGCGGGCGACATTGGCGATCCGGGGCAGGTCGACGTAGCCGACCTGGCCCATTTCGCCCTCGATTTTCATCGCCGCTTTGGCGATATCAACGGCGAGGTCGCCGATGCG
>CAYONY010000217.1:0-544 GCA_964405415.1 uncultured Fimbriimonadaceae bacterium | reverse complement strand
GCTCGATGTCGGTAATGATCTTCATCACCGCGCCGATTTCCCTCAGGTCACGGGCGGCGGGGTTTTGAAGAACGAGGATCCGAAGACAGTGGGCCTCGATTTCGACGTCCCTTCGGTCGATATCGTCGTCCCGCCGGACAACCACCATCGCGACTCCATGATCGAGCGTTGTGAGAGCCTCCACGGCTTGGGTGACCATGCCTTCGGCAAGGCTGCCCATTTGGAGCAGATCGTGCTCCAGGTTCTGCATTTCGGCGGTAAAGGCTTGGCGGGCGTAGCTCGTCCCTTCCGGGGTCATGATACGAGTCTACAGTCCGACAATTTCGATTTCCCGGAATGGGGAAAAACCGAGACGAATGTTGAAAAGTCTGCCCGGTAGGGCAGCAAAAAGGGGCGCCGCTCAAGGGAGCCGCGCCCCCTTTTCCTTAGTACCGATACATCTCGGCCTTGTAGGGCCCTTCCTTTTCCACTCCGATGTATTTGGCTTGGTCATCGCGAAGCTCGGTGAGCTTCACGCCCAGCTTGCGAAGCTGCAAGCGAGCCA
>CAYONY010000216.1:0-5815 GCA_964405415.1 uncultured Fimbriimonadaceae bacterium | reverse complement strand
ACGACATCGTCCAGATTCGCGAGTTCATGTTCTCAGACCGCGACCGAGGGCTCGCCCTCGAATCGGGGTTTGAGCGCGATCTCCAATTCATCCAGCTCGGGCTGCCCACCAACAACGGCCGCTACAAACTCCGCTTCCGCTTGCAGCGCGCCGCGGGCCCGTAAGACCCAAGTGCCGACCTCAGAGCGTCGGCTCTGGGGTCAGCACAACTGAAATTCCGGCATGCCGAAAACCAGTCGGGCCAGGTTCTGAAGCACCGGCGGCGCCGTGTTCGGCCGCTCGAGGGCTTTGGGGCCGCCCGACTTTTCGACCGCCTCGACCAGCAGCGCCTTGCGTTCGGGCGGAACCGCCACGTCGAAGAGGGTCGCAAAGCCCTCGACGACCCCTTCGCTGGTCTGGTTCGGGGTGTGGAGCTTCTCGCGAAGGTGGTCTACCACGCCTTGCCTTCCCCGCCCCACCAAGGCGGTGGCGAAGCGCATCCGCTCGGTCATCATCGCCGGCGAGACCCAGGCTTCGCCCCAATCCCATCCCGCCACGTCCGGCGGGTAGTACAGACGCATCCCTTGGCGTGCCATTTGGGAGGCCACGAGCTGGGCGACGCCGGCAAGGGCGGGGGTGATGGGGGTCGCCATCGGCATCGAGCCGGACATCATCGCCATCTCATCGGGCGCCGCCTTAATGCGCTGCGCCAAGTCCAATTGCCGCACCAGCGCCACCGTGAAGTCGAGCGGACTTTTGACTTGCTGACGGACGCACTTCTCGCTCCAAAACTCCGGGGAGTCATAGATGGCGCGCAGGACCGGCTTGATCTCGTACTTCGAGGTCGTGAAGGCCTTGGCGAGCCGGTCAACGACCTTGGAATCCGGGTTGGGGTAGGCAAAGTACTCCCAAAGCTTCTTCGATAGATGGCGCGCGGTTTGGGGTTGGCTGACGATATGCGCCAAGGCGCTCTCGGTATCGAAGTTCGCGGTTTTGCCAAGAACGGTTTTCGGCCGGTCGTCGTGTAGCGCGTCGGCGTATGTGGTGGCAATCAGGGGCTGCTCCATTTCCAGAGCCTGCATCAGGGATTGTTTGACTTGGGCAGGCTGCCCTCTCAAGATGGCCCCTTGTCGCAAGCCCCAGCCCGTAAAGCATCGCGCCAATTCCTGAATGTCTTTCTCGGTGTAGTTGCCGATGCCCATCGTGAAAAGCTCGAGCACTTCGCGCGCGTAGTTCTCGTTGGGCCGACCCTTGATGCTCGATTCGCCATCGAGCCAGCGCAGCATCGCCGGATCCCTCGTCATTTCAACGAGCAGCGTGTGGAAGTTTCCCGCCGCATGCGCGCGCAGCGTCTCATTGTTCGTGTGCATGAGGGGGCCGTTGGCCACCTTCGAAGCGCTGATCGCGAAGTGGTCGTGCCAAAACACCGTCAGCTTCTCTTGAACCGGACGCTTGGTCAAGGCGAGCTTCAACGACCACCACATGGCAAAGCGCCCCGGCTCCGAATTGAGCTGGTCATTGGGTCCAAAAACAAAGCTCCACGGGTTGGTGCTGAAGGTGTCGGGGGTCGAGTCGAAATCGAGCAGGGCCTCAAACGCTTTTTTGGGGCCCATCGGCTCGTAGAGATCCAGTTCCGCCTGGCTGGCTCCCAATCCAAACCGACGCAGAAGGTGAGCGGTCTTTTCGCGGTTGGTCATGGCTCTATTGTAAGACGAAAACGTGCGCCAAGTAGCCCCTTTTTCCAACTGGGCCTTCGGCGATCTGGGAAGGAATCCGGGGGAAACCGGCGAACTCCCCACCCGTCTCTCCCCAAGAGGAGCCTGCCTGCCATGACCTTGCGCCAAACCAGTCTCGTTGCCTTTGCGATCGCTGCCGCGACCTTTGCCGGGGGCCAAGGCGCAAAGCCCAAGCCCAAAGCGCCGCCCGCCAAACCCGGGGCCCCGGCGCCTCAAAAGCCGGCGGCCGGCGCCGTTCAGATGCCGGGCGACAATGGCAAAATCGGGACGCCCTATCAATTAGGCAAGGCGGGCGAGGAACTCGTGTTCACCCTTGAAAAGGCTGAGTTTGCCAGCCGGACGCTCCTTGCCGATCGGAATATTTTTCCCAAGCCGGGTGAACGACTCCTTCTGGTCACCTACTCCGTTCAAAACCCAGGAGCCCGCGACCGGTTCTTTTTCAACCAATCCTTCACCTTTACGGTGGTTTCGCCGGACGATCAAAACTTTGTGGCCGGCGGCACCGCCGCCAATGGCGCCGCCGCCTACCATCCGGACCGCAAGGAGCCGCTCAGCCTCCAACTGAAGCCGGCCCAGAAGATCAAAGCGATCACGGTCATCCAAATGCATCCGAAAGGTCCGGTGAACAAGCTCATCATCCAGCGCGGCAAAGATACGCCGGTGCTCCGCTACGACATGAAGGACAAGGTGGCCCCTTTGGCCGGGGCCTTCGCCGACAACGAGGGCAAAGACATTCGCGACGTGGGGGCGGGCCTCATAGAAACGCCTTTTGAACTTGGCGGATGGGATGTCACCGTGGAAAAGATGGCGGATGAGCTCCTTCCGATCGGATCCTATGCGCCTCCCGCCGGCCAGCGCAGCGTCGTTCTCACCGTCCACATCAAGAACGTCAGCTTTCAACCGGCCGGCATGCATAGTTCACTCATCGTGCCCAAGATGACCGACGCGGACGGTTCGGAGTTGACCTATCCCAACGCGATGCTCAAGAACTCCGCTCCCGAACCCTTCAACAATTCCGCCATCGGCCCCGGTGAAGAAGCCCGATTTCGAATGGTCTTCTACGCGCCTCTCCTCTCCAAACCCGATAAAGTCGTGTTCAAAGAGTACTGGTCGGAGCGTTCCGTTTCGGTCAAGCTCGAGAAACCCAAAAAGGAGACGGGAGCCCCGCCGCCTTCGCCCGTTCGCTAAGATCCACGACCCCTTTCATTAAGGACACCTTGCCCCAATGAGACTCTGGCACCTCGGAATCCTTGCCGTCTTGGGCGTTGCGGTCGGGCAAACTCCGGCCCCATCTCCGCTGACCCAGGCCGAGAAGAACCAATTGTTGAGCCGGAAGAAGTGGTACCTCACCTATGACGTCAGCCTCAGCGGCCAGGGGGCCAGCGGCGACCGGACTTGGAAGATCAGCGCGCAATCCGGAGGCACGATCGAGCTGAACCTCGTCAATGCGGGACAGTTTCCCCCACTAAGCTCCACTGCGGCCGATGCGGCGGAGGTCCTGAAACCGGGCCGGTTTATCGGATGGATGGCGGCGCCGACGGACGAAACCTATCGCCGCATCGAGGCCGGCGAGCAGAATCCGGCTCGCCTGGAGGGCTTATGGTTCCCCTATCAGCGGCAAGTCGACAACCATGCAACGTCGGGGAATCGCCAAGACACGTGGCGCGGGGCCGGCACCGGGTTTGCCATCGGCACGTGCCAGTTTGTGCTCGACTTGCAAAAGGGAACCTATGACTTGGTGTTTCAAGTCGGCGGAACCGACCTAGGCTCGACCGTCCGCCACGTTTGGCGAAGCCCCGAAAACAGCGGAGAAGAAGACTCCCCGCCTTCCCACCACTACGCTTGGTTGGCGAAGGAATGGGCGGAGCAGTTCGCGGGCCGAAAGATCCGCACGGACATGAAAGCGGACGGTTCGTTTAGCCTTTCCTTTCAAGGCCCCGTCAAGTTGGCAACGGGTCCCAGCGGGGGCTCCAACGTCAACTTCATGGGGAGCATCAAGATCTCGCCGACCCCGCCCACCCAAGCCGCTTTGACCCTTAGCCATGACGATCCCGCCTTTTATGCGAAGTGGCGGCCCCGGCCCGGAGAAGATGAGGACGATGCGGGCTCGGGGCTCCTGTTCCAATGGGAGGTCACCGAGCCAGGGGTTCCGGAGGCGGAGCGGGCCAAAGTTAGGAAAGTCACCTTTAGGCTTAGTGGAGTGAGCCGCTACCCGGGCGTTTGCATGAATTGGCCCCCTCCGGCACCCCCTGCCGCCGGGGCCGCCGCAGCGGCGCCAAAGCCGGACCTCAGGTTCCTCTCCGCGAAGGATAGAAACCATCCCGATTACACCGTGGAGGATGAGGAGCTGACGGCAATCATGGACGGCGCATTGGCCGAAAAGGCAAAGGGAACGATCTATGTCCGATGCTACGACGGCGCGGCGATCGGTGACCTTACCGCAACCGCCGAGCTTTCGGATGGCCGGATGCTGACTTGCCAAGTCCAGGGTCAATCCGGCTCCAACAAGATCCTTATTCCCTCTCGGGACGAAGGGGTGTCGGATCTGGCCAAAGAATGGCGAAGCCGTCGCGTCGGGGACAAACCGGACAATGCGGACGATGAAACGGACCCGGTTGGCGATTCCAATGCGCCCGGTGACGGGCTTTCGGTTTGGGAAGAGTATCGTGGCTTCTACCAAGGGGGAGAGTGGCAAGACAATTGTTTCCCGAAAAAGAAGGACCTCTTTGTCATCAACAAAATTGGGGCGCGAGCCGAGGGGGGCATCGAACTCTTCCAAGACCGCACGGGAGTGGTGGTCCACGAGGAACTTCTGGATAACGAAGCCGATCAGCTGCTCGTGATCAATTTTCACAAGCGCAGCGACCGCCAAATCGTCGAGCAGCACTGCCTAAGAATGAAAGCGGTGGCGGGCAACAACTCGGGCTATACCTTATGGATGCCAGGCCGGCAGTTTCCGGGCCCGCCCAAAAACACGTTTGCCGTTCGGGTTGCCTTCGCTTCCGGGAACCTTGCCCAGGCATTGGCTACGGTACGGCCGCTGACCGATTGGGACGACCGGCTCGTTGCCCACGAATTGGGCCACGGAGTCGGCATTTATCACCACGGTGACAAGGACCCCTATGGCGGCGTGATGTGGTATCGGGGCACGTCGACGGCCATTCCGTTGATCTCCAACCCGGTGGACGCGGTCTTTGAGAACTCACCCACCGGGGCCAAAATTCAAGTGCTCAAAGAAGCCGGTCTCGTCCCCTATCCGAATGCCGACTTGTTCGGCGCCGCCAATGAGCTAAAAGTCGACATCGGCGTTCCTTCGGGCCAGCATAGCGGGAATTGGGATTGCATCATGCGGTATTGCATCGCGGATGCCTATGTCCGAACTGGAGTCGCCTTCACCCGCGTTGCCCATTACCAGATCGAGCCCCACGGCACAACATTCTGTTCAAGTCCAGTCGGTACGGGGCTCAACGATGCCAATCGGCAGCCCCAGCCACGGTACGGCCCGGCCGATACCAAGAGGGGCGATTGCATTCACCAGTTCGTCATCAGCGACAAATACGACAAGCAGTATCGGTAATCAACATGACGATCTTGCGACTTCCTACTGTCTTGGCCGCGGGGGCCGTCCTTGCCTTTGGGGCGAGCGCGGTCGTCCTCTGGGGCGGCCAGCAAACGAAAGAAAGGCCTAAGTCAACAACCCCGCCGGCTCAGGCCCAAAAGCCGCCCGCCAAGCCGGCGGAGTCGCCTTCCCAAGAGAGCCCGCAAAAGCCGGAGTATGCGCCTCAACGATCGCCGGGCGCGCCAAAAATCTCGGTCACCGCCAACTTGGCCCAGGATGGAATCGGACTCGTTGGACGCCCGGTGCTTATCGAAGCCCGGATCGCGGCCGGCCGTATTGAAGGCGAAATCCAACAGACCATGCTGGCTAAGCCAGGTGCTTTTTGGGGCGAGCTCGTCATCCTTGAAATCTACAACGAATCCGGCGATCGGATGGCGGCTCTTAAGCCCAAACTGATCAGTAAGGGCGACCCGGCCGTCACCTTCGACCGGACGAACGCCGGCTGGCTCGTTTGGATTCTCGATTCGAACGCGGCGCTGAT
>CAYONY010000215.1:0-5842 GCA_964405415.1 uncultured Fimbriimonadaceae bacterium | reverse complement strand
CGAACCGAATCAAAGACGAGCTTGAGCAGCGCCGGATAGTTCGAGGCAAACTGAGCCAAAACCTGGCCCCGGCCCGAATCGATGACGTTGACCCCTTCGACCTTCACCTTGCTGACGCCTTTGGCTGCGATTTTGAGGATCTCTTCGATCTCATCGATCAGATAAATCGCCATCGCCGATTGGCCGGCGCTGGACCATGCCTCGTGCATGAAGTCGACGCTTTGGGCAACCGCCGAACCGCGTTCCCGAACGACGGCCGCATCGCCGCGCGCCTTGTGCTGTTGGGCAGTGCGGTTGGCTTCGGCGGGAATCACCGCGTCCGATTGGAGCCGGATCGCTTCGAGTTCGGCACGGAATTGCTGCAACTCCTGCTCGGCTCGAGCCCGGGCTTCTCGCGCCGCCGCCAACGTGACCTCTTCTTCCGATTTGACCTGCGACTCGAGGTCGGCTTGGATTCTTCGCAGTTCGTTTTTCATCTGCGACATCGCCGCCTCGGCCTGCGCTTTGCTCACATTCCCCCGGCCCTGCGCCTCCGCCTCCGTCAACTCGGCATCGCGTTTGAAGTCGCTTTCGGCGATCTCGGCATCGCGAATGATGTTGGCAATCGCTTCGCGGCCGATGGAATCGAGATAGTGCTGGTCGTCGCCGACGTGCTGGATCTTGAGCGTATCGAGATGCAGACCCAGCTTGGAAAGGTCGAGCTCCGACTCTCGGGCCAACTCGTCCGCGAATTTGAGCCGGTCCTCGTTCACCTCTTCCGGCGTCAGGCGGGCCAAAACGCCCCGAAGATGGCCTTCGAGCGTTTCTTTGGCCACGCGACGAATCTCGTTCGGATCGCGGCCCAGAAAGCGCTCGATCGCGTTGTTCACGGTGATCGCATCGCTCGAGATCTTCACGTTCGCGATCGCATCCACATTAAGGGGAATGCCGCCTTGGGAATAGGCGCCGCGCGTGCTGATCGGCACCTCCATCGTCTGCAGGCTCATGTAATGGGCCTTCTCGATGAACGGGGTGCGATACCCTCGGCCGCCGAAGATCGTGCGATAGCCGCGAATCGAGCCATCGGCCAGTCGCCGATTGCGCCCGGCGAAGATGAGGACTTCATTGGGGGGGCAGAGGTGCAGGATGCTCTTGATGAAGCGGAAAAAGGCCAAGAACAAAATGAATCCGGCAATCACCCCGAGCCAAGTCAACGGGGAAAGCTCCGTGAGCTTCTGAACCCAAGGCGCGGTTTCGGGAGCGAAGGCAATCATGTTTTCTCCTCGAGGAGGGTTTCCAGGGGCATGACGGTGGCGCGGCCATTCTCCATGCCGACGATGACAACCTCGGAGCCTTCCGGCAACGCCAGAGGCTCTTCGGTAACCGCGAGCACATCGATGCGCTCGCCTTTGACGGTCGCGCGGATGCGGCCCATCTGCTGCTCGCGAATGGGGACCGTCACTTGGGCGCGCAGGCCAAGGAAATCGTTGTCGCGAGCGGTCGAATCGGCCTCGCTCCGACGAATCAACTGAACGATGCTGGATGCGATGAGCCCGCTGATGAGGCCGGCTCCGCCGGAAAGCAGGGCGGTCATCGGCTCCTTCGAATCGCTGAAGAGGGTCAGCAGCGCGCCCGCAATGCCGAACACCCCGATCAGATAGGTCCAGAACCTCAAGCTGAAAAACAGGAGCCAGGGCCCATCGCCGTGGCCGCCGTCGTGGCCATGGTCCACATCGTGGTCCATATCGTGCCCGACATCCGTATCGTGGCCGACGTCGACGCCATGCTCGTGGTCCCCGCCGAAGAGGCTCATCACGATCAGACCTCCGCCGATCACCGCGAAGAAGATATAGACCGTGAGCATCGTTTTGCCGGGGCCGGCCCGAAAGCCGCAGCCCGACGTTCACTATTCGATACGGATGGGAGATTTCCTGGGTTGCAGCGTGAGTTCCCTCCCTATCCCCCTTTCATCCCTCACCCCTCTGATCCTCTGACCCTCTACCCTCCCGCATCTGGCCCTAGTGCCGCGTCTCCCCCTTCTCGCGGTAGAAGCCGATCAGATCGGTCTCCGGGAACCCTTCCAGCCCCTCGCATTGAGCCAGCCCGCGCAAGTGGCCGCGATGGTAGGTCCCATGGTTGGCGACATGGCTGGCGATCTGGCCGATCGTATTGACGTACTCCACGCCGTGCGAATTGCGATAGACGATCGGCTGGTCGAGGTGCCCATCGGTGAGCACCATTTTCCAGGCTCGATTCACCAGGTTGATGAGATCGTCCATCCCCAGATTCTCCCCCGCTTGGCTCACTTCGACCCCCATCCGCGAAAGCCACACGCGCTGCGCGGTCAGGATGTGTTCGAGAACGGCTTGAGCGCGCTCGAGGTTTTGAAACCGCCCCAACGCTGACCACCATTGGCGGTTGGCCCAAGCATCGTAATCGAAGCGCTCAAGGAGGGCTTGGCGAAGATCCATCGATCTGAGTATTGCAGAAGGCAGAAGGCCGAAGACAGAACGTCGAAGACACAGCGCTGAAGGCAGAAGGCAGACGCGAAGGTTCGACACGACAACCCACAATCCACAGCCCACAATCCACAATCGACCGGCCCCGCCCTCCAAGTATCCTAAGGGGGCATGCCCAAGCTCGTACTCATCCGCCACGGCCAATCGCTCTGGAACCTCGAAAACCGCTTCACCGGCTGGGTCGACGTTCCCCTCACCGACCAAGGAAAGGACGAAGCTCGAAAAGCCGCAGTCCGCATCGCCTCCATCCCCTTCGACGTCGCCTACACGAGTGCGCTCTCTCGCGCCCAGGAGACCTTGCGCATCATCTTGGAAACAAATGGATGGACCACCCCGGTCATCCGCGACCAGGCCCTGAACGAACGGCATTACGGCGATCTTCAAGGGATGAACAAAGATGAAATGCGGCAGCAATACGGCGAGGAGCAAGTCCATATCTGGCGTCGCAGCTACGACGTCCCTCCGCCCAACGGCGAAGCGCTCAAGAACACCGCCGAGCGCACCCTTCCCTTCTTTGAGCGCTGCATTCTGGGCGATATACGCCAGGGCAAGAATGTGCTCGTGGTCGCCCACGGCAACTCGAACCGCTCGATCGTCATGCGACTCGACGGGCTGACCGGCGAAGAGGTCGTGAAGCTGGAATTGGGAACCGGAGTTCCCGTGCTTTACGAACTCGGCATGGATGGATCGGTCGTCTCCAAAGAAGCCTGAGCGCGACCGCTGCGCCTCCTTCGAATCAAGGACGCGAGTCCCCACGCCGGCGCGGTGAAGAACACCCCAAGGTGAATGAGGGGAAGCAGCATGCTCGCGAGAGGATACGTCCGGCGCCGTGGCAAATCGGCATAGAGCACCCCCTGAAATCCGGGCGGCGCCTGAGCGACGATCCGTCCTTTCGCATCCGTCACCATCGCGAACGCCGAAGTCTCCGATCGAGCAATAGGCAAGCCTTGCTCGGCCGAACGGAACGGGGTGAACGCGCCATGCACCGCTTGGACCATGCCATAAGGCGATTCCGGACCCATGCAGGGCAGCGCCACCAAGTGGATCACGCTCTCCTTGCCAAAGGCGCCCACCACGTCCGGAAAACATGAGTCGAAACAGACCAACAAACCGACGTAGAGCCCATTCGCGCTCACGACGCGGGAGCCGTGGCCCGGCTGGTGCTGGCTCGATTCGCCACCGAACGGTTTGCGTTTAAAGTAGCGTTCCGATTCCTTTCCTTGCCAAAAGACGCTCGCCGCGTTATGGGGCATCGGCTCCGCATCGTCGGGAAAGGTGGTCACGAACGCGGCATTCTCCACCTCGAGGCTGAGTTTCTCGAGCGTATCGGTGCGGCCGCCCGCCGCGGCGCCCGCTGCCGAAAGCTCGGGCCAGACCACCAGGTGCGAGCCGTTCTGCCCGGCTTGACGGGTCCATTCGGAGAGCTTGCGAAAGTCGGCGTCGAGCGATTGAAACACCGCCAGCCGCATTGTTTTTGGAGCCGGAGGTCCGACGGAAGTCATCGGCCCGAACGGCTCGGGGTGTTCGCGAACGGCAATCGCCGCCAACCCGGCCAACGATATCGCGAGGAGCGCCTTATGGGGGGCGCCCGACTTCTGCATCCATTCCCAAACTCGAAAGGCGAGCAGAAGTTGGACCCACCACAACAAGAAGGAAACGCCCCAAACCGAAGCGTTGGAGGCCAGCCCCAGCATCGCGGGCGAACGGTATTGCGTCAGCGCCAAGTGGCCCGGAAGATACGCCAGCAGCAGGCCCTCTCCAAACAAGAACGTGGCCGCCACCAACGCCAGACGGCCAGCCCCGCCGGGTTCAGGCCGACTGGCCACGACGAAGCCGGGAAGCGTGACTAGCCCGAAAATCAGGTAGCCCGCGTAGTGCCAGGCGTCCTCTCCCTCCAACCGGGGCCAAGCGTAAAAGACGCCGGTGGTGGTCAAGTACGCCCCGAAGAGCATCGCCCCGATCGGGGCAAGGCAAACAATAAGAAAACGGGCGCCTTTCAGGGCCAGAAAGAGAGGGATGAAACAAACCCAGCCCAATGCCTGAACATCGCCCGGAGGCATTGCCAAGGCAAAGAGCGCTCCACTCAAGGGTACGGCCAGCGAAACGGCCGCAAGCTGCCGCATCAAAGACGGGACGGGCCAAGCTCGGCCACCGTTCAGGCCGATTTTCGGGACGGCTTCGCCGGAGCCTCTTCGGCAAGGCGGGCCTCCAGCTTTGCCAGATTATCGTCCATGGACTCGGATACCCTTTCGTAATCCTCGGTTGCGATGCGTTCGCGAAGGCGTTGATAGGCCACGACGGTGATCGCGCCAGTGCCGAAACCGAGCAGGAAGCATCCCATTCGAGACTTCACGTTTTCGGTTTTACCTCCGAACGGGACCCTTAAGGCAAGCAAAAGGGCCGCGAGCGGAGTGCTCGCGGCCCTTAGATCGGTCCTTACCGGGTGACGGTGAGGACGGTGAACAAGGTCACGCTGCCGTACGTACCGCTCACTTGCGTCGCCAGGACGCGCGAGACGCGGCGAGTCGGCACCGTGATCGTCTTGCTGGTCTGACCCGGATCGACGGTGATCGTCGGCGGGATTGTGGCCAGGGTCGGATCGGACGAGGTCAGCGAGATCACCGCGCCCGAAGCCGGCGCCGCCGAATCCAGCGTGACCCGAAGGCCGCAGGATTGGCCGCCGCGGATGCGGGACGGCAGGAACCGGATCTCGATGAGCGCGGTCGCGGTCACCGTGATCACGGCCTGGACCGGAGTGGCCCCGACCGACGCCTGGATCGTGACTGCGGTGTCGGTGAGGACGCCGGAGGTCGTGATCGTAAACGTGGCCTGGGTGTTCCCTTCGGTAACTGTAACCGAAGCCGGGACCTGAGCCACTGCCGGGTTAAGGCTCGTTAACGTCACCGTCACGCCGCCGTCCGGCGCAACGCCGGAGATGGTCACGCGGCCCGTGGCATTGCTGCCGCCCTTCACCGAACTCGGGGTGATGGTCAGGTTGACCGGCACCGCCGCGCGCACGGTCAAGACCGCGTTCGCCGTCGAACTCAGGAAGGTTCCGGTGATCGTCACCGCCGTATCGACCGAGACCGGGATGGTGAAAATGTCGAAGTTGGCGGTGGTATCGCCTTCGTCGACCGTCACCGTCGCCGGCACCGTCGCCGCCGGGTCGCTGGAGGAGAGCGCGATGGTCACGCCGCCGGTCGGCGCCGCTTCATCGAGCTCCACCGTGCCCACTGCCGTCCCGCCGCCTGGCACCGCGCTCGGGCTGACGTCGAGGGTGAAGTTGACCTGACGGACTTCAAGGTTGGCGGTAAGGGCCGGAATCGCCCCCGCGCCATCCCGGT
>CAYONY010000214.1:0-5928 GCA_964405415.1 uncultured Fimbriimonadaceae bacterium | reverse complement strand
TTACGCTCATCGAGCTTCTCGTCGTGATCGCGATTATCGCGATCCTCGCCGCGATCCTCTTCCCGGTTTTCGCCCAGGCGAAAGAATCGGCCAAGAAGACGGCGGCCCTTAGCGGCACGAAGCAGCTCGCGACCAGCCTGGCGATTTACCAGGCCGATCACGACGACTACTTCCCGTTCGCGTTCTCGCAGCGCACCGACGGCACCTGGCGCCACTCGACAGTCCACCCCGTTCCGAACGGCACGGTTGTCGGCACCGGTTGGGACGTCCAGCCGGTTCTCGCTGAGAACCAGGCGTTCTGGGCGAACTCGATTCAGCCGTACGTAAAGAACTACGACCTTTACGGCAACCCCGGACAGCAGGACGCGGCGATCGCGGGCGAGGTCTTCTCGACGTCGATCAAACCGGCGATGATGGGGATGACGTTCAACGGTCTTCTCCACACGTACAGCGGCACCGCGATTGAGAATCCTTCGATCGTCCCCAGCATGTGGACGGGCACCGGCAACATGAAGCTCAAGGGCCGCGGTGGCGCGAACCCCTCGCTTCGCTGCACGATGACAACTCGTGAACCCTGCCAGTTCAACCCCGGCGGCGCTCCTCAGCCGAGCCTTGCCGCGGGCGCGAACCACTCCCTGTTCTTCGGCTACGGCAACTTCTACGGCGGGTACAAGGTCTGGGCTTACACCCAGGGCGTGCTCATGGCGCGAACCGACTCGTCCGCGAAGTTCTACCGCGTCGGAACGCGAATCGGAACCGATCCGAACACCGAGTTCACCGATCCGTTCACCGATCCGTATCACCTGATCCAGGCAGCTCCTCCGGCGACCACTCTTGGTGGCAGCTGGTGGTACAACACCTGCTCCAGCGGCGACACGGTGGCGACCCTCGCCAGCCAGCCCCGCTACATCTGCTTCTTCCGTCCGGACCGCGTCAAGTAAGCGTTTCGGCCCTACCTTCAAATCCCCGCACCCGCAAGGGTGCGGGGCCCCTTCCTCTTTTTCAGGCACCATGATTCGATATCTCTTTCTTCTCGTCATTGCGGCGGCTATGCTGGCCGGTTGCGGCTCGGGCGAGGTGCAGGGCACCGTCGCCACGGAAACGAAGCGATCCGAAGAGTCCAGCAAGGCAGCCAACGCCACCCAGGGGACGCCGGAGAGCGTCACCGCCAACCCGTAAATTCCCATGAAGGCGCTCGCGTTTTTGGCTTCGGCCCTGATCCTTGCCGGCCTTGCCGGCTGCGGCGGCTCGTCCGGCAAGCCGGCACGGCCTAAAAAGCAGGGCTCGCATGTTCGCGTGGTCAACGCGACCGACGGTGCCCTTTCGTTCATCCTTTACCCGAAACAGTTGAACGACCAAAACGCGCCGGGCGAGGCGAACTTCTTCCAGAAGGAACCTCCCGGTCCTCGTCGCCTTCAGATCCTTTCCACGGACAAAAAGCTCCTGCAAGAGGTTCCGGTGACCTTGGCTTCGGGCACGCCCACGACCTATATCGTGCGGGGCGGCCCGAAGGCCTTTCAAGTTTCGGAGATCTTGAACGAAGAACGATTTGCCCCCGAGGGCCGATGCCGCGTGACGCTCTCGAGCGGCTACGACGGGCCGGCGGTCCGGGTCGAACTGCGGGGTCCGGGCGGCCCCTATGACCTGGGTCAAGCCGCGCGCATCGAGCGCGGAGGATCGAAGGTCCTTTCTCCGGGAGGCTATGAAGTTTGGATCGAGGGGAAGAAAGTGGCTCAGAAGGAGCTGGTGAAAGACGTCGCCTACTCGGTGGTCGTCCGTCCGTTCAAGGGGGGACCGGCTGCGTCCATTCTTCGCAACAGTCCGCCCGATTTGATTGTGGTGGGCGTCGAGCGCGCGGCCTCGGCGGGCTAGTCGGCCAGATAGGGCGTCCGCGTCAGCCAGTAAAAGAAGCCGTTGGTGGTGAGGCCGATCACCGCGTAGGCGGCCAGCCCGCCTTCGCGGAGGCGAATCGCGACGGCAAAAACGAAGACCGCCAGTCCGCATAGCACCGGAAGCAACTCATAGATGGCGGTCGCCAACCAAGAGAGTGGGAGAGGGAATCCCGGGGCTATTTTCAGAAGAAGGATCAGGAGCACGATCCCAACCACCGGAAATCCCAGATCCACCGCCATTAGGATCCAAAGCCACCTCCGCAGCTTGGATTCTTGAGTACCTTCCACGACGAGAGTCTACGCCAGATCGGGCTTGCGGGCCACCGCCACCACGCTGCTGCCCCAAGGCAGGGGCACGGCCCGGATCAGGCCGGCCTCGAAACTCTGCAGGCCAATAAGGGCGCGGTTGAGCCCCTTAGGCAGCGCCGGGAGGGAGGCTTTGGCATCGCCCTTTTTGCGCTTTTCAAAGAAGCGGATCGCGGCCACAAGGGGAAAGAGGAGGAAGATCGCGTAGCTGAGCTTTTCGGGCCTCAGGCCGGCTTCCCGGAGGCGGGCCCGTACTTGGCCTTTGCGGTACCGGCGAAAGTGGAAGAGGGCGACGTCATGGGGTCCCCAAAGGCTCATGAAGGCGGGGACGCTAAGCACGAGCACGCCGCCGGGTTTGAGCACGCGGGACGCCTCCGCAAAGGCGGCCGTATCGTCTTCGATGTGTTCGAAAACATCGAGGGCAACCACCGCATCCACCGATCCACTTCGAATCGGGATGTGCTCGCCCCGGCCGATCACCAGTCCGGTGAGGCCCCGTTCTCGACAGAATCCGAGCGCGAGCGGGCTCATGTCGACGCCGATTGGGGTACCAAAGGCGGCAAGCTCCTGCAGAACGGCGCCGGTGCCGCAGCCGAGGTCGAGGATTCTTCGGTTGGCGGTTGGCGGTTGGCCGTTGGCGGTTTCGGAAAGAGCCGTTCGAAGCAATTTGAGCGCCAATCGCCGCCGCGCCACGAACCACCAATAGCGGTTCTCCAGCTCAAACATCCGCCGATATTCGTCAGCGTGCATGGGGCTCCAGCCGGGCTTTCTTGCCGCGCAGTCGCAACTTGACCAGGTCGCGCAGCATCCGCGGCCCGTCGCGCATCAAGACCACTTTGGAGCCTTCCTGGTGTCGCCAGCGGATCGGCACTTCGTCGATGCGGTATCCCAGATCGCGGGCGATCATGAGAGCCTCGAAATCAAAACTGAAACCGTCCAATTTGCAGCGCGAAAACACGTCGTGCGCCGCTATCTTTGTAAAGAGCTTGAACCCGCATTGGGTGTCCTTGATGCCCTTAATCGCCAGCAGTTGGACGGAGAGATTGAACGCGCGGCCAAGCCATTCGCGGTAGAAGGGCTGGCGGATTTCCAGATTGCTTTCGCGCAGGGGGCGGCTGCCGATGGCCACGTCCGCGCCGCGCTTAACGTGCGCTAGGAGTTTTTCGACTTCTTCGATCGGCGCGGCCAGGTCGGCATCGGAGAAGAGGATGAGCTCTGCGTCCGCTTGGAGCATCCCCGTTCGGACCGCATAGCCCTTTCCGCGGTTCGGGGAATAATGCACCACCTTGAAGCGCGGGTCTTTCTCGGCAAATTCACGTCCGAGTTCCGGCGTCCGGTCGGAACTGCCGTCGCTGAGGAGCCAGACGACCCAGGAATAGGATTGAGCCGAGAGATAGTCGCGCACTCTTTCCAGAGTCGGCACGATTCGGGATTCCTCGTTATAGGCGGGAATGACCACCGCCAAGAAGGGCTCGCTCAAGCTCCTCCGAGTCTACCGGCTGGCTCAGGGATTCCAGCGGCCCGGGGCGATTCCCGTGTTGACGCGTCGGGCCCCTCCATCGGCAAAGCCGAACGTGCTCGAACGAGAATTTCCGGAACCATGACGGCCGGGAATTGGAATCAGTTCGGGGCCACCGGCGACGTTTTCGCCAAGGTCGAGCGACTCAAAAACGAGTACGGTCTCGCGACGATCCGCCACCTTGGCATCCGGCAATCCGGCGAGCGCCTTATTCAACGCGAAGCCTACGGCCTTCGGATCGTCTTTGGCCACCATGGGACACTGGAAACGCTTGCCTGAACTCGCGGTAGCCCGGGTGTACCAATCGTTGGCGGCGGGGTAGTTGCCGTCGTTGTCGGCCACGTAGAGCTGAATCCCCAGATTGAGCTGCTTGATTTCGGAAAGACAAGCCGAGGTTTGGGCGGCGAATTTGGCTTGGCTGAAGACCGGGAGCAACACGGCGGCGCCGACCAAAAGGGCGACCACGCAAAACGCGGCAAGCGCGACGATGACCACTACCCAAATGACGGAATTGTTGGACCGCTTGACGGGTGGTAGATCGGGCGCCTGGAATCCGGGAACCTGGGCCATCGCTTACCGCAGAGGATTCAACCCACCCGCGGCCTTGTCCTTCCCGGATTCTTCGCTCCCCACGGGCGAGCCCAATCCGGGCGCCTGCACTTGGACGTTACCGCTGGCAAAAGCGATGACATTTGCCCGACCGGAATCGTGCCGAGCTTCGGGCGCGGGCAGCAGGTCTTGAATCCGGCCATTCGCGTTCCGTTCCACGTTTTTCGAATCGAAGACCAGGGGAACTCGGCCTAACGCCTCCGCGATTGGAAGACTCTCACCCCCTAACTCGCGATTGAAGGCGTAACCATAGCCGCCTTCGCGGAGCGTGGAGATGGTGGGGCAGCGAAAGACGCTTTCGCTGTCATCTTCCGGGTCCTTGGGCCGTTTCACTTTGGCCAAGCTCCACGTGGCGTCCACCCATGAGGCGGAAAGGGGCAACCGCTGGTCATTTTGCTCGGCATAGAGCAGGCTTGCCTGGGCCACGAGGCGGAGCCGGGACGCGCAGATTTGGGTTAGGCGTTTGCCGCCTCCCGGCACGCCCATATCCGAGATGGCGTGGGTGAGGACGTAGACGGTGAGCGAAATGAGGGCGATCGCCGGGACCGCGCCCACCAGGATGTAAACCCACGTTTTGCGGCTGCGCGCACGGCTCATTGGCCTTAGGCCTTTTCCACCAGCTTCGAACGAACCGCTTTCATCGCCGCTTCAGTTCGACTGTTCACCTGCAGCGCTTTGAGGATGTTGCTGACGTGGTTCTTGACCGTCTTTTCGGCGATGCTGAGCTTGGTGGCGATCTCCTTGTTGCGAAGACCCTGGGCGACCAAATCAAGGATTTCGGATTCGCGATCGCTGAGCACGTAAAGTTCGCTATCGTCGGTTTCGTCGTCTTCGCGAACCCGTCGGAAATCCTCGATCACTTTGGCGGCGATGCGGGGGGTGATTTTGGCTTCGCCTTTTTCGGCCAGTCGGATCGCATCGATCACGTCTTGCGGGGTGGACGTTTTGAGCAGGTAGCCCAAAGCGCCGGCCCGGAACGCATCGAAGACGGTGTCGGCGTCTTCCTCGACGGTCAGCACGACCACCCGAACATCCTTCTCCTGTTTATGAAGGCGGCGGATCAGTTCGACTCCGCCAAGACGGGGCATGTTGAGATCGGTGAGCAACACGTCCGGCGGGTCGGAAAGGCAAGCATCGAGGGCCTCCTGGCCGTCCTTGCAGACCGCCAGGACTTCGCAGTCCGCCATGAGTCCGAGCGTGCGCTGGAGCGCATTACGATAAGGCGGCTCGTCGTCAGCGACGACGACGCGAATTTTCTGCGCCATGGCGGCGAGTATACATCGGGCTCGGGGGAATGAGAGAGAGTGAGGAGTGAGGAGTGGGGAGAGAGGAGTGAGGAGTGAGGAGTGAGGAGTGGGGAGAGAGGAGTGAGGAGTGAGGAGTGAGGAGTGAGGAGTGAGGAGAGAGGAGAGAGGAGAGAGGAGTCTCAGTCGCTGCCCGTTCCTGAGCGCGAATCCAACGCGTGGTGGCAGGAGGCCATCCACCCCCAACCCCCTCCTTCAAAGGAGGGGGAGCCGAGGGCCAGGGAGGGGGAGAGCGGGGGAGCTAGAGCCTTGGCGTGAAGTCGGTTTTGGGCGTGACGCGGCGGCAATTGGCGGCCAT
>CAYONY010000213.1:0-5933 GCA_964405415.1 uncultured Fimbriimonadaceae bacterium | reverse complement strand
GGTCTCGGAACGGCTCGGCACCTTGGCAACGAAAATCACCTAGCGAGGCGTCCGCGCCCGATGTGGCACGCCAAGGTTCGCAACGTTTCGCCACGCGGCAAGGAGTTTCGCTCAAATGACACGAGCCTCTGGAAATTTTTGGGCGGCCCCGCCACTTGAGGTTTAATCCCTTGTCTCCAATCCACCCTCATGGCCCAGATCACCCAGACCAAACTCGCCAACGGCGTCCGCATCCTCGTCGAACCGGTTGAAAGCGTGCGCAGCGCCGCCATCGGGCTTTGGTGCAAAACCGGAAGCTCCGCCGAATTGGACAGCGAGGCCGGCATCACCCACCTGATCGAGCACATGTTGTTCAAGGGAACCGAGAAGCGCTCCGCCAAAGAGATTGCCGAGGCCATCGAAGGCCGAGGCGGCCATCTCAACGCGTTCACCGATAAGGAGAACACCTGCTACTACTGCCGCGTGCTCAGCGACGACGTCGAAAACGGCATCGACGTGCTGACCGACATGATGCGGCACTCCAAAATCGACCCGAAGGAGTTGGCGATGGAGCAGGGCGTCGTGCTTGAGGAAATCAAGCGCGGCGAAGATGAGCCCGGCGATCACGTTCACGAAGTCCATTTGATGGCGCGATGGGGCCAGCACCCGCTTGGGAAACCGGTGATTGGCACGAAAGAGTCGGTGAGCGGATTCAAACGCGAGGACTTGGCCGCGTATATGGACCGTCGCTATCGAGGCGGCAACGTCCTTTTGGGCGTGGCGGGCAACGTTTCCGCCGAGCAGGTTGTGGCCTGGGCCGAAGCGCGATTGGGCGACCTCCCCGCCGGCGGCGACGATCCCACCATGGACCGGCCGGCCGGAGAAGGAAAAGAAACCTACCAAGCCAAGGATGTCGAGCAGGTGCATTTCTGCATCGGATCGGACGGCACTTCCCTTTTCGACGAGGACCTTTACACGGCGTCCGTCCTCGATTCCGCACTGGGAGGAAGCATGAGCAGCCGCCTTTTCCAGGAGATTCGCGAGAAGCGAGGCTTGGCCTATGCGGTCGGGAGCTACACCCTGAGCTATTCGGCGGGAGGGGCTTACACGGTTTATGGCGGGACCGCTCATGAAACGTGGGGACAAGTTCAAGAGCTGGTCCGCGCCGAATTCGACAAAGTGATGGCCGACGGACTTCCGGACGAGGAGCTCGAACGCACCAAGCGGCATATTTGCGGCGGCATTGTCCTGGCGCTGGAAGGCATGAGCAGCCGAATGATGCGCATGAGCAAAAACGAGCTCTTCCACCGTCGGGAGATCCCGATCGAGGAAACGATCGGCAAGGTGAACGCGGTGACAAATGAACAGCTCGTCGAGCTGGCGCGCCGCATGCTGGCTCCGGCGAAGGTCAGTACGACCGCGATTGGCCCGGCCTAGCCAACCGGCTTCATCCAAACGTTCCGATACTCAATCGGCCCGTGGTCACCTTGAAGTAACAGGGTCCCCAGAGGAACCTCGTCCTCCGCGATCGACGCCCGCGTCGGCCCGGTGCATTCGAAGTCTTTCTGGATCACAACGCCGTTCAGCCGAACTTCGAGAAACTTCGCGTTGGAGACCTTTTTGCCGTTGGCGAACCGTGGCGCTTGGAATCGGATGTCATAGGTGTTCCACCGCCCCGGACCGGCGAATGCGTTCCAATCCGGCGCCTTGCCATCGTAGCCTCGGTTGTCTTTCCAACGTTCATAGATGCCGCCGCAATCCGAAGGTTGAAGCTGGTCCTTCGTCTTGCCAAACGAATCGAGAATCTGCACCTCATAACGTCCCTGGAGGTAAACCCCCGAATTCGAACCTTTCGGAATTCGAAATTCTAAGTGCAGCAGGCAGTCGCCGTGCGGGGTCGCGCCAACCAAGTGCTTGTTCGCACCAGGCTGATTGCGCAGGATCGCCTCCGTTACTCCGCCCCGCGTTCCCTTCTCGATGAACCACCCGTCCACCGATTGGAACCGGACGTCCTCCGTGCCGGCGGGCCGTTTTCCCTGGGCGGCCCAGACGATCGCTTCGCCCAGCATTTTCTGAAAGTCCGGCTCGGCGTAGGTCTCTTTCGTATGGCCGAAACCGGTGTACCAGGCGCGCCCCTCTTTGACCTCTTGCCACCACGTGATCGGATGGTCCCCGTCCATGCCGCCGCCTTGATAGGTGCTTTCATCCAGCGCGGCGAGCACGTTCAAGCCCTCCGTTTTGCGGGGATTGGCGCGGTAGGTGTACCACTCGTCCGTGCGGTGCCATTCCGCCGGAAGAAAGTAGCTGGTGGCGTGGCTGCGATCTTCGATCTTGACCTTGGCCTTCTGGATCGCCGGATGGGTTTTGAAGTAGGCCCCGACCGTCCGGCCGTAAAACGCCCAGTCGTATTCGGTGTCGGCCGCGGCATGGAGCCCCACGTAGCCGCCTCCGTTCTCGATGAACTCCTGGAAGGCCAGCTCTTGAGCGGAATTCAGCACGTCGCCGGTCGTGCAAAGGAAGACCACGACGTCGTAGCCGCTCAATCCGCTTGGCGAAAACACGGCCGCGTCCTCGGTCGCCGTCACCTTCAGCCGGTAGCTGGACGCGAGATTTTGGATCGTTTGGATCCCGGTGGGAATCGAGTCGTGCCGAAATCCGGCGGTTTTCGAGAAGACAAGAACGCGAGGCTCGGGGGTGGTAAGAGCGGTTGGCTCCACCCTAGGCACTCCCATGGCCAAAACAAGCGCGGCGCTGAGCATGGCCTAGGATAGTCGATTCGCCGGGTGTTTGCAGTCGTGGCCAGTCCGCTATGCTTAGAAAACTGCTGGAGGCACTATGAACTCGCTCATTCGGACTCATGTTTTGACCGCTTTGACTCTTGCCGCCGCCGCCGTTTTAATCGGCGCCCAAACGCTGCAGCGGCCCAAAACCTTCGACCCCAAGGTCCTCACGTCATCCAAGCTTGTCCAACCCAAGCTGCCCAATTCGATGATGAACATGCGGCTGCCCGAGCCCATCCCCCTCGAACCGAACTGGCAGGACAAGCACGAGCCCCTCACGCTCCATGTGGCCGACTCGATCCCCGGCCGGGGCACCGCCATCGCCGTTACCAAAGCCGACGGCGCCGGCTTCTTCACCCTCGGCGAGCCCAACGTAATCCAGGTTTACAGCCCCTACTACAAGCTCAAACGCGTTGATCGCAACCTTGACGACTCGATCTTTGTCTTTGGCAACGACACCGTCGAATGCAAAGTCTTTGCCAATCCGAACGGCAGTCTCTTTCGCCTGACCTTGGCCTGTCAGCGCTCCGACCCCGATATCCCCGCGACGTCGAACTTCGAGCAGCGTCCGTTCTTTGTCGTCGTGAGCCGCAAAGACCCGGCCTCCGGCATGGTCCAGCGCGGCGCGACGATGGTGACCTTGAACGGCTACGTCGCCGAGAAGCCGTGACGTTGGGGCAAAAGCCCTCTTTAGATAAAATGGACGCGATTCCATGGAAACGAAGCGCGGGACGGGGGGTCAGGACTTAGCGTACGTCCACCAGGAGGGACATCAATGAAGCTGTTTCGTCTTGCTGCCGGCCTCGCGCTGGCTCTTGTCTCCGGAAGCCTGTTTGCTCAAGGCTTCACCCAGGCCGATCTCGAAAAGATGGTCGCCGAACTCGATGCGGTCAGCGTCCGCAATCCGAAATACCGCTACCCGATCAAGTGCGTGGTCGAGGTGAACCCGAAGGTCAACGCCGGCGCGACGATCGAGAAAGTCCCCGCCGAAGGCGAAAAGCCGCAGGCGATGATCATCGTCAACACCGGGCTCGTCGCCCACTGCAAAGGCAACCTGAACGCGGTGCGCGCCGTCGTCGCCCATGAGGTTGCCCACCTCATGCAGGGCCACGTCTATTCGCCCGCGTTCGTCGCCAAAGACCTTCGCCACCTTTGGACGCGGCAGCAGGAAATGGATGCCGATCTCACCGGCGCCAAGCTGCTCGAACGAGCCGGCTACAGCCGCAAGGACATGATGGACATGCTCGTCTTTCTCGACCAGCTCGAGGAAGAGAGCGGATGGCTTTGGCGTCTTGCCAAAAACGACCACACCAGCGCCAAGAATCGAGCCGCCGAAGTGGGCGGAAACACCGACGTTCTCCGCTCGATGATGTGCTTTGAGAAGGGCCTTGCGTTTATGGAGTGCCGGCGCTATGGGCTCTCCGCCAAGCTCTTCGACCAGGCCGGAAAGCAGGACCCGAACTTTGCCGACGCCTTCACCAACGCGGCCCAGGCCTCGCTGATGGACTACTACGACAACCTGCCCCGGGCCGTCCAGGACCGGTGGTTCCGGCCCGATTTTGGGCCCATGCTCACCGATAACCCGATCGGCAGCCGCGATCCCGAAATCCGCGCCGAAGACCGCGAACGCTTCAAAGCCGCCGTGGCTCGGATTGAAGCGGCGAAAGCCAAATTCGCCTACAACCCCCGCATCGAGGAGCTTGCCCTCATCGCGGCCGCCCTCGATCCTGACGCCGAAAAGGCGGCGCTTCTTTCCGCCGGCGACAAGCTTAGCGAAAAGAGCCGAACCGGTGAGAAAGCCGACCGCATACGCATGGCCAACAACGCGGCCGTTGCCTATCAACGGGCGGCCGAACTGCAAAAGGCCTATGACATCATCTTGGCCACCCTCAAGCAGACCAAGTCCTTCAGCAATTACTTTGCCCAGAACTTGGGGCGGTTCACCGTGAACGGCCGGCCCAAGGAGGACGAGCTTCTGGTGCTCGATGTGATGGTGCAATGGCTCAATGAGGCGCCCTCGACGAACCCTTACTACAAGATCGTCCGTGAGGCCTATACGAAAGGCTGCCAAAAAGCCGGGGTTCCGGAGAAAGAGGTCAAGCCCCGATCCACTTTCCTCTGCAACGCGGTCTCGATGGTCGTGAACGGCAAAGAAGTTCCCCTGATGGTGGACACCGCGGAATACACCGAGGCGCTGGGCCAGCCCGACAAAAAGCTCAAAATCAACGACCAGTACCCGGACGTCCAGATTTGGCGCTGGCCCGAGGGCTTGCTCACGATCCTGACCGAACGGGGCCAGGTCGTCAAGATCACGTCGAACGCAATCGGCTCCTACGTTGATCTTCGGCCCAAGGATCGCGCGGTCAACGTGAACTACCGCATCATCGTCGGCATGACCGAAGAGGACTTCGGAAAGATCCTCGACCTTTCCAAAGGCGTCGAAGCCAAAATCATCGGGGCGAGCGGGATCGAGCTCTGGACCTACTTCCCCGCGCTGATGCTTGCGGTCCAACGCAAGGACAGCCGTATCGTGGGCATCACCGTCAGCCCCATCCACCTCGATTAGCCGCGTAGGGGCCGGGCGATGAGATATTTCGCCTGGCCCTTGGCGTCCAGCAGCAAGAAGGCCTGGGCTCCGGAGGCAAACTCGGGCATGGTTTTGTAGAGCCCAGCGGGCGCGATCTTGCCGGTGATCGTCCAAACTTTCGCACCGGCCCGAAAGGTGCCGCGCAGATTCCCGAATTCATCGATCTGTCCGCCGAGCGTCCGCGGCTGCCCACCCATCGTTCCCGCCCCTTTAACCTGGCCGTTCGCATCCACCTCCAGCGTCAGGCTCCCCTTTTCGAGCGTCGGGGGAACGTCCATTTCCCCGCCCTCAAACCTTGTCTTGCCCGCAAACGCTGCCCGAGTCGGGGTTCGCCCGAAGTGAATCCGCCGATAAAGCGGGTTGCCGTACCCCGAGATCATCGTGGTGTAGGCGATCTGGTCCGCCTCGGCCCATTTCCTTTCAAAGCGAAGCCGATCGATGAGCGTTTCGACAACGCGGGCCTGCAAGAAGATGTAGCCGATTTGGCGCTGAAAGGCGAATTTGCGCAAAATGGGCATCGCCTGGTCCCACTTCCCTTGCCGCGCATACGCCAACCCTACGAATTGCATCGCCGCAAAGTCGTCCGC
>CAYONY010000212.1:0-5969 GCA_964405415.1 uncultured Fimbriimonadaceae bacterium | reverse complement strand
CATGCTGATTCCGCAAGTCGTAGGCTTTCGGCTTTCCGGCCGCCTTCCCGAAGGCGCCACCGCCACCGACCTGGTCCTCACCGTCACCGAGATGCTGCGCAAAAAGGGCGTGGTGGGGAAGTTCGTGGAGTTTTTTGGCCCCGGTTTGGCCGGCCTTCCGGTGGCGGATCGGGCTACGATCGCCAATATGGCCCCCGAATATGGGGCCACCTGCGGCCTCTTCGCGATCGATGAGGAGACGCTCAAATACTTGCGCCTTACCGGACGCCCCGAAGCCGAAATCATCCGGACGGAGGCGTACGCTAAAGAACAGGGGCTGTTCTATCATGAGGGCGATCCCGATGCCGAGTATTCCGACCTTTTGGAGCTCGATATGGGAACCGTCGAGCCCAGCGTCGCCGGCCCCAAACGTCCTCAGGACCGATTTCCCCTTTCCCAGGCCCGCCGGTCCTATCGCGAAGCGTTTGCCAACGTGCTGCCGGGGGGGAATGGCGCCAAAATGGCTAGCGAAGGCGGCCACCCGATCATCAACGCCTCGGCCGCCGTGCTCGATCGCGAGAGTCCGGCAACCGGCCTCACGAATGGCTCGGTGGTGATCGCCGCCATCACGAGCTGTACGAACACGTCGAATCCCAGCGTCATGGTCGCGGCCGGACTTGTTGCCAAGAAAGCCGTCGAACGGGGCCTGCAACCCAAGCCCTGGGTCAAAACAAGTCTGGCTCCCGGCTCTCGCGTCGTCACCAACTACCTTCAGGATGCCGGGCTCCTCCCCTATTTGGAGAAGCTCAAGTTCAATGTCGTGGGCTACGGCTGCACCACCTGTATCGGCAATTCAGGACCCCTGGATGAAGAGATCAGCCGGGTGATCCAACAGGAAGACCTCGTGGCGGTCTCCGTTCTATCTGGCAATCGCAATTTTGAAGGTCGGATCAATGCCGAAGTCAAGGCGAACTATCTCATGTCGCCCCCCTTGGTCGTGGCCTATGCCCTGGCCGGAACGGTCGATATCGATCTTCAAAGCGAGCCCATCGGGGAGGGAACCGATGGCCCGGTGTACCTTCGCGATCTCTGGCCAACCCAACAGGAAATCGCGGATACGGTGGGAAGAAGCGTGCGGGCCAGCCAGTTCGAATCGAACTACGGGGGCGTCTTCGAGGGCGATGAGAAGTGGAAAGCTATCCAGGTCGAAGGGTCGGACCGGTTCGGCTGGCGCACCGATTCCACCTACGTTAAGAATCCGCCCTACTTCGAAGGGCTCGCGGCGCGCGCCGAGGAGACCGTCCCCGATCTCAATGGGATGCGCGTCCTAGCCGTGCTCGGCGATAGCGTCACGACCGACCATATCTCCCCGGCGGGGAGCATCAAGGCGAAATCTCCGGCCGGCCAGTATCTGTCCGAGCGGGGCGTGCCACCCCATCTCTTCAACTCCTACGGCTCCCGTCGTGGAAACCACGAAATCATGATGCGGGGCACCTTTGCCAATATCCGCGTCCATAACTTCTTGGCCCCCGAAAACGACGGCGGCTTCACCCTCCACTTTCCAACCGGCGAGGTGATCACGATCTTCGAAGCCAGCGAGCGCTATCGCGCCGCCGGCATTCCCCTGATCGTCCTGGCTGGAAAAGAATACGGAACCGGATCGAGCCGCGATTGGGCCGCCAAGGGGCCCGCGCTCCTGGGGGTTCGGGCCGTCATCGCCGAGAGCTTCGAGCGGATCCACCGATCCAATCTGGTGGGCATGGGCATTGTGCCGCTCCAATACGCGATGGGTGAAAACGCGGCGAGTTTGGGACTCACCGGACACGAAGAGTTTTCGATCGTCGGATTGTCCGAAGCGGTCGGCCAGGGTTTTCGCAACGGGAAAGTGCTCGAGGTTCGGGCCACCGACGAGGGCGGCCACGTGAAGACCTTCCGCGCCACGGTTCGCATCGACACCCCGCAAGAGGTGCTCTACTATCGCCACGGCGGAATCCTGCAGTACGTGCTCCGCCAACTCTTGGGCAGCGCCTAAGCAGGCTCGGCAATAAGCTCCGGGAAGGCCGGTTTGGGGGAACCCGGGCCCGTTTTCACGCATCTTTCACGCTCCCTTCCCGACCTCGGGACGAGGCTCCCCTACAATTCCCTTTGGATGCGCCCCCTTCTTGGGCCGCAGGCGTGAAAGGAAGAGATGAAGCCCTTACCCCAATCGAATCCATGCCGGGGGAAACACCAATGATCGAAGCCCCAACTTCTTGGACCGAAGATGTCGGCGCGTGGATCGGCGTGATCGCCGACCCCGATCGCGGCGTCGACCGGTTCTTGGAGCCGCTTCGACCGTCCGAGGGCTTAAGTGTGCTAGAGGCCGGGCCCCATGCGGTGATCCATGCCCTCCGGCGCACGAGCCGGGCCGGCAAGGTGTATGCCGTGTCGTCCCGCAAAGATGCGACGCCGGCCGCCGCCTCTGCAAATCTGATTCGATTGGAATTCGACGGCGAGGGCATTCCGCTTCGCGATGCCTCCGTGGACGTGGCGGTCGCTCGCGCTTCGCTCATCGGCGTATGGGGACTTGAATTGGAACGTCTCTTGGAGGAGTTTCAACGGATCGCCCGTCCTTCGGGGCTGATGGCCGGAGTCTGGATTTCGAGTGCCGACGGGGACCTTGGCCGACTTTTGGGCGCACATCCAAGCCGGGCCGCCTACCCCGAGCTTGAAACCTCATGGGCCCGCGTCTTCGAACGGCATGGATTCACCGCCGAAGCGGTTGACGCGCCCTGGCGCGCGCCCGGAAGGTCGATCTTGAAACGCGTTCTCCAAGCCGAATTGGGCGGTGAAGCCGACATCGAAGTTGGGTCTGCCGAACTCTCGAGCGCCTGCCGCGTCTTTTGGAAACTCCGCGAGGGCTAAGCGGCGGCGGATTCGGTACCCGCCATCAGCCGCATCAGGCTCTCCTCAGTTGCATCGGCCTGAGCCACTTCCCCCACCAACCGGCCCTGACGAAAGACGAGCGTCCGGGTCGCAAGACCCAACAACTCGGGAAGGTCGCTGGAGATCGCGAGGATGCCGTGCCCGGCCCGCGCCAACTCCTGCAGCAATTGGTGGATTTCCGCTTTGGCTCCCACATCGACCCCCCGGGTCGGCTCATCGACGATGAGAATGCGGCTCTTGGTGGCCAGCCACTTGGCGAGGACGAGTTTTTGTTGATTCCCGCCCGAGAGACCCAAAGTTGGGGCGTCCAAATGCGGCGCACGAACCCGCATCCGGTCAAAGTACTCCTTCACCATACGCCGTTCCGGCCCCGAGCGCACCCATCCCAGCCGAGAGAGCTGGGAAAGCGAGGGCAAGGCCACGTTTTCTCGCGAGTTGAGCGACAACACCAAGCCGTGCCGCTTGCGGTCTTCCGGCACCAATCCCAGCCCCAGGCCCTTGGCCTGAGCCGGGCTCTTCGGTCTCACCGTGGCGCCCTCGACCTTGATCTGGCCCGACGCGAGGGGATCGAGCCCGAAGAGGGCTTGAGCGATTTCCGTTCGTCCCGCCCCCACCAATCCGGCAAAGCCCAGAATTTCCCCCGCCCGCAGTCGGAACGAGACATTCTCGAACTTGCCCGGGCTGCACAGCGCCTCCACCTCAAGCAGAAGCGCGCCCGGCTCACCGGCAACCGCTTGGCTGGATTCCACGTCGCGACCGATCATCATCCGGACCAATTCGTCCCGGTCGAGGGCCTCGATCGGCTTGGTGCCCACCACCCGCCCATCGCGCAGCACGGTGACGCGTTGGCAGAGCGCAAAAATCTCCTCGAGCCGATGGGAGACATAGATACACGTGACCCCTTTTTGAAGAAGATCGCGAATGAGCGCGTACAGCCGCTCGGTCTCCGCGCGCGAAAGACTGCTTGTGGGCTCGTCGAAGATCAAAATGCGCGCACCACGGCCGATCGCGCCCGCAATCTGAACAAGCTGCTGCCTGCCGATGGGAAGTTCGCCCAGCCGTTGCCGAGGGTCGATATCGGCGGCGATCGCCTCGAGCCATTCGGCGGCCCTTCGGTGCATTTCGCGCGAATCGACGAAGGGACCCCGTGCCGGCATTGCTCCGAGGTTGAGGTTCTCGGCCACGCTCAGATTTTCGCAAAAGAGCAATTCCTGATGGACCATGCCGATCCCGCGGGCCACCGCATCCCCCGGCCCCCGAAAGTGGACGGCTTCGCCCGCCACCCGGATCTCGCCCGAATCCGGCGCGTACAGCCCGGCCAAGATCTTTCCGAGCGTGCTCTTGCCGGCCCCATTTTCGCCCACCAGCGCATGGCACGTCCCCGTTTCGACATCCAGATCGACGTCCGCCAGCGCCTGGACGCCGGGGAAGTGCTTGCTGAGCGAACGAACCTCGATGAGCGCGGCCATGGAACGGGTCCATTGTAACCCGCGAAAAGAGCCCCTATTCGTTCAAGAGCCGTTGTTCGACCGGGGTCGCCTCGGCGTGAGCCGTGGCCGGACGCTCGAGCTCGGCGCGAGGATTCTGCTCGGCGATCGATTCGGCGATCCGCTCGCGCATGTGATCCGCCAGTTTTCCCGTCTTGCGATGGTTCGTTTTGACCAGGACCGCGCACAGAAAGGAAGCGACCGTCATGATCGCAAAACCAATGAGGGCAGCGAGCCACCCGAGCCCTCGTTCGCCCAAAGCGGCAACCGTGATGATCGTCGACACCAAACCCGGGTGCATCGTCATCAAAATCGGAAACAACGAATTCGATTTGACCTTGAGCTTGGTCCGGCCGTTTCGCGATGTGACATCGATCTTGGCTTGGCCCACACCCGTCCAAGCCGACATCTGCACCGACCTTCCCACTTGCGCCATGCCCGGATTCCCGTTCGTTCCAAAGATGCGGATCCCTTCGGCAAGCAAATCGAATTGGCTGGGGTCAAGCTCGCCTTCGAGCACTTTTTCGAATTCCTCGGTGAGGTGCAGCAGCCCGCGCTTGCCCTTGATTTCGCCCGCTTCGAGAATGGCGCGCTGAAGCGCCGCCGCATCGACCCCGACTTCGCCTGCGATCTTTTCAAGTTCGGCGCGCGTCACCCCCGCCTTGTACGAGGCGGATGCGCCCTCTTCGGTGAGCTGGACGGCGCGGCGGATGATCTGGCCGACCTCCTGCTCGCTAAAAACGCGCTCTTCGGGCATCGCGCCTTATTGTATCGTCGTTGAAGCGACGTTCGGCCCCGCGAATCCGGCCGAGGCGAAGTAGAGCGCGTAAAGAACCACCATGATCGAATCGGCGACGACCGCAACGCCGGCTTGAAACTTCAAGTAGCGCTTGCCGTGGGCCAGCACGAGCCCAAGGAAGACGAGCTTGCTGAGCCCGGCAGCGAGGAGCGCGAGCGTCCGGGACTCCGGAAAAAAGGCGCCGTAGATGAGCATCCCGCCGACCAGCGCGATCAGCGCGCCCCAATTTCGCGTGATCAAGGTGGCCGCGTCCCCTTCGAGCGTCTCCCCGAAGTTCGATTTGACGGCGGAAACCGGCGCGAACGCGGCGAAGAGCATGGTGAGGGTGAGGACCCCCGAGCCGAGCATGATCCACTTGATGTTGTCGACGATGAACGCCATGCGTCCCCCCTATGCCCCCCCATCGAGGGCCAATCCCGTCGCTGCATTCTACTTTAGGGCCATGGTCTGGGTCAGCCTTGATCAGCTATACTCCTGTCCACATGTATGGTTCGAAAGGACCGGGGGCGTCGAATGTACCGGGGCCGTCTCGCCCCCGAGTATGGGGAGCCTTTTGCTCCCGCCAAGGAGTCAAACGCGTTGGCTGAGTCGTCCCATGGCTGGATCGTCCTCCGCGGCGTATCATCGGCTTCCAGCCGATGCGTTCCACGGGCTTCCAGCCCGTGTTTCCGGGCTTTTCGCCTTGAATGCGATCTTCGTGCTTCCAGCCCGTGTTTCCAGGCTTTTCGCCTTGGATGCGATCTTCGTTCTTTCGGCCCGTGTTTCCGGGCTCTTCGCCT
>CAYONY010000211.1:0-5983 GCA_964405415.1 uncultured Fimbriimonadaceae bacterium | reverse complement strand
CATCCCGTAAGCTCGGATGTTGAGACGGCTGCCGCCATGACAAGCGCCTACGCTTGGCTCACGCGCTACCCCGGTGCGCCGGCGATTACCGAGCAAGACTTTGCGGCGGCCGAAGGTCACCTCGAGACGATTAAACGGTGGTCGCGTGAGATCATCGAAACCGTCGATCCTTAAAGTCTTGTTCTTTCTTTTGGGAATCGACTGCAAACGACTCTATCCATGATCGACGTCTTTCTCCACCTCGACGACCATCTCGGCCGCCTGATTGAGCAGTACGGGCCGTGGACCTATGGCATCCTCTTCCTCATCGTCTTTTGCGAAACCGGCCTCGTCGTCACCCCGTTTCTTCCCGGCGACACGCTGCTCTTTGCCGCCGGCATCTTTGCCCACGACGATAACGGGGGCCTGAATCTCTGGATTCTCTATCTCGTGTTTATGTCGGGAGCGCTCGCCGGCGACAATGTCAACTACCAGATCGGGAGACTGCTTGGAAGGCGGCTCTTCCGCAATCCGAAAAGTCGATTCTTCAAACAAGAAAACTTAGCCAAAACCCATGCCTTCATGGAGCGGCATGGCCCCAAAGCGATCATCCTGGCCCGGTTTGTCCCGATCGTGCGCACGTTCTGTCCGTTCGTCGCCGGCATGGGCACCATGACGTACCGCAAGTTCATTTACTACAGCGTCTTAGGGGCTCTGCTCTGGGTGCTGGTCTGCGTCACCGCCGGCTACCAGTTCGGCAAGCTCCCAGCCGTCAAAGAGAACTTCGCGCTGGCCGTCCTTGGAATCGTGGCCGTCACGCTCGTCCCCATCTTTTTTGAATGGTGGCGGCATCGAAAAAGGTCGAAGGCCGAGGGTCGAGGGTCGAAGGGTGAGGAAGGCACGGAAGAGGCGTCCTGAACGGTCGATTTACGACCCGCTTTCTTCGTTTTTGGGAAGGTTCTTCGTATACTTCCTCGTAGAGGTTTTTTAATGGAAGTCAAGGAAGGGGTTGCCACGATCACCGACGACGCGGTCCGCGCCAAGACCGGCCGGACCTGGGGCGAATGGCTCGCCGTACTGGATGCCTTTGGCGGGAAGGAAAAGGGCCACAAGCTCATGGCCAAGTTTCTCAAAGAGGAACAGGGGTTGACCGCTTGGTGGTCCCAAATGGTCACGGTTCAGTACGAACGCGAGCGGGGAATGCGAGAGGTCAACGAACGCCCCAAAGGCTTTGCCGTCTCGGTCTCGCGGACAGTCGATTGCCCCCTCGAACGGGTGTGGGCGGCGTGGGCCGAGGCCGACGCGATGAACCGATGGTTCACCACCGGAGCCAAGCTTGACTTTCGCGAAGGCGGCCGGTTTGAAAACGCGGACAAGGACGCCGGAACCTATCTTCGCATCGTGCCTATGAAGCGGATCAAGTTCACCTGGGAGCAGCCGCAACATCAACCGGGCAGCCAAGTGGAAGTGACCTTCTCCACCGGAAATAACGGAAAATCCCAGGTCGTGCTCACCCACGAAAAGCTAAGTTCGAAGGATGAGGTCGAAGACCTTCGCGAAGGGTGGAGTTGGGCGATGGATTCGCTCAAAAGCTTTCTGGAGACCGGCGAGCCGATCGCCTGGAAGGTCTGGAAAGCCGCTCGGGTCGCTAAAGTCTGACGAATTTGCGCATCGCGGCCAGCTTCTTCGGCCCAATCCCTTTGACTGAAAGGAGCTCGTCGATCGAGGAGAAGCCGCCATGGGCGCGGCGGTATTCCAGAATTTTGGCGGCGGTGGCGGGGCCGACGCCGGGAAGGCGGTCGAGCTGGGACGCGCCTGCCGAATTGAGCGAGATGCTGCCCGTTCCCGGCGTCCCGCCGCCCGAAGAAGCCTTGGGTTTGGCTCGGTAAGCCTCGCTTCCCCCGCCGCGATAGGCTTCGGCGACTTCGGCGGCCTGACCTTTTCCCGGCACAAAGAGTTGGGTTCCATCCACCAATTTGGCGGCCAGGTTGAGCTCATCGAGCGCGGCGGTGGGCTTGGCGCCGCCGGAGGTTTGGATCGCGTCCTGAACCCGGGCGTCGGCGGCCATCCGCACGACGCCGGGACGCTTGACCGCGCCGGCCACGTGGACGAGTACCTCTTGGCGAGCGGGTTCCTCCATCCCAGCCGTCGCCGGAACAAGCGGCTCCAGCTTCAATTCGGGCTTCGATTGGAGCTGCCTCGAGCCGAAATAGCCGAACCCGCACAAGAGGGCCGCCACGATCACCCCGTAGATCGCGCGCTCGCGTGCGTTGAGCTGGCTCAACATGGACGCAGTTTAGAGCAAGCCGGACAATTGCGCAAGCCCCTTAATCGAACATGGATTCGAGCATCGCGTGCCGCCACCCCCGAACGCTGACGATGGCTTCGGCGGCATGAAGCGCGTGAAGAAAGCGCTCCAAGATCAGCGCGCCGATATGGAGCGTTCGCTCTCGGCCCTTCTCAAGACCGGGGACCTGGCTTCGCACGCCATCGGCCATCCGGCAAAGCCATCCCGCGGCGCGGCTCACCTCCTCAAAGTCGAGGGTGGCGCCGTGGACCCGTTCCGGCTGCCAGGTCGTCATCTTCTCCCGGATCGTCACGAGGTTCGTCCCGGTGGCGCCCAAGACGCACACCGCTCCGCAAGAGCCGGGAAGGTACTCCAAGCCAAGCGTCCGGTCGATCGCCTCGGTCCCCCGCATCATGCCCTCCGGACCGGGCGGATCATCCGCCATCGGCCCATCGCGCAGCCCGAGTGTTCCCACCGCGAAGCTCCGACGGAACCGCACCGTCCAACCCTGCTCCGTGCGGTCAGCGGTGACGAGCTCGGTGCTATTGCCGCCGGGATCGACGATGGAGAGCCGCCGCGCCGGGGCGAACAAAGGGTCTTCCGCGGCCGCTCGAAACCCAAGTTCCGCCTCATCCTCGCCGGAGAGCACCTCGAACGGCGTGCCCTGGGCGGCGGCTCGTCGCTGGAACTCGGCGGTATTCGATGCGATTCGGGCCGCCATGGTCGCGGCGGCGCGCACCTCTCCGGCTCCGTGTTGCCGAGCGAGCAGGAAGAGCTCGGCCAGGGCCCCCAGCGTCCGCTCCATCGCCGCTTCCGAGAGGACTCCCGTCGCCTTGGTCCCTTCGCCCAGGCCAGTGACGCGCGTGGCTTCGTGAACCGAGGCGACCCGGCCTTCCCGCCGCTCGCCTACCGCGAGCAGCAGCGAGTTGGAGCCGACGTCGATCACCGCTTTACGCACACGTCGAAGGATACTCGCGGCTCGGTTTCGAACCGGATAGGAATGGCGAAACTGCTCGGGATCGACGTGGGGACTTCGGGGGCCAAGGCGGTTCTGATCGACGAAACGGGCCGGGTGCTCAAGATGGCGGGGGCCGAGTATCCGGTTTCGGTGCCGCGGCCGCTTTGGTCGGAGCAAGACCCGGAGGATTGGGTCCAGGGCGTCCTTTCTTGCCTTGCTCAAATCGGCGAGCCTCGGCCCGATGCGGTGGGGCTGACCGGGCAAATGCATGGGGCCGTCTTTTTGGATGATCGCCGCGAGGTGATCCGCCCGGCGATCCTTTGGAACGACCAGCGCACCGCCGCCGAGTGCGAAGAGATTGACGAAAGGGCGGGCGCCGAGCGGGTCCGCGAGATCACCCGCAATCCGCCGCTCACCGGCTTTCAGGCTCCCAAGGTCCTTTGGCTGCGCAACCACGAGCCGGAGAACTTTCGCCGTCTGCGGCGGGTGCTGCTGCCCAAGGACTACCTTCGCCTCCGGCTGAGCGGGGAGGAGGCGACGGAGGTCAGCGATGCGAGCGGGACCGGGCTGTTCGACGTGGCCCATCGGAATTGGTCGCATGCCTTGATGGCTTCTTTGGAGCTCGATCCCGGCCTCTTTCCCCGAAGCGTCGAGTCGTTCGAAGTCACCGGAATGAGTTCGGCGAGCGACGGCTTGGCCGAGGGGATCCCGGTGGTGGGCGGGGGCGGCGACCAGGCGGCGGGGGCGGTGGGAACGGGCGCGGTGGAGCCGGGGATCGTGAGCGTGAGCCTGGGCACGAGCGGGGTCGTTTTCACGGCCTTGCCGGAGGCGAGCTATGACCCTACCGGGCGAGCTCATACGTTTTGCCATGCCAACGGGGCCTGGCACGCGATGGGCGTGATGCTCAGCTGCGGCGGGGCGCTGCGGTGGTACCGGGACACCTTCGCGCCGGGGGTTTCTTACGATGCTTTGGGCGAGGAGGCGGCTTCGGTTTTTCCGGGGTGCGAGGGCTTGACGTTTTTGCCTTACCTGACCGGGGAGCGTTGCCCGCACAACGATCCGAAGGCACGGGCCTCGTTCGTGGGCGCGACCCAGGGCCATGGGCGCGCGCACTTCACTCGGGCGGTTTTCGAGGGCGCCACGTTCGGGTTGGCCGATGCGATGGCTGTTCTGCACGATTTAGGGGCCACCGCTTCGGAGGTTCGGGTCACCGGAGGCGGGGCGAAGGGCCGGTTCTGGGTGCAGATGCTGGCCGACGTCTTGGGGGTGCCGTGCGTGACGCTGGAGACCGACGAGGGTCCGGCGTTCGGCGCGGCGGTGCTGGCCGGGGTCGGGATCGGGCTTTGGCCGGACGTTCCCTCGGCTTGCCGGGCGGCCGTGCGGCTGAAGGGGAAGGTGGAGCCTTCGGAGGCGGATTATGGGGAGGCGCAGGTGAGGTTTCGGGGGTTGTATCCAAGGTTGAAAGGAGCCTGAACGAATTCTTCATCGGTTCACGAATTCACGCGTTGTGCTACGGCCCGGATCCCCATGTTGGGGACATTGGGGATAGGGATAGGGATAGGGATAGGGATAGGGGATAAAGGATACGTACACTTCGGCGTCGGGGTGGGTTGAAGTCAATGGGTTAGGTTGTCCGTCCCGAATCGCAGCATCTTTCGATTCGCTCTTGGACGGGTTCGTGTCTGTTTGCCGAGGGCGCCGGTGTTGGGTTTCCCTTTCTCACGCACCGCCCCGGCATCCTTCGCTTCGCTCGATAACAGGCTTTCATCCGGGCGGCTTGCCCCGTTTCTTGGAGTCGGGGAGCGTGGCACTGTCGAGTGGATTGAGCCAGTTCCGGACACTTTTCCGGCTTGCAATCGGCCCGGGGTACGCTGTTCCGCCAAAGTGGGTCTTTGCGGGCCACTTCCAGGCCTCCGTCCCCTATTTGTCAATGCCTCTGTAAAATCACACCGTGGGGGAGTTTGTTAAATGCGAGGGTTGCGGAGCCATTCTGTTTGCAAAAGCGTTCTTCCGCTGTCTCAAGGTGTGCGCGCAATGCGGTCAACACCATCCGCTAACACCTGATGAGTGGATTGATCTCATACTTGAGGAAGATACATTTTCAGAACTCTATAGCGAAGTTGGTTCGATCAACCCTCTGGGATTTCCAGAGCTTGACGTTCAGCTGGAGAAAGCTCGAATTAGAACGAACTGCCTGAGTGCCGTCAAGTGTGGATCGGGCTCCCTTGCCGATGTAAACGTGGCCCTCATCATATTCGACGCACGATTTGTTGGCGGATCAATCGGAAGTGCCGAAGGGGAGAAGATTGCGCGTACGTTTGAATTCGCTACAAGGAATAGGATGAATGTCATTGGGATTGTGGCTAGCGGCGGAGCCCGAGTTCAGGAGGGCCTCTTTTCATTAATGCAAATGCCGAAGATCGTTGGAGCCCGCTACCGCCACTCTGAAGGTGGTCTAAGATTTGTTGCTCACTTGACGGACCCGAGCATGGCTGGAGCCTTGATCGGCTTTGCCATGACGGCCGACGCAATTCTTGCAGAACCTGGTGCGCGCGTTGCGTTCTCGGGAGCCCGAGTCACGTCAGCTTCCCGTGAATGGACTGCAGAAGACTATGCAGGCTGGGGCCTTGTTGTGCTTACAGATAGAAGGATGCTTCGTCAATCATTATTGGTAGCCCTCCAGTCCTCCCCTGATCTCAAGTAGAAAGCAGATATCCTGTCTGGGGGGGCGGGGGGGGGGGGGGGGGTGGGGGGGGGGG
>CAYONY010000210.1:0-6076 GCA_964405415.1 uncultured Fimbriimonadaceae bacterium | reverse complement strand
CCAAGCCCACATAAAACGCCGAAACCCCCTCGCCGTCCTGGAGAATCCGATTCGTCGCGGGGAGATAGATGATCATCGTAACGAGCAAACTGAAAAAGACCCCGGCAAACGCATTTCGCCCGCCCAACAAATCAATCCAGCTCAGCGCCAGCCCCCGCCCCACCAAAAACAGCATCAGCACCGTCCCCAAAAAGCCCAGATCGTTGGCAAAATACGGGTACGCCGTACACCACAGCGTCGGATAGCGGAACCCGTCCTTGTCCGAAATCTGCACCGCCAACGACCGCCGCTCGAACCCTTCGTCATTCATCAGCCGCTGAGCGTTCCGGGTCAGAAACATGCTGTGCCCCAAGCCCCCCATCGGCTGGACCGGACGCTCCAACGCCAATCCTAAACCGTAATAGCCGGTCGTCAAATAATTCAGAAGCGCCACCGCGCCGGGCCGCACCGATTCGGGCAATGTTTCTAAAACAGGATTGTCCAAATCCGGCATCTGCAGCGTCACCGGATTGGCCCCGTAGCTCGCGGTGTCCTGCCCGACCCGCGAAACGTGCGAATACACAAAGTAAGCGCTGAAGCCGACGATCGCCAGGCACGTGGCGAAGGCTCCCGCCAGAATCGTCCGCCGAGAAAGCCGTGTCACCCCCGCGAGGTGGGAGGCCGCGACCAGGAACGGCACCACGATCAACAGATCGGCCATGTCGCGTCGCTGGCCCGTCCCCATCGCCAGCAGCACCGTCGAAGCCATCGCGGCGACAACCATCAGCCGCACCGGCCACGTCCACCGCGACCAATAGAAAATCCCAACTGGAAACAGAATCGCCAGCGCGGGCGCCGCCAAGACGCGGAGGTAGGAGGCGAAATTCGCCCCGCCCTCGGCGAAAACGTGGGCTTCCTGATAGGCCTGTCCCGGATTTCGTATCGCGCCCAAGAAGTCCGGCATCCATTGGCCCGTCCGGGCGTAGCCGGTCAAGGGCAGCACGAACAGCGTTGCCCAAAGGCTGATCACGAGAAGCTTGCGCGGCTCGGTTTTGTTTCCCGCGGCAACCGAGGCTCGGTGGGCCGCCGAAAGGTAACCCAAAAGGAGCGCGAGATGAGCCGCGATCACAAAGCCATACAGCGCTTCCGGATTCGCCAGCGGCCAAGCCCATGGCCCAAAGGCGAAGAGCCCGAGCGTCAGCCAGAGAAACGCCTGGGTTGCGATCAGCGGCGCAAGCCGAACCCCCCAGCCCAACTCGCGGTTCACGACGAATTCCCCCAGACCAGCGTTCGCCGACGGATCGCCGCCGCATAGCGTCCCAAACGCGGATCGAGCGCCAAAAACAGCCCCAGACTCACCGCGGCGGTCGTCCCGCCCGCCGCCAAAACCGACGGCCACGAAGCCGGGAGGCCCGCCAAACAAAGGCCGACGCCCAACGCGAAAACGCCCACCCGCAACGCCCAGGTTCGCCCAATCGAGACCCGCTCGCCCTCGCTCTCCGGCAGCTCGCGTCGCATCCGCGACCGCGTCCAGAATCCAAGGCATGCCCCCGCCACAATCGAGGCGGCCGGCAGTCCATGCACCCCCACGAGCTTGGCCAGCCCGATCGCCAGGCCGATCCGCGCGGCGCAATACACCAGCATCGACGCCGAACTGCCGCCGTGCGCCCCAGTCGCCCGATAAAGCGATGTCTCCAGATAGGCCCAGCCCGAGAGCAGGTGCGAACCGGCCACAAGCACGCACAGGCCGGCCCCGCCGTAGAGTTCCGCGCTCGCCCAAACCTCGACCAAACTCGGATTGACCGCCAGATAGGCGCCCAGCAACGCTAGACCCAAGCTGACATAAAGCGCGACGATTTCTCCGTAGACTTTGCGCGCCCGCGTCCGATCCCCTTCGGCGAAAAGATGGGCAAAGCCGCCATAGGTCGCGTTGCCCACCGCATTCAGAAAAGCAGTGACGAATTCAGCGGCTTTCCGCGTGATGCCATACACCGCCGCCACGCCCGGTCCGAGCAGAATCGCCGCCAATAGCACTTGACTGTTGTTGGTCAAGAGAAACCCGAGTCCGGAGAGAAAGAGCGGGGGTGAGAGCTTTCGGTAGTCGCGCCCGGCATCGCGATCGATTCGGATTGAGTGCCGGATCTCCGGGTCGACCTGTCGAAACAGATAGATCAGGCAACCCACAATGGCCACGAGCGACCGCGCTAAGAGCCCGGAGGCGATACTCCACAATCCGAAACCGCTCGCCAGCATCCCCGCCGTCACGGCAAAGCCAACGAGGGTTCCGGCAAGCACCGCGCCGTGGACCATCGCCGTTTGCTGAAGTCCCCGGGCCAATCCTTGAAACGCAAAGGTGACGAGCATCAGGCTGAACGCAAGTGCCCCAATCTGGAATGAGCCGGACAGCGCCGCCGCCTCCGGCCCCGCTATCCCCACCAATCGAGGAACGCTGCCCGCCACGGAGGCAAGGCCTAACCCCACGAGCACCGAAAACGCCACCAAAACCGCCAGCCCCGTCCCAAAGTAGCCGCCAATCTCCCGGCGGTCGTCTTTGGCCAGCGCGGCTCCGATCCGCTGGATCATGAGGTTCGGGATGCCCGCATCGAACGCGAGAAGCAGGCCCAAGAGTTCGCCCGAGGCCAGCCATGCCCCATACGCCGACGCTCCGATCTGGGAAAGGTACAGCGGCATCAAGACGATCGATTGGATCGTCGCCACCAGGGTCGAACTCGTCGACCCGGCAAACGTGGCCCAGGCGGCCCGCCGACGAAGGGTGGAGAGCACGCCCATGGCTTAGGCGGCGCGCTCCTTGATCGGTTCGACGTCGAAGAGTTCGGACTGCACAACCGCGCGGGGCACACGCCGTCGACGCGGCCAGGCCAGCGCCAAGAACGAACCCAGAGCCAGCCCCCCGACTCCGGAGATGGCTCCGTTTTTGAAGAAACTCTTGTTGATCGGCTTGTCGTCGATCTGCGGCACATCGAGCACCTGCCAACGGTTCGGATCGCGCTCGGCGTTCAGCGCCGCAATCTCGGTTTGGGCTTGAAGCTGCTGGAGGATTGCGCTCTGCGTGCCCACCTCGCGGGTCAGCCGCGAAAGCTCGATCGCTTCCGCCGGTGCGACTTGGGCGAGTTTGCGAACCGCGTGAATCTGAGACTCCACCACCACGCGCTGGGTGAGCATGCCCGGAAGCCGGTCGGAATCGCCCGCTCCGGGATCGACCATGCCCTTCGAGGCCGCCTGAGCATAGCTCTGCAGTTCGCTGCGAAGCTGGCCCTCGGTGATTGCGATCGTCTGGCGGAGCTTCTGAATCTCCGGTGCGCTCGGCGCCAAGGTGAGCTCCTGAATCCGAAGGTCGTACTGCAGCGCGGTGAGGCGCTCGCGCCACTTCTGAACCGGAGGCAGCGAGGCCGGCAGCTTGCCGCCTTGGCCGGCGATCGCTCGCGTCCGGGCCAAGGTCGAGCCGATGGCCGCGTTCAGCCGTCCCAAATCGAGTTCCAATTCCTTGAGGGTCTGGCCCCACCGCGAACCGTTCGGCACCACGTTGGCCTCTTTGCCGGAGCCGGTCGCCACGACGCTAGGGGCAGAAATCGCTTGGCTTTGAAACGCCAAGAGGTTGGCTTCGGCCAGCGCCACCTTCTCCCGCTGACGCGCGACCCGCTTCTCAAGCGCTTCCCCATCAAGAGCCGCCATCGGGCGGCTCACTTCATCGTTGATCCGCTCGAGCGCCTCCAAATGGAGCGCCACCACCCGCTTGGCGAGGTCGCCGTCCTGGCTTCGCGCCAAAACGGTTAGGCTGCTCTCCATCGCCTGATCCTGGAGCCGGCGCATCTCGCGCACACGGCGTCGCGAAAGCCCGGTGGCTTCCGAAACGTATTGAAGCGCCCGCTCGCTTTCCAGCATGCCGCCGAAAACCTTGAGCGGGGTCGCGCCGCCGGTCAGCGTCGCCGCCAGCGAAGCCTGGTCGAAGCTTCCCGCGCCCAGAAGACTCGGGGTGCGGACCGGGAAGATCAGGGTTGCTTTCGCTTCCCAGATCGGGGCGGCAAAAACGGTGTAGCCGATTCCCGCCGCCAAGGCGAGGGCCAGCCCCGCGAAAAACAGTCCTTTTCGAGCCCAGATCAAACTGAAAACGCTTGGCATCTCCGATTCGCGCGGATTCATGGCCGACCTCCGCCGAGCGCGTCGATGAGCAGCGCGCCCGAAACCACTTGGGTGGCCGTTCCCAGCGTAAACCCTTTGGGTTGGCCAAACAACACAATGTCTCCCGGCCGAAGCTCCGGATTGCTCTCCATCCGGCCGTCCTTGAGGAACTCATCGAGGTTGAAGGCCGCCGCCGCTACCTTGCCCTTCGCATCGGCGCGGCAAAGGTACACGCGGCGCAACGTGCCGCGCCCGCTCAGACCGCCCGCCTCCGCCAACGCATCGCTGAGCCGATAAGCCCGGCCATCCTTCATCGCGATCTTGCCCGGCTTGGCGACCTCGCCCAAGACCGAGAAATTCCGCTCGTTGCGCCCGACGTAAACCAGATCGCCCGGCTCGAGCCGAAACGCATCTTTGGCCTCTGGAGCGCGGGAGGCATCAACCTGAAACAGCTCGCCCTTCCGGAAAACCTGGACCGCGGCAAACGAGCCTTCTCCGCTGGGTCCGCCCGCATGGGCCAGGCCGGCGGTGAGCGTTCGGTCGCCCCGCAAGATCACTTCGCCCGGCTTCTGCACTTCGCCCGCCACCGTCACGCGAACCTCTTCCGGCGCGAGCACGGCGATCGTGTCGCCCGCCTCCAGAACGATCGAATGCCCGTTTTCCATGAGGGGCAGTTCGCTGGCGTTCGGGCCGCGATGGACGACGATGCGGCCGTACTGCTGCCAACTCGGGTCGGCGGCGAGTTCCGGCCATTTCACACCTCCCGCCTCCGCCAAGGCCTTGTAAACGTCCGTTCCCGCCGGAACTTTGAGCTGCCCCGTCTTCATCGCCAAACCGGTCACCCAAATTCGAACAAAGGGGGTCGGCGCCAGCGTCACCACATCGTCCGGCTGCAAGATTTGATCCGGCGCTTCGGGGTCGCCCGCCGCCAGTTTCGCCGCGTTATATTCGGCCCGCTTCACGCCGCCGCGAAACAGCTGCACGAGCGTCTGGTCGGCATTGCCGTCGAGCGGCGCGGATGCCATCAACTGCTTCAGCGATAGGTTCGGCGACAAATCGACCGGACCGCGCCCGCCGCCCATTCCAATGAGATAAACCACGTCCCGGCGCAGATCGCGAATCGAAAGCAAGACTTCACTTTCGCGAACGAACGGCCGCAAAGCCCGCCGCATCGCGGCTTGAGCATCGTCCCAAGTCATCCCTTCAAGTTCCAACCGGCCAAAGCCGCGGCCGTAGATGGCCCCGTCCGCCATGATGCGGAATTCGCCGCCATAGGGGCTGGTGACCGCCACCACATCGCCCACTTTGAGCTTGATCGCTCGCCTCGGGTTGGCCGTCTGTGCCGGCCTGGACTCCGACTCTGCGGCGGATTTCGGCGTTTCCGAGTTCCAGCCGCCGATTGCCAGATTCAGGGCCGCCGAAGCGGCGAGCAGCGCCGTTGTTCGCATGGTTTGTGAACTTCCTCCCTCAAAACTCTCACACTCACCGTGAGATTCTCGGAGAGAATTGCGATCCCATTAGGGTGTTCGGCTGGCAATTTTGCGGGTGCCCAAGGGGCAGCGCCTTTGGGACGCGCCCCAAGATGCCGAACGCCCCGGCAGGGGAGAACCCATGCCGGGGCGTTCGTGAGTGGAAGCGTCCGATTAATTGTTGATCTGAGCCCAGGCGCTGTAGGCCGAGTACGTGCCGCCGCTGAAGGCCCGCACCCGGTAACGAAACGTTCCGGCGCCCGAGGCGTCGGTGGTCGAGGTCACATTGGCGCCGTAGCTGCCAATTGTGGTCGTCCCGCCCCATTTGTTGCCGTTGGCCTTCTTTTCCCGTTGAACTTCGAATCCGGTCTCGTTGCCCGAATTGTCGGCCCAAGTGATGGAGACGATTCCCCCCGAAGTGGACAGGCTCGGCGTTCCGGGCACATTGGGCGGCGGAATCGGCACCAGCCAACTCGTCAACTCCAGGT
>CAYONY010000209.1:0-6078 GCA_964405415.1 uncultured Fimbriimonadaceae bacterium | reverse complement strand
CTCACTCCTCACTCCTCACTCCTCACTCCTCACTCCTCACTCCTCACTCCTCAGTTCCCTAGGTATCCTCACCCCATGCCCGCGCTCGCCTCCGCCCACCGCGCCCCGCTCGCCCAAGTCGACCCCGAAATCGCTACCCTTATCGGCCAAGAGGAAGCGCGCCAAGAACACAACCTCGAACTGATCGCCAGCGAGAACGTGGCCAGCCTCGCCGTTCGCGAAGCGATGATGTCGGTCTTCACCGACAAGTACGCCGAAGGCTATCCCGGCAAACGGTACTACGGCGGCTGTGAAGTGGTGGACGAGGTCGAGACGCTCGCCATCGAGCGGGTCAAACAGCTCTTCGGATGCCAATTCGCCAACGTCCAGCCCCACAGCGGCGCCCAGGCGAATATGGCGGTCTACTTCGCCTTTCTTCAGCCCGGCGACACCCTCATGGCGATGAACTTGGCCCACGGCGGCCACCTCACCCACGGCAGCCCGGTCAATTTCAGCGGCAAGATGTACAACATCGTCCCCTACGGCGTCTCCGAAAAGGACGAGCGGATCGACTACGAGGAGTTTCGCCGGCTCGCCCTCGAACATCGGCCGAAGATGATCGTGTCCGGCGCCACCGCCTATTCCCGCGAGTTTGATTTCGCGACGATTCGCCAGATCGCCGATGAGGTGGGAGCGATGCACATGTGCGATATGGCCCACTATTCCGGGCTGATCGCAGCCGGCGAATATCCTTCGCCGATTCCCCACTGCCACGTCGTGACCAGCACGACGCACAAGTCGATTCGCGGGCCGCGCGGCGGCATGATCCTTTGGAACGACGAGGAGCTGAGCAAGCCGATCAACTTGAGCGTTTTTCCCGGCATCCAAGGCGGGCCGCTCTGCCACGTGATGGCAGCGAAGGCAGTCTGCTTCAAAGAGGCGCTCGAACCTTCGTTCAAGGATTACCAGCGGCAGATCAAGGCCAACGCCCGAGCCCTCGCGGCGGCGATGACGGATGAGGGCTTCCGCATCATCAGTGGCGGGACGGATTCGCATCTGATGCTAGTGGACCTGCGGCCCTTTGGCGTGAACGGCAAAACCGCCCAGACGGTGCTGGACGAGGTCCACATCACCACGAACAAGAACTCGATTCCGTTCGACCCCGAAAAGCCCTTCGTCACCAGCGGCATCCGGCTCGGGACTCCGGCGGTGACGACGCGGGGCATGAGGGAGCCCGAAATGGGGGAGATCGCGGCGCTGATCGCGCGGACGCTCCGGGCGCCGGAAGATGAAGCGGTGAAGACGTCCGTGCGGAGCGACGTGATCGCGCTGACGGCCCGGTTCCCGGTTCACGTTGGCTGAGCGGAACCGGGAATTTGATGCGGGGTGGGTAGGTGTCCCTAACTCCTCCCTAAGGAGTCGGATAGGGAGGACACTCTCTGAGAAGTGTCTTCCCTTTCCGTTTGTGTAGACGCGGAGATCCCTCGCTTTGCTCGGGATGACAAGTACAACGCTGGCGCGGGGTGAACGTGTTTCCTCTTGCGTTCAATTGTCATTCTGAGCAAAGCGAAGAACCTCATCAAGCACGGCCCGCGTGGGTGCGGAGATCCTTCGCTCCGCTCAGGATGACAGTTACGAGGGGTGAGAAGAGATCACCCACCCTCTCCCCTCCCTCTAGGGAGGGGCAGCCCATGCCCACCACCCCCTCCCCTCCTCTCCCCACTCGGATCGAGGAGGAGGAACGCGCAATGCCCCGCATCCGCCAACCGCCCGCCGGCGTAGAGTAGAAAGAGCCCACTTGTGACTTCTCGCTTCCCCACCGTCGGCGACCACATCGACTGGCAAGTCGCTTTGGCCCATTACGACGCCGAACGCCTGGAAGACGCCTATGACAAAGCGCTCGAAATCGGGATGGGGGGCCACACCCAGTACCTCACCTGGTACCGCACCATCGAAGCCGAAGCCCTGACCGCTCAGCGCTCCCAAACCCGTCCCATTTGGACCTCAATCGACTTCGAGTGGATTCCCGAAGAGCTGGAAGAACGGGTTGAAGCCGTGGCTCAGTCCGCCATTGCGGCATTTCAAAACGTCGGTACGCGCTTTGGCTATACCCACGAGTCCAAAGTCAGGCTGGCCGTGCTCGCATCGGAAACCGACGCGCCTTGGCTTTACGGCCGCTTTGGCTACTGTACGGCCAAAGAAGGCTTCTACAAGATCTGCATCCCCCAGAAGCTGGTCTTCGACCCCGTCGAGCTGCGAAAGACCCTTCAACACGAATATGCGCATGTCGTCGTCGGAACCCTGAGCCAGCGCAAAGCGCCGCGATGGCTGGAAGAGGCGGTGGCGATGCAGGCCGAGGGCGGCGTCGGCAAAAGCCAAGCGCGTCTTTTTGCCACTGGCGAAGAGGATTGGCTTCCTCCGCTCGAACTGGAAATGGACCTCCGCGACCTCGAGGATTCTCGCGACAAGTGGCTCGGCTACCTTCAGGCGGGACTCATCGGCGGCTACATGGCCCACCTCCGGGGCGAAGCCGCGATCGGATCGCTGTTGAAAGCTTTTGCCGGGAACCGCAATTGGGCCGAGTTCTGGTCTCGCCTTCGCGGCCTCTCGCGGGAAGACCTTCCGATCCGCAAGGTTTACGGCCAATCGCTCGAACGGCTCTTCGAGAACGCCTTCCAGTGGGTCCGTGCCGGTCGATGAGCCGGGTCCATCGCAGGCAAATCGCGATCCTGTCACAAAATCCCGAAAAACCCCGTTTGGATTCGAATTCGAGCCGCCGATGATTGGAACATGAGCGAATACCGGCGCTTGGGGGAGATCATGGTCGAGCGGGGCATCTTGACCAAGGCTCAACTCGAAGAGGTCCTCGAAGTGCGGACCAACTCCTCAGTCCGCTTCGGCGAGCTTGTCGTGCAGATGGGCTACGCGTCGGAGTACGAGGTAGCGACCTGCTTGGCCGAGCAGTACGATCTGCGGATCGTCAACCCCGAGATTCTCGAAATCCAAGCCCGTGCGGTCAGCCTCGTCCCCGCCGTTTTCGCCCTTCGCCGCAGCGTCTTGGCCTATAGCGTGACTGCAAACGAACTCTGCTGCGCGGTCGCCGACCCGATCGACATCAGCACCCAGGACATCTTGGCCCGCAGCACCGGTAAACGAATCAAGATTGTCCTCGCCCCCGAAACCGCGCTTCAAGCCGCGATCGCCCAGGCCTATTCCCTCCCTCAAAGCCTGGTCCACGCGCCGATCGCCAAGCCCGCGCGCCGCAAGAAAATCGACCCCCAATCCGATCGAACGGCGCTGCTCGAAGAACTTCAGTCTCGAACCGGTCGGAGGGCCTCTTAAGATGAAGAAGATCGCCGTTTCCGGAGGCAAAGGCGGAGTGGGCAAATCCGTGATTGCGGCCAACACCGCGATCGCGCTCAGCCGCAAGGGCCGCCGCACCGTCCTGTTCGATGCCGACTTGCAGCTCGCAAACGTCGACGTTCTGCTGGGCATGAGCAATGCCTACAACCTGCAGCACGTCGTGAACGGCGAGATGAGCCTGCTCGAGGTGGCCGCCGACGGTCCCGAAAAACTCAAGGTCATCACCGGCGGTTCGGCCGTTCAGGGCCTGATGAATGCGGGTCCCAAACGCATGGGAACCTTCATTGCGCAGTTCGATGAGCTGGCCCCCAGCACCGACTTCCTGGTCTTCGACACCGGCGCCGGGCTCGACAACCGCGTCATGACCTTTCTTCGGCTCGCCGACCAAGTCGTGCTGATCACCACGCCCGACCCCACCAGCGTGACCGACGCTTATGCGACCTGCAAAGTGCTGATCAAGAAGGACCCCCATGCCCAGATCGGCGTCGTCGTCAACGAAGTGGACCACGAAGATGAGGCGCGCGCGATCTTTGGGGCGCTGAACGGCATCTGCACGAACTTCCTCGGCCGCCAGATTCAGTATTTCGGATGCGTCCGCTTTGATATGGCGGTGGTGGAATCGGTTCGAAAACGAAAACCGCTTTTGACCCACAATCCAAAGTCCAAGGCGGCGATGGACATTGAGCATATCGCGACCACGATCGACGGCAGCAGCTTTCTTCGATTGGCGGCGTAAGCGCGACAAACGGAACTGGACCGCCTTGCGAGCGCTGGGCCGGCTTCGGCTAGCCGGAGCCTCCCGGTAAACTCGTCGGCATGGATTTCTCCCTCTCCGCGGAGCACGACCTGCTGCGTGAATCGGCGTTCAAGTTCGGCCAGAACGAGATTCTGCCGGATATCCGGGAGCGCGACCGGGAAGCTCGATCGGACCGCGCCACCCTCGAAAAGATGGGCTCGGCGGGATTGTTGGGCGTCGCGATTCCGGCCAAATACGGCGGCAGCGACACGGATTACATTTCTTTGGGAATCGTCTGCGAAGAGTTGGAGCGGGCCGACACCAGCGCGCGCGTGGTCATGAGCGTCCACAGCGGGCTGCATTGCTTAACCCTCCTGCAGTGGGGGACTGAAGAGCAGCGGCTTCGTTGGCTTCCGGATTTGGCCAGCGGGAAACGCGTGGGGGCGTTTGGGTTGACCGAACCGAATGCGGGCTCCGATGCGGCGAACATCAAGACGACCGCCGTTCGGGATGGCGAGGGCTACGTGCTCAACGGGCAGAAGACGTGGATCAGCCTGAGCGACTATGCAGATCAGTTTTTGGTGATTACCCGGCTGTCGGACGGGTCTGACTCGTCGGACAAGCCTGACAAACCTATGTACGCTGCCTTCATCGTGGACCGGAACACCGTCGGCTTCTCTTCGCGTCCGATCAAAGGCAAGCTCGGCGTCCGGGCTGGGAATACCGGCGAAATCTTCTTTGAGAACATGCGCGTCGGGAAGGATTGCCTTCTCGGAGAGGAAGGCGATGGGTTCAAAGTGGCGATGTCGGCGCTCGACCACGGACGGTACACCGTGGCCTCCGGTTCGGTAGGAATCATCCAGGCTTGCCTCGATGCCTGCGTGAGATATGCCAACGAGCGGACGGTAGGCGGCGAGCCGATCGGGAAGAAGCAGCTCGTCCAGCAGATGATCGCTTCGATGGTGCAGGGGCGGGAGATCGGGCGACTGCTCTATTACAAGGTCGGCTGGATGAAGAACCAGGGGTTGCGGCATACGAAAGAGTGCTCGCTGGCGAAATGGACGAACTGCGCGGCCGCGTTCGATGCGGCGAACAAGGCGGTGGAGATCCACGGAGCCTATGGGTATTGCGACGAGTTTCCGGTGGAACGGTATTTCCGGAACTCGCGCGGGGCGATGATCTATGAGGGGACCCACGAGATCCACACGCTGATGCAGGCGGAATATGAGCTGGGGTATCGGAGCGACAAGCCATTGAAGGTGACTTTGCCCAGTTGGCCGGTGGGGTGAGGAGTTCACTAGATGCGAGAGGCAAACAGTCCTTGAAGCGAAGCGATGCCACCCTACTTGGGCTGTTTCTCATCCTGCTGTCATTTGGCTTTTGTGCCGGAGCCTTTGGCCAGCTCCTCGCCGAAGGCCCGCACGGACCCAACGGGGAGATTACGGGAGCTCCCGGCGCCGGGGGACGGCTTCTTCTTTTCCTGGCCATCTCGCTTTCTTCCCTGTTCCTTGGTGCTCGGTTGCTCAGGCGGCGGAGATAATGCTCTCTTCCACTGCGAAACGCATCCTCATCATCGCCGGGCCGAACGGGGCCGGGAAGACGACGTATGCCAACGCTTACTTGCTCAAGGGTGGATATCGGCACTTTATCAATGCCGACCTGATCGCCAAAGGTCTTTCGCCTTTCGATCCGGATGCGGCGGCGATTCCGGCGGGACGGTTGATGCTGCAGAGGCTCGACGAACTGGCGGCCAAGGGTGAGAGCTTTGCGTTCGAGACCACGTTGGCGGGGTTGGGATACGTGGAGAGAATCAGACAATGGAAACGCGCTGGATATCGAATTACGATCGTGTTTGTGACCCTATCCAGTGCAGAGGTATCGATCGAGCGCGTCGCGCAAAGAGTCCGTTTGGGAGGACACAACATCCCAACCGACGTCATTCGCCGGAGATTCGAAGCCGGACTTCGGAACTTCCGCGAAACGTACCGGCATTTTGCCGA
>CAYONY010000208.1:0-6137 GCA_964405415.1 uncultured Fimbriimonadaceae bacterium | reverse complement strand
ACGCCGAGCATCGCGGCAAGCCGTTTTTCGACAGCGTGGTCGATTATCTGATGAGCGGTCCGGTGGTGGCGATGGCGGTGAGCGGAACCAACGCGGTGAAGGCGATTCGGATGATGATGGGGGCGACGAATCCGTTAGAGGCGACGCCGGGAACGGTGCGTGGGGACTTGGCGCTTTCGATCGAGGACAACTTGACCCACAGCAGTTCGGACGCGGACGCGGCGGCGCGGGAGTTGGGTTTGTGGTTTCCGGAAGGGACGGTTTAGGAAGCCGAGGGTTGGCATAACGAAGCGTAAGGAGTGAGGCGTAAGGAGCGATTTGGGGGAACCTGAGGGGCGATTCACCCGTTAGAAAGTGCGAAACCGAAACAAGGAAAGTCCAAGAACCATGAAGCGAATTCTTGCCGCAACAATCATTCTCGCCCTTGGCGCAGGGGCCATGGCCCAAAGCAGCGTCGCCGCATTGGAAGGCAAGGCGGCGCCGAAGTTCACGATGACCGACACCAAGGGCAAGGTGCACACCAATAAGAGCCTGATGGGCAAAGTCGTGCTGCTCGATTTTTGGGCGACCTGGTGCGGCCCGTGCAAGGCGGCCTCCCCGACCATGCAGAAGCTGCACGACAAGTTCGGCAAAAAGGGTTTGATGGTGATCGGGGCCAATACGTTGGAGCCCAACGGCAAGCAAGCGGCAACGAAGTATCAGAAGGAGCACAAGTACTCCTACACTTTCACCTACGGCAACGAAAAGCTCACCAAAGAGCTGGGCATCCGCGGCATTCCCCTCTTTGTCTTCATCGACAAGAAAGGCAAAGTGGCCAAGACCATGATGGGTTATGGTCCGCAGCGCGATCCCGAATTCGAAGCCCTCGTGAAGAAGCTCTTGGCGGCCTAAAGGGGCAATGAACCTCGACGAACTGCTCGAGGCGTGGGAGGCGAACAACCGCGCCAACCGAAACGTTCTGGCCTTGGTGGCGGACGAGGACTTCGAGCTGAAGCCCGGCAAGGGCAAGACGATCCGGTCAAATTTCACCCACCTCGTCTCGGTGCGGCGCATGTGGCTGGAAGAGAAGATGAAGGCGGAAGCGGCGGCGATTCCGAAGCTCGATTGGAAAACGGCGACGCGCGACGAGATCCTTCAGGGGCTCGAGGTTTCGAACCAGGGCATGCGCGCCTACTTGGCAAAGCGCGCGGAAAAGCCCGGGGGGAGCGGCGGCTGGACGCTGCTCAAGTTCTTTGCGTATGCGGTGGCGCATGAGGCGCACCATCGGTCGCAGGTCGAAATCGCGCTGAGGATCAACGGACGGGAGCCGGACGACGCCAAGCTCTATGCCCTTTGGGAGTGGGGGAAAGGATGAAGTGCGGGGACTGACGAGTGAGGCGTGAGGCGTGAGGCGTGAGGAGTGAGGGGATAGGCTTGCACCGCCCTTAAGGCCCCCATGCTATCGTTAGGGCATGGACATCGCCCTCTTTGTGGCCATCGGACTTGGCGCCGGCGTGCTTGGTGGACTTTTCGGCATTGGCGGCGGGGTGATGATGGTGCCCGCGCTGATCTATCTCAAGGGATTTACGCAGCAAAAGGCGCAGGGCACATCGCTGGCGGTTTTTCTGTTGCCGGTCGCGATTTTGGGTTTTCTCAACTATCATCGCGAGGGACAGGCCGATCTGGCGGGAGGCGCCTATATGGCCATCGGGGTGTTCTGCGGGGCCTTTGTGGGATCGAAATTGGCGTTGATGATGGATGAGGGGGTCTTGCGCAAATTGTTTGCCGTTCTTCTTGTGGCGGTGGCGGTGCAGCTCTTCCTAAAAAAATAGTTGACAAGTATCTATTTGTCTACTATATTGTTTGATGAACGCTTTCTCAACGACGGAGGTTTCGCCGCCTCCGGAACCCATCTTCTTCGAAACGCGGGCGCTTCTTCGGCGAGCGGCAGAGGCAGGCCCCGGCTATCGGGGCCGTCGCGAGGACGCCGGCTCGATCGACCGTGCGGCGTTGGCGGCAGCGCTCGAAGCGCAAGGCGAAACGCCCCCCGCTTATCTTGGATCGTCTCCTCGATGGATCGACCGCAGGGCCAAGCTTTTTGAGGCCGGCGAGTATCCGGATAAGGGGGTTTCGATCACCCGGGAGGACCTGGCGTCGCTCTGCGCGGCCTTCGATCTGCCGGTCCCGATCTTGATCGAACACGCGAAAAGTCCGTTGGAAATCGGCTTTCTAACTCAGGTCGAGGCGGTCGGGGACGAGCTCTTCGGCAATCTCGCGCTGACGGAGGAAGCCGATGCGCTGATCCGCACGTCGGGCGCCCGTTCGCTCTCGCTTGGACTTTCTCGGGACCTGGCGCGGATTCAGGAGGTCAGCCTCGTGACGTCGCCGCGGGTGGCGTCGGCGCAGATGTTCGGCGGCGAGATCCGCTTTTGGGCCCGATTGGAGCCGATTGTTGAGACGAATGGGACGGAGGAGACTCATGGCTCCCCGGCGGCTGATCCCTCTTCCTCTTTCCAAGGTGATTTCGATTGGCGGGCGCGCTTTCACGCGCTTTCGGCGCGCGTGGAGCGGGATATGGCAGAGCAGAAGCTCGAGGCTTGGGTTCGCGAAGGGCGCATTTTGCCCTCGCAAGTTCCCTTTGCCCGGGCCCTGATGGCGATCCCGGAGACGATCGACTTCGATGGCGAAAGCCGTCCGGTGCATCAGCTTTTGATCGCGATGCTCGAGCGGCAACCGCCGCACGGGCTCTTTTCGGAGACGGCGCCCACGTTGTCCCCTTCATCCGCAAGCTTGTTCTTGCCCGAAGAAGCGGAGTTTTATCGGCGGCACTTTCCGGACGTGAGTTTGGATGTAATCGCGGCGCGGAAATTTGGAGTGCGGTGACTTGTCACCGCTTTGGATCAGCCGACTTGTCGGCGCACCCTTAGCCACCGCGCGAGCAAGCTCGCGCCAAACAAAGCGGTGACAAGTCACCGCAGTCCAAAACGGACTCCAAAGGAGGATATCTTTGGCAGCATTAACGCAAAGTTTCGAGACGTTTGAAAAGCCCGGCCTCGTGGTGGCTTACAAACAGTCCAACGTCAAGATCTACAAGGGGGCGCTTGTCGCGGTGAATTCCAGCGGCTACGCGATCCCCATTGCTCACGGGACGGCTTCTCTGAAGTTCGTCGGCGTGGCAAACGAAACAATCGACAACGCGAGCGGGTCGGCCGGCGACAAGTCGATCAACCTGACCAAGAGCGGTTCGTTCGTTTTCAAGGCGGCGAGCGGCTTCACCCCGGCGATCGCCGACATTGGGAAGGAGGTCTACGCCAATACGGATTGGGAGGTCCAGATCTCGACCGGCGGCCTGACGAACCAGTACAAGGTCGGGACGATCGCGGCGCTGGAGAATACGTCGACCGGCGCGGCGGGGGTCAGGGTGAGGGTGGACAACTATTCGCTGTAGTCAATCCTTCGTAAGCCGTTTGCCGTAAGCCGTTAGCCGACAAACCCACCATTCCCGACGGCCAACGGCTAACTGCCAACGGCCAACGATCCCTTTAAGGAGGTTTCCTCTATGGCTCTCACCAAGAGCGACATTCCCGACCTGCTTCTGCCAGGTCTCAAAGCCGAATTCGCGATGGCTTATCGCACCGAACTCGACCACAGCGTCGCCGAAAAAATTGCGACCGTCGTCAACACCACCCTGCCCAGCCAGAAATACGCCTGGCTTGGCACCGTCCCGCCCATGCGCGAATTCACCGACGAACGAAAGCCCAGCGGCCTATCCGCCAACGCGGTCTCCATCGACGACAAAGTCTTCGAATCGACCATCGCGGTGGACCGCCGCGCGATCGAGGACGACCAGCTCGACCTGATCCGCCTTCGCATCCGCGATATGGCCAGCCGGGTCAGCGCCCATCGCCACCAGATCGTGGTCGAAGGCATCGCCGCCGGGTTCGCCAGCAACAGCTACGACGGAGTGAGCTTCTTCAACACCGCCCACCCCACCGCCGCCGGCGCCACCTATTCGAACCGGACCACCGACGCCCTGAGCGCCCAGGCCCTGAGCGATGCGATCACCGCGATGATGACCGTCCCGGACGACCAGGGCACCCCCCTCGGCATCGTGCCGGACACCCTTTTGGTCGGGCCGAAGAACCTCTGGACCGCGACCGAACTGGTCGAGAGCCCAGTGGTGGTCTACAAGGGCAACGCCAGCCACAACGCGGGCAGCACGCCCTATCTGAACGCGCTGAACGGCAAGCTGCGCATCGTGGCCAGCCCGTTCCTCACCGGCGCGTTCGACGACTATTGGTTCCTGCTGGATACCAAGCGGCCGATCAAGGCGATGATCCTGCAGCAGCGCAGCGACGTGCCGGTGGAGTTCACCGCGCTCGAGCAGGGCAGCGGCAGCGAAAGCGCCTTCATGCGCGACCGGTTCTTCTACGGCGTGCGCGGCCGCTACAACGTCGGCTTCGGCCTGTGGCAGACCGCCTACGGAGCGATCCTGTGAACGGCCTGGAACTGGCGGCGGTTCTGCTCACGGCGGGCGTCGGCGGGGTGGTGGGGGCGGTTTCGGCCGTCCTCCTCGCCGGCGCGAACGCGACCGCTTCCTATGAGGCTTTCTCCGCCGAATTCAAAAGCTATATGGCGGGCCGGAACGATCCGGCCAGCCTCGACCTGGCCGAGAGTTTTCAGGGATTGGAGATGGGGATCGGCGGATTGGTCGGGGCGCTCGGGAAGCTGAAGCGGGCGTTTCGGCGGAAGTAGCGAGGAGACGAATGGGACCGATGCGACCGATGCGACCGATGCGTCTGATCGCGATCCTCATCGATCTCATTCGTCCCATGCGACCCATCCTTTTGGAGGCAACATGCTCCCTTGGACGGAACTGATCACGGTACTCGGCGCGTTCGTCGGGACCGCATTCGCCCTGATTCGCCACACCCTCGCTCAGCACAAGGCGATGACCGACCGTTTCGTGACCTTCCTCGAAGCCTCGCTCAAGAGGCAGGAGGAGGTGAACGAACGGTTCCAAGCCGCGCTCGAAAACCTCACCGAGAACGTTCGGGAGAACTCGACGCTGCTGGGGAGGTTGGCGGAGAGGGTAAACGGCGGCTAGCCCCTCCCTTGAGGGAGGGGTGGGGGTGGGTGAACGCCTTTTTGAGTCTTGGCCCTAGATGCCGAGAACGTTGCGCGCGACATCCACCCCCTACCCCCTCCTTCAAAGGAGGGGGAGCATCTGAATTCGGAGGTATTTATGTCTCTCACCGTAACCCGCGCTCGGGTTAAAGAGAAATGCGGCATCGCCGTCACCACTTACGACACGACCCTCGACAACCTGATCGCCGAATTGGTTCCGGTGATCCAATACGCGATTCGCGACGAGCACATCGCCGACACGGGCAATGTTCCGCTTCAAGCGACCCTCAACCTAGCCGCGGCCGAGATCGTCTGCGCGGAGTTTCTCGAACAACTCGACCGCGAGCCGGGGGCGAGCGAGAGCCTCAAGCTCGAAGGTTTCGAACTGAAGCCAACGACGAACCCGGCGGCGAAGATCCGCTCGCGTGGACTGCATCGCCTGCGACCGTTTGGCAAGGGCGATATCGCCCACGCGATCGGCGGCGTCGCGGCCGGATCGGGACCCCGCACCGGGGAGGCGGAAGCATGACGGCGCTTCAACGACGGTTCAAGAATGTCCTTGAGAGGATCGGGGATTCCTTTGCCTTCGGCGGCAGCTCGCGAAAGGGCATTTTCACCGTTTTGGGCCGGGAGCGGGCCAAAGACTTCCTCACCGATGCCGAAATTGCCACGCTGGCCTTACCGATGCGCCTGGCTTATGTGCCTTTCGACGACACGACGGCGGCGTCCGACACCATCATTTGGGATGGTTTCACGTTGACGGTGAAGAAAGTGGTGGGTCTGAGAGCAAAGGGGGAATCGGTGGCAAAGATTTTGGTGTTGGGTTGAGATACGATTGAGACGGATGGGACACCTGGGACCGATGCCCTGTGGGTTCGGAACGCCCCATCCGTCCCAATCGCCCCATCCGGCCCATTTCTTTCGCAATGGGCAATTTCACCAAAACCCCCCGTCCGCCCAAGCGTTTGATCCTCCGAGCACGCAGAAAAACCGGTACCCTGGAGAGGAGCGTTCGGGTTTATCCCGGCTCG
>CAYONY010000207.1:899-6172 GCA_964405415.1 uncultured Fimbriimonadaceae bacterium | reverse complement strand
CATATGAAAAAGCTTCAACTCATTTCGATGGCGATGGTGCTCGCGACGCTGCTCCTCGGTTGCGGAGAGAAGGCGGGAGAAGCGCCCGATCCCAATGCGCCGAATCTCAAAGGCAAGCCCTCGGGCCCCCGCCCTTCGCCTTCGGTGGGCGGCGGCGGAGGCGGCGAGACGAAAGGGGGCCCAGGCGCTCCCGGCGGTGGCGAAGTCAAGCTCCAGTAGGTGAAGCGCTCGCACCGGCTTGGCGGGCCCGTAGGCGGTCGAGCCGATCGGAGAGCCGTTCCCATTCGTCAAGTTCGGCTTTGAGCCGTGCCTGGGTGGTTTGATGTCGCCCAGTTGCGTTCAAGAGGTCATCGAGTCCGGCGGGATCGGCAAGGGCGATTTCGAGCCCGCGAAGCTCAGCTTCGGTGCCCGCGATGGTGGTTTCGAGGTTCATGACCTCTTTGGAAAGCCGCTCGATCTCTTTGCTGACTTGGCGCGGCGAGAGATCATCGCCCGTCGTGGAAGGGGCGACTGGGCGTCTCGCCGAAGGGGAGGGAACGCTTGACGCCGGATTGGCGGCATAGGCGCCGATCGATTGGCGAACTCCGGACCGTCGCACTTCGAGGGTGCGCGTGGTGACTTCGGAAAGCAGCCACCGGTCGTGACTCACAAGAAGGAGCGTCCCATCGTAGTGCTCGAGCACTTGGGCCAGAGCCTCTCGCGAATCCATGTCGAGATGATTGGTGGGCTCATCAAGCACGAGAAGGTTCGGACGCAGGGCGGTTAGGCAGGCCAGCGCGAGCTTGTTCTTTTCCCCGCCGCTGAAGGATTTGACCGGGCGAAACACGTCGTCGCCGCTGAAAAGGTAGCGGCCTAGGAGGTCGCGGGCCTCCGGCGGCTTCAGGCCAAGTTCGACCAACACATCGAGCGGCGATTGAGTCGGATCGAATTCGCCGGCGTCTTGGGCAAAGTAGCCGGCCTCGACGTTGGCGCCGAGCTGGACGCGACCGCCGAGCGCGGTCTGGCGGCCGAGCAACGTGCGGATCAGGCTCGATTTGCCGCTGCCGTTCTCGCCGACGACGCCCCAGCGCTCGCCGCGGCGGACGGTCCAATCCAGGTCGCGAATCAACGTCGTGGACCCGAAGCCGACGTTTAGCTTTTTGGCCTCGAGCACTTGATCGCCGCTGCGCTTGGCGCTTTGGAGCCCGGCAGCCATGGACTTTGCGGTGGCCGGCGCATCGGTGCGGGCAGCGATCAGCCGGTTAAGGAGTTTCAGGCGCCCTTTGGCCTGGGCAGTGCGCTCGCTGCCCATGAACCGGCGAACGTACTCGTCCATGCGGTCGATCTGCTGCTGCTCGCGTTTGACGACTTCGGACTGCCGTTCGCGAGCGGCCTGGCGCAGGGTGCGGAACTTGGAGAACGGACCGGGGTAGCTCTGCACGACGCCTTGTTCCATTTCAAGGAACCGGTCGCCGAAGTTCTCCAGGAAGCGGCGGTCGTGGCTGACCACAAGAACGGCGCCAGGATAGCCTTTGAGCCAGCCTTCGAGCCATTCGGTGGCCTGGAGGTCGAGGTGGTTGGTGGGCTCGTCGAGAATGAGCAGGTCGGGCTCTTCCAGGATGAGGCGGGCGAGGGCGAGCCGCGTGGTCTCGCCACCGCTCAGTTTGCCGCTGGGCTTGTCCAGCTCGCTATCCTCGAATCCCATGCGAAGCAGGACCGTGCGGACGTCGCGCTCGGCGGTGTAGCCCTCAGCTTCGAGGAAGTGCTCATGGAGCGCTGCGTATTCGTCGAGTTCCTCCGGAGTGGGGTGGCTTTCTAGCCGCACTTCAAGCTCCTCAAGGCGTCGTTTGAGGGCCAACGCATGGCCCCGCGCGGCCTCGGCCTCGGCAAGGACGGAATTCTGAGGGTCGACGGGCGCTTGTTGTTTCAGATAGCCGATCCGCGCACCCTTGGCAAGCTGCACGGAGCCCTGATCGGGCTCTTCCTCGCCGGTGAGCAGACGGAGAAGGGTGGTTTTGCCGGTGCCGTTGCGGCCGACGAGGGCCACCTTCTCACGGCGATCCAGGCGAAATGTGACGCCCGACAGGATGATGTCGGTTCCGTAGCCTTTCTTCAAGCCGGCGACGTTGAGAAGCACGAATGGGAATTATGGCGTTTGGGAGGCGGCGGATCCTTCTGGGACCCCGTTCGGGGTCCGGGATGGAGGAGGCGACCAAGGTCCCGGGGTCTTCGACCTCCGGCTAGCGGTCTGGGACGCCTCCAGCGTCGGAAAGCGGAGGATCCCGCAGGGATCCAAGAGGATAGCCGGCGGTCGGTGAATGTCCGACCCCGTCGTCAGGCGGTGGCCAATTCGCGCTCTAGCGCGAACACGCTTACATCGAAGACGTCGGCGTTCGCGCGAATTTGAGAAAGGGCGACCTCGGATGGCCCCTTGTCCAGCGAAATCTGGGCGATCGCGGCTTTCGCGCCACCGAGCACGATGTTTTCCATCTCCTGAACACTAATCCCTTCCGCTTTGAGGGCGTCGAGGACGTGGGCCAGAACGCCGACGCGGTCGAGGTGCCGGACGACCAAAACATGGGTCGCGATTTCGCCTTTCTTCACGTTGACCACGTTCGGAACCGAACCGGTGGCTTTGAATTCGCGCACGATGCGGACGACCTCCAGGGCAACCGCCTCCTGGGCCTGCTCGGTGCTCGCCCCCACATGGTGGCTGCAGATGATGCCCTTGGCCTCGGTGAGCGGCCCCGAATAGGCGCCTTCGCCCCCCGAGGGTTCGCCTTCGAAAACATCAAGACCGGCCCGAATACCTTTCGAAGCGACCGCTTCGAGAAGCGCCGCCTGATCGACGACTTCGGCTCGGCTTGTATTGACGAAAACCGCGCCGGGGCGCATGGCCTGGAAAAAGGCGACGCCGAGCATGCCGCGCGTCTCGGTGGTCAGGCTCACATGAACGGAGACAAAGTCGGATTGCGCGGCGACGTCTTCGGGTTTGGCCGCGCGGCCAATGCCAAGTGCGGCCGCCACATCGGGGGTCATCCAGCGGCTGAACGCGACGACATTCATGCCGAAGGCTTTGGCGCGTGGGATCATCTCCTGGCCGATCTTGCCCATGCCGACAAGCCCCAGCGTCCGGCCGTAGAGCCCCTTGGCCTGGCTATAGGCTTTCTTGTTCCAGATGCCATGGTGGATATCTTCGGCGCCGGCGGCGATGTGGCGATCGACGGCAATGAGCAGACCAAACGCCAGTTCGGCGACGGCTTGGCTGTTTTTGCCGGGACAGTTGGTGACATAGATGCCCAGACGGCTGGCGGCGGCCACGTCGATGGTGTTGTAGCCGGCGCCGGCGCGAATGATGACGGCGAGGCGGCTCCCTTCCATCACCGGTTCGGGAACCTCGGTGGAGCGAACGACGAGGATTTCCGCGCCGGTGGCTTTGACGGCGGCGGCGAGCGCGTCGCCCTTGAGGTCGGGCTGGTAGTCGACCTCGCAGCCGAGCCCCTTCAACCCCTCCAAACCGACCGATTCGAACTTGTCGGCAACCAGAACCTTCATGGAGGCGATTCTACCGAGAGGCTGGACCCCCTCGCCTTTTTGCTGCGCAAAAGGGAGAGGGGGCAGGGGGTGAGGGTTAGGGCTTGTCCCGCGCCTCGTTCGGCTCCTCCCGAGTTGCTTCGGAAGAAGCCTGGTTGACTTCCACCTCCGCTTTCGGGTTGGGTCCGGTTATGGCAAGGACCTCCTCCTTGAGCCCCATCACGGCGAACGTTTCCCGAGCATCCGAAGGATGCATGGTCGAGCCCGACTCAACCCGATCCCCCCGATAGATGATCCACGGCCGTTCGTGGGTGGCGGTTTCCGGGTCGTACTTCTCGACGTGGGGCGGGTATTCGCCCTTCGGTCCGGTGAGTTTGGAGACCCGCAGCGTGACCTCCCTCACGCCTTCCGGGCCGCTGTTTTTCCAGGAAGGGGCGACGACCAGGTAGGTCTTGCCGTCCTCGGGGTTCGTCCAATCCTTGACCTCTGCCGAGGCCACCTCGATTTGCGAGGACAGGTCGAGCCTTCCCTCGTGGGAACAGCCATTGACGATCAACAGCCCTAGCGCGAGCGACGCCAGAGCCAAAAGCGCACGTTTCATGCGTGCACCTCCTCTTGGTTTTCCGGGCCTCCGCCCGCGGCGAGCCACCGTGAGCGTTCTCTTGTCGGACCGGTAATCCGAGCAACGTGGCGGCCGAGTTGCGGGTTCCTTGGGAAGGGGCCGAGTTTTCCACTTCTCGCCGGCTAAACCTGGCGCTCCCAGTCCGTGGGCGAACGAGGGGCGTTTGTCGGGTCACCACCCCCAACCCCCTCCTCATTTTCACTTCGCAAAAACGAGCAGGGGGCTCGGAAGGTATCCTCCCAATCCGCAAGCCGGGGTGGCGGAATGGTAGACGCGGTGGTCTCAAACACCACTGGGGGCGACCTCGTGAGGGTTCGAGTCCCTCCCCCGGCACCAACTTTGAAGGTCGAAGGACGCGCGCTACTTCGTCGTTCGCTTCGGATCGGGATAAAGCGCGTAGACCAGTACGCCGACCGGATCGCCGACTTTCGACTGGGTGTGGCAACCCAAACATCGGGCATCGCCGATCTTCACCACTCGCGCCTCCCAATACCACTTCCCCCGGGGGCGCAGGACTTTTCCGCTCGACCGTGTTAGGGCATCCTTGGCCAAGTCGAGTGCGTCGGTTTCCTCGGGGTATTCGATCTTTCCCAAGATCGCGCCCCAGCCCTTCCCCGTATGGTATTTCATATTTTCAACAGTGGTGGGTTTTGTCTTGCTACCCATGAGGAACACCCATTCCCGCCAGCCCACGACGGCCTTTCTCGCTTCGCTTAGGGCGGCCGCATCCTTGGCTTCCGCGGTGAGGTAGGGGTGGCCGGGCACAAAGGGCTCCAATCGCGACCCTCCGAATTTTCCCCGCTGGACTTCCACGGTTTCTCCGTTTCGACCTCGAGTCATTACCCTCTTCGGCTGGGTCAGTTCGAAGTCCTGAAGCACGGAGTTATGCAATCGGAAAAGCGCATCGACGACACCCGGTGCGGGGACGGGTTTTGAAGGAACCGCCAGCTCCGCCACGCCGAAGATACCAACTGCCGATGCGGCCGCCAAAGGCAAGACACGAGGTCCCATATCAGGCACAACGCGCATCCGGCGCCAATGTTCGGAGCCGAGGCCAGGGGACAATTACGCCCGGCAAGACATCGCTCGAGCCGACGATGATGACGATCACGGCGCAGATATTCCTGGAATGACCCCG
>CAYONY010000207.1:0-889 GCA_964405415.1 uncultured Fimbriimonadaceae bacterium | reverse complement strand
CCTATACTGTCGACCTGGTTGGAGCCCTGCTCATTGCGACCAGCCTCTGGAGTTCGCTGGCTTTTCAAGAGCCCAAACCGATCGCGCCACCGGGCTGGACCCTCCAGTCCATCGATTCCGGCTGGGTGTTGCGACCCGGTGATTTGGGTGAGGGACGCGTTTTTGCACTGATTATCTCGAAGAGAGAGAGGGCGCAGCTGAAGCTTAAGGAGTTTTTCGACGCGCTTTGGAGCTCGATGGGCGACTCCGCAACGCGAAACGAGAAGACGGAAGAAGTCAAGCTTGGTGAGTGGCAGACCCTGTTCGGATCCGGCGTCTTGAAGCAAGACGGCAAGTCGTTGGGGCTGACGGTGTCCGCCCTTCAGAAGGGAGACGAGCAGTTTAGCTCGACCACCCTCACCGACTCGGCGGAGACCCATCAAAAGTACGTTGCGGCGGTCAGCCAGGTCTTGGGAGGGTTGCTTGGCCTGGGGCCGGCGACACCCGCATCTTCGCCCGGTGGTCCGACCCTTTTCGACTATGCGTTTCCTCCCGGATGGAAAGTGGGGGAGCAGGGCGCGATTCGGATGGCCCGGCTGGACGACACCTATGACAATCGCCGATTCAGGACCCTGATTGCCATGCCGCCTGAGCCGATCCAGGGCAATCTCGAGCAAACCTATGAGCGGCTCTGGAATCGCGAGATGAAAGGCGGAGTTATCACGCTTCGAGACCCCGGGATCATCTCGCCGGAACGGGGCCCCCAACCGCTGCGCCGGCGAATGAAAAACGGTCTCGCGGTTTTGTGGGAGGGCGGAGAAGGGATCATGGGCAACTTCAATGTCTACGTCCAGCTCTTCGCGATATGCGGGAATTCCTCGGTTACCCCCGTGTTGGCCGTCTTCGGCAC
>CAYONY010000206.1:0-6174 GCA_964405415.1 uncultured Fimbriimonadaceae bacterium | reverse complement strand
TTTTTTTTCCTCTTTTTTTGGGGGGGGGGGGTGGGGTGCCCACAAAAGACGGCCGACGGGTCAGCGCCGGATCGGGTCCTCCAAATACTCGGGCCATGGGTAGCGCCGAAATCCATAACACCGCGCCAGATACCACGTGCGCACCACTTTTCCATTGAGTTTGATCCGCAAGGGGTCTGCCAACTCCACCTCGTCGAACGCCTCTTTGAGCTTTTCCAATCGGCCGTCCTTGATTGCGCCGTCGTGAAAGAACACCGCATCGCGGCCTCTCCACTCCGCGTAGCGCTGCCAGCGCTCATAGTCCCTCCCGCTGATGTCCGGCTTGCCGAACCGATAGGCCATGGGGTGCCCGGGCGCGTAGAAGGTGAACTGCGCGGCGAAGACATGGTTTGGCGTGATCAGGAAGGGTCGAAAAAACTCGCCCGCCTGCCCAGGAAGCCTCAAGCCGATGGAGCCCATTGCTTCCTGCTCTTCGAGAACCCTTGGCCCAATCGCCTCGATCCCAAAAAGCGCCTTGAGGTCCGAACTCGATTCGTTCCCGCGAACCTCCACCCGGGCCTCGGCAATCCGATCGAGAAAGAGCACCGCCAGGTGAAGCGCAACCGAACCTAAAGCCGCGAGCCCCCACGCGACTTGGAAAAACGTCCGTTTCAGGCAGGAACCGGCTTGGAGAAAAATCGGCACTCCCATAAGGAGCCCAAACATCAGCCCCGGCGAGGGCCAATGGGCCCCGCCCCGGCTCATCAAGCCCGACAAGCCAAACACGGCCAACGGAAGGGCCGCCAGCCAAGCGATGACCGCAACGTCGGGTGATGCTCGGCAAAGGCCAGAACGAAACGTCGCCCAGATTCCCGAAATGGAGATCCACCAGAGGAAGGGCGTCAAGGGAAGGGTCTGATCGCCAACGTAATAAAGCAAATTGAACGGCCCGGCCGAAGCGCCGTGACGGGTGGTGAACGTGAACCGCAGGTTCCACCATTCGTGAATCGCGTTCCAATAGAGAACTGGTGCGAACGCCGCAAGGGCGACCCCTGCCGCCAGGTAGGGCCTGCCAGTTCGAAGCAGGGGCCGAAGCTTCGGCGTGGCCATCAATGCCGCCAGGCCCGCTGCCCCCGCCAGCAACCCGGTGAGCTTTGCCAGTCCGGCCAAACCCACCCACATCCCGGCCGCCACCCAAGGGCCGACCCCATCCGAATCGACGGCTCGGATAAAGGCTCGCGCCGCCAAGGCGAGAAACAGGATCATTTCGCCGTCGACAATCGCTAAGGACGCCGTTGCTTGGAGTATGGGAAGGACGGCGATGACCGCCGCGGTCCAAATCGCGATGCGCCGCGATTGGTGAAGATCGAGCGAAAGATGCGCGAAGGTCCATATCGTCCCGAGGGCACAAAGGAGCCCGGGCAGTCGGACCGCAAACGCCGTGTCGCCCAGAATCCGAGTCGAGAGCCAAACCGCCCACGCCGCCAAGGGCGATTGGTCGATATAGCCCCAATCGAGATGCTGGGCCCATTGCCAGATCAAGGCCTCATCACCGGTGAGCGGCAAATAGAGAATCAGCGGAAGTTGAACGAGCGTGAAGAGCCCAAGAATCCATCCGAGGCCGCGGAGGTTTGGCTTGGGTCGGTCGGCCGAAGGTCGGGGCTTGCGGGCCACTTGGCAAGGATAGGCGCAACGGGCCCGCCAGAACAAGGCAAAACTGACGAAATAGAGGGTTCCAAAGATTCGGGCAACCGGCTATAATTCGAATTCCACCGGCGAAGAGGGCGCCGGGCGAGCACCCCGACTTCATCCACCTCAACTTAGGCAGGCCCATCGTGAGCTCACAGAACGCAGTTATCAAAGTCATCGGCGTGGGCGGTGGCGGCTCCAACGCCGTCAATCGCATGATCGAATCGGGAATCCAGGGGGTCGAGTTCATTGCGATGAACACCGACGTCCAGGTGCTCGACCTGAGCGGCGCGCCGCGGAAGGTGCAGCTTGGGGCCAACCTGACGCGGGGGCTCGGCGCCGGCGGAAATCCCGAGATCGGCAAGAGCGCGGCCGAGGAATCCAAGAACGAGATTCGAAAAGTTCTTGAAGACTCCGACATGGTTTTCATCACCGCCGGCATGGGCGGCGGCACCGGAACCGGCGCGGCGCCGGTGGTGGCCGATTTGGCGCGCGAGATCGGTGCGTTGGCAGTGGCGGTGGTCACCCGTCCGTTCCAATTTGAGGGCCCGCGACGATCGCGGTTGGCCGATCAGGGCGTCACCGCGCTGATGGGCCGGGTCGACACCATTATCACGATTCCGAACGACCGGCTGATCAGCGTAGTCGAGCGGCGCACGACGCTCAAAGAAGCGTTTCGGGTCGCCGACGACGTGCTTCGCCAGGGCGTGCAGGGCATCAGCGACATCATCACGATTCCCGGACTCATCAACGTGGACTTCGCCGACGTTCGGGCGATCATGAGTGATGCCGGCCCCGCGTTGATGGGCATTGGCTACGGCGTGGGCGATTCTCGCACCTTGCAAGCGGCTCAAACCGCCACTAACAGCTCGCTGCTCGAGCAGACGATTCACGGTGCGAAGGGCCTGTTGGTCAACATCACCAGCGGCGAAGATCTGACCCTGACGGAAGTCTCCGAGGCGATGGATTACATCCACGGCCTTTGCGATGCCGAAGAAGCCAACATCTTCTTCGGAACGGTTATCGAACCGGATATGGAAGGTTCGGTCCGAATCACCGTGCTCGCGACCGGCTTCAATCCGTATTCGCCGGAAGGTCGCAAAGTGGCGGAAGCCACCTACCACGAGCCGGTATCGACAGTCGCCACGCCCACGGCGGCCGCATGGACGCCCACCGTGCGCCAAGTCGCGGTGATTCCGCCCGTCCCGAACGACGGGGGAATCGCTCAGGATCGGGTGACGACGGTCCCCTCGCGGAATGGCCAAGCCGAACCGGAAGAGGTCTACGACGAATCGGATCTCGATATCCCGGCGTTTATCCGGGAGCACCGGGGCTCGGTGTAACTGGAGCGCGACCTTGTAGGTCGTTCGAATTTGGAGCGCGAGCTTGTAGCTCGCATCTCGGTCCGCGAGCTTGTAGCTCGCGAAAGAAAGGCGTATCTTTCTTTCGTGTCTGAATCGCCAGAACCGCGTGGCTGGTATTCCCGGGGCTATCTGCCTCACATCGAAGCCGGCAGCCAGCCCCAACACATCATCATTCGCCTTTACGACTCGCTTCCGGCTGGACTCATTGAAGCGTGGCGGCGAGAACTCGAGATGCTCCCGGAAGAGGATGCAAAGCAGGAGATGTACAACCGGGTCGAGGGTTTTCTTGACGCGGGCCACGGAGAGTGCATCCTCAAGAACCCGATTGCCGCGATCACGGTTCAGGATTGCCTCCTGTTTGGGCACCGAAGGAAGTACGAGCTTCATCGGTGGTGCTTCATGCCAAACCACGTCCATAGGCTCCTTACCCCAAACGAAGGCCAGACCTTCAAGTCCATCTTGGGGCCGATGAAGAGCTACTCGGCTCTCCAGATCAATCGGACGCTCGGGCGCGAAGGGCATCTATGGCAGATCGACTTCTTCGATCGGCTCATCCGAGATTTTGAACACTTCGAGCATCTTGCGGCCTATATCGAATGGAATACCGTGAAAGCGAAACTCACGCCCGATCCCAAGCACTGGGCGTACAGTTCGGCAAACCCGGTTCCTTATGGAAAGCTCAAGGAAAAGGACAGTCTTTAGCCGCATCTGCGAGCTACAAGCTCGCGGACCGGGATGCGACGAACATCGTCGCGCTCCTTGATTTGGGAAGTCATTCCCTTCCGCGCTGAATCAGCACCGCAACCAATATAATCGCCCCTTTCACCACGCCCTGCCAATACACCGAGACTTCCGCCAGCACGAGCATGTTGGTGATGACCCCAAGCAGAAGCACCCCCACGACGGTTGCCCAAATGCGCCCCGCCCCGCCTCGAAGCGAGGTTCCCCCAATCACGACCGCCGCAATCGCATCGAGTTCGTAATAGAGGCCGAGGCTTGCGGTGGCCACCGAATTCATTCGGGTCGATAGGGTGAGCGCCGCCACGCCGGTCAGCAGGCCGATGACTACATAGGTCAAAAACTTCGTCCGCGCCACCGGAACCGCCGAGTACTTCGCGGCCCGCTCATTCGCCCCCACCGCAATCGCGTATCGGCCGAACTTGGTCCAATTCAAGAGAAATCCAGCGATCAAAGCGCATCCGATAAAGAGCAGAATCGCCCACGTAAGCATCAAAGGCCGTCCCCCGGAAAGGGTGATGAAGGGGATCGGAAGGCCCCCGGTTCCGAGGTCCGCAAACATCTCCTTGCTGTTGGAGCGGATTTCGCTCCCTTCGGCAAGAGCCAAACACAGGGAGCGATAGGACACGAGCCCAACCAAGGTCGCCACAAACGGCGCGACCCGGCCAAACACGACCATGGCTCCGTTGAACGCGCCAAGGACGCCCCCGATGAGAATCGTGGATAAGGAAGCGATCGCCACCGCCAATCCTTCGCCCGTTCCTCCCCATCCATCCATTAGCTTGTTGAGAATGACGATGCCCAAAGCGGCGGATAGGGCGAGCATGCTGCCCACCGAGAGGTCGATGCCTCCGGCGATAATGACCAGAGTCATCCCCACCGCAATGATGCCGGTCGGGGCGTTTTGGTTCAAAAGGTTCCGGAGATTTTCCGGCTTGAGGAAGATTTCCGGCTCCCAAATCGCCGTAAACATGAAGAGAACGACAAACGCCACCACCACGCCGTAGCGCTGCATAAATTCGCCAAATTGCTTCACGCCGCTTTCACTCCCGCCGCTAGCGCCATCACGGCCTCCTCGGTGGCGTTCTCCCCCGGTAGCTCACCAACCACGCGACCCTCGCGCATCACCAAAATGCGATGGCACAATCCCAGCAGCTCGGGGAGTTCGCTGGAAACGACAAGGCAGCCCATCCCTTTGGCGGCAAGCTCATGGATTAGGTTGTAGATTTCCCGTTTGGCCCCCACGTCCACGCCTCGTGTCGGCTCATCGAGAATCAGCACCTTCGGCGCGAGTTCGAGCCACTTCGCAATGGCCACCTTTTGCTGGTTTCCCCCGCTGAGGAAAAGAACGGCCGCATCGAGATCGTGGGCTCGAATATCGAGTCGCTCCTTCCATCCCACGGCGGCGCTTCGCTCGCGCGCCCGATTCAGCAGGGGCCGGGCGTAGGCCGGCAAATTCGCAAGCGTGGTGTTTTCAACCACTTTCATGTCCAAAACCAAGCCGGCGCCCTTGCGATCCTCGCTCACGTACGCAATGCCGGCCGTGGCGGCCGCCTTTGGGCTTTTGGGATTGACCGCAACCCCCGCCATCCGGATCGTGCCGGAAAGCCGGGGCCGGGCCCCGACGATCGCTTCGGCCACTTCCGTGCGGCCCGAGCCGATGAGGCCCGCCAAACCCACGATCTCCCCCGCGGCAACCGTCAACCCCACGTCCCGAACAAAGGCGCCTTCCGAAAGACCCTCGACCTCCAGCAGGGTTGCATCGGTCCGCAATTCCGACCGATCGGGAAACATGTCGCCCAAAGGGCGCCCGACCATGAGGTTGGCAAGTTCCGCCTGGCCCGCCTCACCTCGCTTCAAATGCGCAACGAGCGCGCCATCGCGCAGAACCGAAACGCAATCGCAAATCGCTTCCACCTCGGCCAAGCGGTGAGAAATGTAGAGGATCGCTACCCCCTTGCTTTTCAAATCGCGAATAAGCTGAAACAGGTTCGCGGTTTCGACCTCGCTGAGGACGGCCGTGGGCTCGTCCATGATGACGACGCGAGCCTCATAGCTGAGGGCCTTGGCGATCTCGACAAGCTGCTTGCCGGCAATGGAAAGCGTTCCGACCAGGTCATCCGGTCCGAAGGCGGCTCCCACTCGCTCAAGATAATCGCGGGTCGAACGTCGCATCGACTCCCGATTGAGCACGCCGGCTCGCGTAGGCTCCCGGCCCAGGAAGACGTTTTCGGCAACCGAGAGCGTGTCGACCAAATTGAGCTCTTGATGGATCATCGCGATGCCTTCCGCGAGCGCATCTCCCACCCCTCGAAACGCGACTTCCCTTCCCTCGCTCAGGAGTGTGCCCGAAGTTGGCTCTTGAAGACCGGCAAGGATCTTCATCAGAGTGCTCTTCCCCGCC
>CAYONY010000205.1:0-6217 GCA_964405415.1 uncultured Fimbriimonadaceae bacterium | reverse complement strand
GGCATCTTTGGCAAAAAGTTCCTGATCGGTTGCGAGCCGCAAAGCAGCTTCGTCAATGGAAGGCGGCGAAGGTCGAAAACGAAACGAGAAAAAGAGAAGTCCACACGTACAAAGAGATAGTGAAGCAATCAAGAATTGCCCCCCATGTTGATCGGCGAACGGAGAAGCGCGAATCGAAGTGTTCGCAATGCTGACGGCCACCCATGCAAGCAAGCTGATGGCTGCATTGGAAAGACACCATAAGCATATGGACTGAAGCACGAATATTGAATATGCGGTAAGAGTGAGACTCGAGATAGCGAGGGCGGCAGCAATTCGAAGGGCGCTGCGGGAATAGAACCGCGACCGACCCTCCTGCCCGAATCCGGCAAGCACGACAAGACCGCCAATGGCAAGATAGACGATCAGTCCAAGGTTTGCAAGCGGTATTCCGAGAGGAGCAGACAGCCAATGCGACAATGTACGGTCGCAGCCGCCACTCATGCCGCAAGGCAATTCAACAACGCCCAAGTGCTTTAGGCTAAGAGCGCCAGTCACAAATACGCCGCACCCAACGACAACTTGGGCCAAACGGTTTGCCCATAGGCCTGCTTCGGATCGAGCGGAAATCCTACTTTTCCGTTCCATTCAGGAGGTTTTTGGCGTATTCGGCAACAACGGGCCTCCGCCCACGAGCTTGCTCTTCGATTGCGTTCTTCTCTCCGACTCGGCTGAGAAAAAGGAGCGCCCGACATGCAAAGTAGGGATCCGTGTCCTTCGTAGCAACAATGGCCAAAGCCACCGCTTCTTTCTGGAATCGGGTTCCTTTTTGAGCGGCTACGAGGCTCAATCCAAAGTTCTTGCGTACCAACTCCGAACGTTGAATCTGCCGCCTTCCCATGGCCCATTCTTGATCAGTCAGGGTCTCTCCACGATCAAGTTTTTCTATGATGCGAACGTGTTCGCGTGCTTCTTCGACCGGAATGTTTTGGGTAGTGGCGATCGCCGCGACCTCACGACGATCTGGCGTCGGCACCGGCTGTTGCGACAGCCAAAGAAAGACCGCAACTGGCAATAGGATGAAAAGAGCGATGATGGCGTTCTTCATGGATGTCGCTCAGAGCATGCTAGCAGGCACTGGCTGAGTGCGCTTCCGGCGCAAAAGCTGTTACATGCCAAATTGCAGCACGAAAGCGACTGACATTGTGATGGATTGCACTTCTTCGTCACACATCTTGGAAAGGGGGTGAGCCCCAGGCTCATCGTAACCAGCAGAGTTGCATAACCCAGAAAGACCGCAAGGTGGAGTTTCCGTTGCATTGAACTATCACTCCGCCGGGCATGTCGCCGGATTCGTGCAATAGCCCCCGTCGCAAATCTCTCCGCTGGGACACGTTTGATAGGTTTCGCAGGCAATCGGGTCGCCATCGCCTCCATCCGCAAGAACGGGCATGACAGCAAATCCGAAAGCGAGGACGCACAAGAAGACAAGGAACAGGACCTTCATTTTACCCGCCAATATTTTCGGCACTACCGATGGAAAGAATAACACAACCCCCCCCCCCCTTAAATGACTCCCTAGTCAAAAACCAAGTAAAAATACTGGGGCGATCATGAAGGGGCCAGGGCGCGCGTTCGTCGTGCCAGGCCGGAAGGCGGCTAGTGGTCGCTTTCGTGGTCGGCCCTTCGCTTGGCGTATTCGCTGATCAACGCCTGCTGCTCGGGATGCGGCAGTTCGTCGTAGTGCGAAAACTCCTGGTGGAACCGGCCCCGGCCCTTGGTGATCGACCGCAGGTCCAGCGCGTAGCGCATCATCGTCGCCATCGGCACCTGGGCGCGTACGCGGGTTTTGCCCGGCGCGATCGGGTCCATCCCCTGCAAGCGGCCGCGCCGCCCGTTCAAATCGCCCACCACATCGCCCACGCAGTCGTCGGGGACGTCCACGTCCAGGTTCAAAACCGGCTCCAAGATGGTCGGTTGGGCCTTCTCCGCGGCGGCGCGAAACGCGATCGCGCCCGCCAGCTTGAACGCCTGTTCGGAGGAGTCCACATCGTGGTAGCTTCCATCGTAGACGGTCGCCTTGGCGTCGATCACCTGATAGCCGGCCAGGAAGCCGCCCTCCATCGCTTCGCGGATCCCTTTTTCGACCGCCGGAATGAAGTTCTTGGGGATCGAGCCGCCGACGACCTTATTCTCAAAGGTGAACCCTTCGCCCCGCGCTTGGGGCGCCAGCTCGATCCAACAATCGCCGAACTGGCCCTTGCCGCCGGTCTGCCGCTTGTGCCGGCCCTGGGCTTTCGAGGCCGTCTTGATCGTTTCTTTATAGGGGACTTTCGCATCCTCGAGCGTGACGTTGACGCCAAAACGGGTCTTCAGCTTTTCGATCGCTACGTCCAAGTGGATGTCGCCCATCCCCTCCAGAATCTCCTGGTGAAGGTTGGGATCGCGGACGTATTTGAGCGTCGGATCTTCTTCGAGAATTTTGGTCAGCGCCGGGCCAAGCTTGTCTTCGTCGGGTTTGCTGACCGGTTTGATGGCGATGCGATAGATCGGCTCGGGGAACACTTCGGACGGCACTTTGAGCTTGTCCTTGGTGGTGGTCAGGGTGTCGCCGGTATGGGTGTCCTGGAGCTTGGCGAGGGCGCAGATATCCCCGGCAGGCACCGCGGTGGCCGGCTCCTGTCCCTTGCCATGGGGGAAGTAGAGGTTGTGAAGGCGCTCATCCTTGCTCCGGTTGATGTTGAGCACATGGTCGTCGACCTTCAGCGAGCCGGAGAAGACGCGTACGTAGTTGATCTTGCCCACGTAGGGGTCGGCGGTCGATTTGAACACGTACGCGGCAAGAGGCCCGGACGCATCGGCTTTGAACTCTTGGCCGTCGATCTTTTTGGGCAAATCGGCTGGCGAAGGCAATTCGCCGACGATGCGGTCGAGAAGGGTCGCCACCCCGATTCCGGAAGCCGCCGAGCCAAGCAGAATCGGCACGACTTTGCCGGTCTCGGTGCCCACCATCAGGCCGTGCTCGATCTCTTCGGTGGTGAGCTGTTCGCCCTCCAGATACTTCATGGCGAGGTCGTCGTCGCCTTCCGCGGCGGAATCCATCATCGCCTCGCGCAAGACGGCGGCTTGTTCAGCATGCCCGGCGGGGACGTCTTCGATGACTTCGCCCCGATCTTTGCCCTTGTAAACCTTCATGTTGAGCAGATCGAGCACGCCCGAAAACGCGGCCTGGTGGCCGATGGGAATCTGAACGGAAACCACCTTGCGGCCGTAGCGCGCCTTGAGGGTGTTCATCAGGCCCTCGTAGTCGGCGTTGTCGCGCTCAAGCTTGTTCACGAAAATGCACTTGGCCAGACCGTGGAGCTCGGCCACTTCCCAGGCCAATTCGAAGCCGACGTCCAGGTCGGCCTTGGCTTCGCAGACCAGAATCATCGACTCCACGACCCGGGCGACGGCATGGAGGTCGCCGATAAAATCGGGAAAGCCGGGGACGTCGATGAGGTTGACTTTGACGCCGTGCCATTCCAGCGGCACGACGGAGGCGCTCAGGCTGATTTTGCGACGGATTTCGAGCGCGTCGAAGTCGCTCTGGGTGTTTCCGCCATCGACCGAACCGACTCTTTCGACGGCGCCCGCGGTGTAGAGCATATGCTCCACCAGCATCGTTTTTCCGGCGCCGCCGTGCCCTACAATGGCGACATTGCGTATCTTATCAGCGGTGTACGATTTCAATGAAAGCTCCTCGATGGCCCGGGCGTCCCGCCCGGATTCCGGCCCCTGCGCATTCACATCGCAGATGGGGCCGTCAAGGGGAGCCGCGTCGCGCCGTAGGCGTGAGAATAGCACGATTCGAGCCCGTTTTTGCCTTGCCGCCATCGCGGTTTGCGCGCTCGTTTTGGGCTGCACGAAGCCGGAGCCGGTGAAGCTCGAGCCGGGTTACGATGGCGGGGTCGCCCAGCTTCGCTTTCCCGATGCCAAGACCTTCCGAATCGACTTTCGCGCCGGTTCGGGTTGGGAGGGGTTTGGTGCGCTGGAGGGGGAGACCACGCGCTATGGCGACACGCTCTGGCTGCTTCCGAAACGGTTGGGGGGAAAGACGGAATCCGAGATCAACGCCCAAGCGATGCGGGACGCCCAGCAGCTGGGCAAGCAAACCGATTTGATGGCGGTGGGCCGGCTGATGGTGAAGGTGGAACTCACGGTTTCGAAGGACGCCAAGAGCTTGAAAGTGGTGGAGCCAAAGGAGAATCCGAGAGAGCCGCATCCCTTGGCGGGCGTGAACTTCGGCGCGTCGCTCTAGTCGCGGATTGAAGCGCGAGCCTGTAGCTCGCAAATCCCAAGTCATCCCCTAAGAGACGAAAGGGCGCCCGAAGGCGCCCCTCGCATCCGAACCGGACGGAAATCTAGGCCGCGCGGCGAAATTCTTCCGGAATCTCGAGCCCTTCCACGCCTTGCCAATCCGAGCGGATGGCGGCAAAGAGGATCTCTTCGCGTCCTTCGAGGACCGGCATCAGCCGCTCATGGGTCAGCAGCGTCATCTCTTCCTCGTCTTCAACGACGGTCACGATCTTTTGGGCGTTCTCGGAAAGACATCGGTCCTTCAGCGCGCAAAGCATTTGATGGGAAGGGGCGTCGAAGGGCTTCGCCTTCGAATGGTCGATCGTCAAGACATAGGGGCGCCCGTTAAAGGATGCCACGACATCCTTCAGTTCTTCCGTAAAAACGTGCATCTCCTCCGCGGTAATCCGTCCGCCGAGACTCGCTTCGATTTTGCCCTCTTCCTCGATCCAGCTCACCATATACATGGGGTTTCGTTTCCTTCCCCCGCCGCCGGGGGGCCATGGCCGTGGGTGGCCGAGGAGGTTTTTCCAAGCCCGGCCGCAAGAGGAGCAGGTATTCGTCGCGGCATCGAAACAAACCGGCAACCCTTCTGGCTGTCAACCTTTGCGGCTGGCAAGTTTTGGGGTTCCGAGCGCGCTCGTCGCTCGTCTCTCCCTTCGAGAGGAATTCTATGAACCGAGCCAACCTATGCAGTCTGGCCGCCGTCGGCGGCGCCATCGTCTTTCTTTGCGCCAATACCACCGGTGCGCTCAACGCCTATATGTCGATCAAAGGGCAGAAGCAGGGCGTGATCGTGGGCGGGGTCACCCAAAAGGGCCGCGATGGCAAAATCATGGTCATTGCTTACAACCACGAAGTCGCTTCGCCTCGCGATGCGGCCAGCGGCCTCCCGACTGGCAAAGTCCAGCACAAACCGCTCGAAGTTACGGTCGAGTGGGACATCGCCACACCCAAGCTCTACACGGCGCTGCTCACCAACGAAACGCTTCCCGAGGTCACGATCGATTTCTGGACGCCCCAATTGATGTCGGCAGTTGGCGGCACCGGAGCCGAAGTGCAATATATGACGGTCAAACTCACCAACGCAAGCATCGCCTACATCCGGTCTCGCATGCTGAACAACAAGAATCCGGAGCTCACCCGCTACAAGGAGTTCGCCGAAATCGGCTTCACCTATCAGAAGATTGAGATCACGAACAAGACCAACGGAACTACCGCGACGGGCTCGTGGGGCGGCCCGGGTGGCTTGTTGGCGCTCCTCGATCCGCCCAAGGCCCAGCCGAAAACGACGCTGACGCTCCATTAGCCGGAATCGGACACATGGACCGGTGAATTCCGGTCAAAGAACCCTCGGAAGCCGCGGCTTCCGAGGGTTCTTTCTTTTTGGGGAAACCACGAACCTTCCATCTTCGTATAATGGTTCGGCGCTTCATGAGGAAGCCCCCGGGTCCGCGGGAAGGGCTGAGCCCACCTCTCACGTTTCGATTGGCGTCACTTACGACCTACGTGCCGCCGGGCAGCGGACCGCCGGCGATGGCATGGAGGTACGAACGTGAGCGCAACCGCCCCAACGGGGCTGCCCGCAAAGGCCAGCCTCGAACAATTGAAAAAACAAGCCAAAGAGCTTGTCGCCTCGGGCCGAGAGACGACTCTGGCCCGGGCCCAACACACTCTCGCCCAACGCTACGGCTTCGCCAGTTGGCCCAAATTGAGGCTGGCCCTCGACCAGCGCCGGCTCCGCCGGCTCATCCATAATGGCGAGCCCAAACCCGTTGCCGTCCTGCTCGGGAGCTCGCCGCGTTTGGCAAATCTCCCGTTCGAAGAGGGCGACCTTCCGCTTCATCTGGCGGCGGAAGAAAACCGTCCGGAGATCGTCGAGCTCCTGGAGCATCTCCCC
>CAYONY010000204.1:0-6228 GCA_964405415.1 uncultured Fimbriimonadaceae bacterium | reverse complement strand
CCAGAATCACCGAGTCGCCGTTGTTCGTGTAAGCCTTCGAGCCGGCCACCCAGACGGGCGCCTTAAGCCGCAAACGCATGCTTTGCGCATCGACGTAATCCTTCGGACCCAGCTCGACGAGCGCGGTGCCGCCATTGGGCAACTTGACAAGCAAGCTCGTCCAAGACTTTCCATCGGCCATCGTGGCAGACTCCTGAATTCCGGCCACAAAGCCCTTAAAGAGCACGACATGGTCCTTGTTCCAGCCGAGCATCGTGCCGCCGGTGTTGAATTTGGGCGGGGTGGTCATCCTTACGACCGCATCCTCGGCAAGGTTGCGGCCCTGTTGGGCGCAGGCCGCGCAGGCCGCGGCAATGACAAAGGTTGAGACTCCAAATCGACGCATCAACTCCTCCTTGAGCCCCGTCGTCCCGTTTTTGGGCGGGGGATAGGGTGGGTTTGCCGCACGGTCTTGCCATTCGCCCTGGCAACTCCATCGGGTCGGGGGGAAATCCGGCGGTTTTGTCGGCTGGGCAAGTTACGGGCAAATCACCGCCGGATGGCGATCAGCCGCTTCGAAGTCGACGATCGAGGATCCGTCCCAAAATCCGGATCGCTTCATGGATCGTTTCCGGACTGGCGATGCCGTAAGCAAGGCGAAAATTGCGTTTGAAGGCGGGTGATGCGTTGAACATCCAACCGGGCGCGATTCCCACTCCGTTATCCAATGCCTCTTCGTAAAGGCCCTCGGGGTCGATCGTTTCAGGCAGGGTGACCCAAATCGCCAGTCCGCCCTTGGGCCGGGTCCACTGGATCGATCGGTGAAAACTTGATTGCAAGGCAACGTGCATCGCATCGCGCCGTTCGCGGTAGCGCGGCAGCGCCCGCTGAAGGTGGGTTCGAAGGCCCCCCCGGGCCAAGAGCCGAGCCAGCCCCGATTGCAGAAAAAGACTGCCGGAAAGGTCTCGCGCCCGCATATATTGGCGCAAGGCGGACTGAACCGCGCCGGTTGAGGCGACAAACGAGGTGCGTAAGGCGGCCGCCATCGAGTAGTCGAGGGCCTCCAAGTAGACCGCCCGGCCGCTCTCGAAGATCCTTCCCGAAATGCACGCCCCAGCTTCCTCGTCGAAGGGAAGACGCGCGTAATTCCCGGCCTCGAGGAGAAGGATGTCATAGCGGTCGATCCATCGCGCGATTTGCGCCCGCTTCGCCTCCGACAGCAGATGGCCGGTCGCCAGGCCGAAGCCATGGGCAACTAACAGGAATTGGGGACGATGGCGCTTGATCAGGGCCTCGGCCGCATCGAGGTCCATCGTGCCTTCGGCATCCCGAGGCGCAAGGATCGGTTCCAGTCGAAGGTTCTGGAAACAGCCAGGGGCGCCCAAAAAGGCCGATTCCTCGAGGAGCACTTTGAAGCCCGGCTCGGCGAGCGCGCCGACAACCATCGAAAGGGTGGGAAATGCGCCGGAGCCGATCATCACATCGCCGTCCTGGACGCGCAGCCCGTGATGGCCCAGAAGCTGGGTGCCCTGGTGAATCAATTCGCCATGGCCCTCGGCCGGCGCGTAGTAAAGGCTCCAGGGCTGCTGCCGGGCCAAAGCCAACATCTCCGCCACCAATTCGTCGGCATGGAAGAGTTCGGGGTCCGCTGCCGCTGTCGCGAGCGAGCGAATGCCGCTCGACATGCTCACGTACTCGTATTGGGGGATCGGCCCCATTTCGCGAAGGTTGCGAAGAAATTGAACGGCCGCCCATCGCTTGCGCGGCTCACTGACAAAGGTGCCGCTTCCCACCTCTCCAAAAGCCAGCCCCGCCTCTTTCAACAGGGAGTAGGCGCTGAGCATCGTGGGGATCGAAACATCCAATTGCCGCGCCAGACTTCGAATGGCGGGCAGGCGCGTCCCGGACGGCAGTCGGCCATCAAGGATCAGAGTCTGAACCTGCTCGGCGATCTGTCGATAGAGCGGGACCGAACTGGATCGATCAAGGACGACGTGCACGGTTCCCCCGCGAAACGGACTTCGCCAAGCGTCCGCCTTCCTTCGGGTCGGTTTGGCTCGTCAAGGACGGGGAAACCTTCGCCAGGAGCGCACGGCCGAGCGTCGCCCAACGCCCGGTCGGGTGGCCCCCCATGAAACGGACTCGGCCCGGCGGTCGGCCGAGGACCGGGCGAGCAGCGGAAGAAAGGGTCTCAAGTTCTAAATCGGAGGACGACGGCCGACACATTTCACCCATGACCTTCTGCCGCGAGGCTACGTTGCTAGACAAATGGCGGGAGCGAGCCTAGACATTTTCCCGCCGACCGAGAGTATAGCCGGCGGGGAAAAACGAGGCGGTCACTTCGGCGGGCAGCAGGTCCCGCCCGGTCCCTTAGCCGTCAAAGTCGATGGCGCAATCTTCGCGCGGGAAAATTGGAACGCCTCCATCCATTGCTCCTTGCCCGAGGCATACCAAGTCCAGCGGGAGCTGAATTGGTCCTTGCCTTTGAACTCATAGAGTGCTTTGTCCATGTGGCCCTTATCCCGCGTGGGGATGTTTGCGCCATCGACGAACGTAAAGAGCACGCGCTTACCGTCCTCCGAGATTTCGGTGGCTTGCATTCGGGGCTGGTTCTTGGCGACGCAATAGTGGGTCAGCATCAGTTTTTCGCCGTCGAGATGGTAGATGGTGAGCATCATTTCGCCCCGGTGGCCTTCAAACCAGGACTCTTCCATGACGACCGATCCGGCGGCAATAAGTTGGACGCGATGGTGGATCTTGCGTCCATCGGTGGCGGCGCCGTCCCATTCTCCTGCCATCGATTTTAGATGGGCCCAAGCGGCTTGGACGCGGGCATCCGGAGCCTTTTGAGGGCTCGGAGCCGCGAGCGAGAGGACGGCGAAACTGAGGGCGACGAATTTAACCATAGGGAGACACCTCCATTTAGGTGGTAAAAGAATGCGACAGCGGAACGATGTCGGCGTTGTCGGAACTTGCGAATTAACTTCCCGAAACGATCGGGAGGCTTCGCGCGTAAGGGGAGCGAGGATGCAAGCGGCGCCAGTGTTGGGTCTGGGAGAGTTCTTTGGCGAACCGGTACGACGTCGCCAGATTCTCGGGTTCGCGATCGTTGAAAACCGGTTTGCCGCTTCCCGAACGATTCCGCCCCACCGCCACGCGCTTTCTCATCTCACGTGCATCCTTGCCGGGGGCTTTGTCGAAACCTATCCGGACCGTTCCTTAGAGCCCTCGAAGGGAACCGTGCTGGTCGTCCCCCAAGGCCGCGTCCACGAGGACGCGATCGGGCCGGTAGGAGCCCACACGCTCAGCATCGAGATCGGACCCAAAACGTTGGCTCGCCTGGAGGAAACCGCGTCGATTCTTCGCGAGCCCCAGGTCGTGGCCGGTCCCGAGATCGAACGCGCGGTCGAGCGGCTTTACGGCGAATTCCGTTCTCGAGACGACGCCTCCCTGTTGGCGATCGCGGCGCTGACCCTAGAGCTTTTGGCGGCGGCCCAGCGTCGCGATCGGGTCGACGAATCTTCAGGCCGCAACTGGATGGACGACGTTCTGGCCGAATTGCATCGGGACCCGAGGTCCGGCGCTTCGCTTGGCGAGTTGGCGTCCCGGTTTGGAGTTCATGAATCCCACCTAGCGCGAACCTTCCGCCGGCGAAACGGGTGCTCGATCGGCGAGTACGTGCGCTGGCTCCGTCTCGAAGGGGCGAAAGCCGCGCTTGCCGAGTCGAATTCGACGCTCGCTGAGGTCGCTTTGGAAGCGGGTTTCTTTGATCAAGCTCATTTTTCGCGCGCCTTTCGCAAGGCTTATGGGCTTGCTCCCTCCGCCTATCGGAAGAGCCTGCGCTGAGGCTCGCCCCATGCAGGCGGCTCCTGGCGTACAAGGCGGCGGGGCGGGAAACGCGATAGGATTTGGACGATGTTGCCGCTATCCCTCGCGATCGCCGCCCTTTTCGCCGTCCAAACCCCGGAAATCGATCTGGCCCTGGCAGCGCGCGCCTTTCAAGAGGCCCGCTGGCTCTCGGAGGACGACGGGGGAAAGCTTTGGGGCAAAACCCTCTACGGGCCCATGGTCTTCGTTGATCCTCGAACGCGGCGGGCGGTGGCCAACGAGATGCCTCCAATCCCGAGTTTCGAGCCGAAGCAGGGCCTGTACGTCGGCCAATTTCCCGAAGGTCAGGGCATTGCGAACTACGGATTCAATTGGGGCGGCAAGCGGTGGACGATGGTGATGTGGCCGCTGCCCCAAAACCGAGCCGAACGCGCGACGCTCATGGCCCATGAACTCTTTCACCGCATCCAGCCCGAACTTGGCTTTCCGGGGTCCGCGCCAAAAAACGCGCACCTAGAGGAAACCGAAGGCCGGATCTGGATTCAGATTGAACTGACCGCCCTTTCAAAGGCGCTGAACGCGGAAACGGTTGAAGAACGAGGCCGCCATGCCGCCGATGCGCTGCGATTTCGAGCGGTGCGCCAGGCGAGATTTGCCGGCGCCAAAGCGGAGGAGGACGCCTTGGAGATCAACGAGGGCCTCGCCCAATTCACCGGATTTATGCTGCGCGGCGGATGGGAACCGGAAGCCCGGAAATGGCTGGCGAACCAGCTTGCCCAAATGGGCGACAAGCCGAGCTACACCCGAACCTTTGGCTATTGGACGGGCGCCGCCTATGCCTTTCTGCTCAACGTCGGCGAAGCCGCAAAATTCGATGAGATCCGTTGGCGCAAGGAACTTGGGCCAAATTCCAGTCTGGCCACCGCCTACGCGAGCCTGGCGGGAGTCTCGCCTTCGGCGAATCAAACCGAGGCGATGGCCTTGGCGAAGGCCTACGGCTACGATGAAGTGGCGGCAAAAGAGCAAACGCGAGAAGCCGAACGCAGGGCCCGGCATGAGGCCATCCGCAAGCGCCTGTTCGATGGGCCCGCGCTCATTCTGGACCTTGAGGACATGAACCTTTCGTTCGACAATCGGACGATCGTCGCCCTTGGCTCCCTGGGCACCTATTACGGCGCGGCAACCCTGAACAACGCCTGGGGAAAGCTCGAAGTGACCGATGGGGTCGTTGTATCTTCCGACTTCAAAACCGCCCGGGTGCAGGCGCCGGCTTCGGCTGACGATCGCAAAGGGCCAGGCTGGACGCTCGTGCTCAAGTCGGGCTTCCGACTGATTCCGGGCGAACGAAAAGGCGATTTTCAACTCGCCCGAGGCTAGCGATTCGCGACTGACGAAGGCAACTCGAAACTCACGCCCACTAGCGAACGGCGATAGGCCACGTCCCCAACGGCTCGCTTATTTTCGAGCTTGCCTTCGAAGTAGGTTGTCCAAGCCGATGGCAACCGGAGCCCCTCGACGCTGGCGAACGCGCTGAACTCCCGGCGGTCAATCCCGTGCTCTTGGCGGCGCCCGTTGAATTCCATCGCGCGAACTTCTCCGGAAGCCTTGACGATGTCGAGGCCAACCCACGTCCGGTCGAAATAGACATCGACCCGGACCACTCCCTCGGCCCGATCGTCGCGGGCATACGCAAGGAAGCCGGGACCGGCCGCCGCCTTCATCACGGATGGGAACGCGTGGTTTCGGATGCGTTGGAGGGCGCGCACTTGCTGGGGATCCATCGGTGTGATCTCGGACGCGCCGATAAAGTGGCCGGCTTTGCCGTCGATGAGATCGGCGTAGGCGGAGGCGTTCCATCGATCGGTGCGCAAAACCCGGTTTGGCCATGCGATAGCGGTTTCCGTTCGGTGGTCATACGTGGTGTTGCCGCCTTTTACGGTTTCCCGAATCTCCTGCCATAGCGTCGGGAGCGCGCGCCAAGTTTTGGCGCCGCCGGCCCACGCCACGACCCGATCGATGAGCACCCGGCCGCGCTTCGCCTCTTCGGCAGTGCCGATCGGCGCCGGATCGTCGGCCTCGACATATTTGGCCGGACGATTCAAAAAGGTGCTCCGGCAGCTCTCGGAGGCAAAGACGTAGATTTTCTTTTCATAAAGCGCGAATCGGTCGGGGCTGCCCCGACCGGAAAGGGAACCCATCTTCGCACAACCTCCTCCGAGCTGGATTTGGTAGAGCTCGGGCCTCGCCAGAAACTCGCGGCGATTCTCTTCATTGGCAAAGAGATAGCGATAGGCATAGTGGTCGTGCCAAATCGAATACGCCCCAACGACGGACTTGCCCGTACGGACCAGCTCGACCGGATCGTAGCGGAAGGTGCCCACCCGGGTTTTGATCTCCGGTCCGGCAGCGAGGGCAAGGGCC
>CAYONY010000203.1:0-6240 GCA_964405415.1 uncultured Fimbriimonadaceae bacterium | reverse complement strand
ATGGGGTTCGTCGGGTTCGGGGGTCGCTCTTCCCCGAGCCCGAAAACGATCTCGAACTGCGACCCGGCGATCGGGTCTTTGTTCCGGAACTGGCCGGGGGCAATCAAGTATTCGTCCTCGGCGCGGTGGCCCGGCCGGGCGCCATCGATTTTCGGCCCGGTTTGACGGTGCGCGAAGCGGTGCGCCTAGCGGGCGGTCCGCGTCCGGATGGCGATGCCTCGCGGGTAGAGGTGCGCCGCCGCCAGGAGTTTCTCGGGATCCTCGATCTCGCGTTGGGCGATGCGCCGCTTGAGCGGGGCGATGTGGTCGCGCTGCGTCCGCGAAGCGATCCCGACTACGTCTACCTTTCGGGTTGGGTGGCAAGGCCTAACCGCTACCCGTTCGCGCCCGCCATGTCCTTGCTGAAAGCAATCGAGGCGGCGGGAGGGGTGCTTTTCGGGATGGAGCGTCCCGAAGCGCTGGTTTCGCGGACGGTGGAAGGCAAACCGGTCCAACTTAGGTTCGACCTCCTGGCGATCGCCCGTCGCGAAATGCCCGACCCGATCCTTCAAAAGGGCGACCGCATCGAAATCCGGGAGCGCCGGCCTTGAGAGCAAGGTGGGACCGCTCGAAAGGCGCGCCCGAGCCGATCGCCGCGCTCAATCGGATTCGCGAAATCGACAATGGCGAGCCGCTGGTCGATGTGCGCCTGGCCTGTCCCTCGATTCTCGTGCCCCGTCCCCAGGTCATTCCGTTTTTGCGCAAGCGGGTTGCCGCAATGCTCGAGGATGCGGCCCTGCGATTGCCAAAGGGTCGAAAGTTCGGCGTGGTCGAGTGCTGGCGTCCGATCGAGCGTCAACGTCGGATCTTCGATTGGCATATGGAAGCGGCTCGAGAAGCGTTTCCGGATCGGCCGCACGCCTCGCTTCGCCGCACGGTCTGCCGTTTCGTCGCCCCCGTCAACCAGAAAGCGCCGCCCGGCCATTGCACGGGGGCGGCGGTGGACGTGCACCTCTACGATGAAGCGGGCGAACTCATCGACGTTTCCAAACCTTTCGATCGGTTCGGCGCCCCCGCCACCTATTCGCTTGGCCTTGATCCGGAAGCCCAGGCCGCCCGGACGATGCTCGTCGAAGCCATGCTGGCAGCGGGGTTCTCGAATTGCCGGGACGAATGGTGGCACTACTCGTGGGGCGATGCAGGCTGGGCCGTTCGCGTCGGCCAAACGGAGTGCCCCTACGGGCTCGTCGAGCTGCCCCTTGAGGAATTCGCCGAACAGGAGCGGCTCTGGGTCGAGGCCTATCGGGATCGGGCGAACCCCTTTCTGAAGCCCAAGGATGCGAAATGAAACCGGGCATCACGCTCGCGATGATCGTGCGGGACGATGCGGCCAAGCTACGCCGGTGTCTCGACTCGGTGCGAAGCGCCGTGGAAGCGATGGTGGTGGTGGATACCGGTTCGACGGATGATTCGGTGGCGGTGGCCCGATCGTTCGGTGCGGAGGTGCGGCAAATCGAGTGGCCCGCCGATTTTGCGGCGGCCCGCAACGTTTCCCTGGAGGGGGTCGCGACCGAGTGGGTGCTTTGGCTGGACTCGGACGAATGGCTGGCGGAAGGGGCGGCGGCGAAAGTGCGGGCGGCCGTCGAATTTGAGGGCGCCTATGGATTCATGCTTACGCGGCAGGACCTGTTTCCGAACGGCGGCCATTCCGAGCAGGAGCTCCTTCGGCTCTGGCGCAACGACCCGGACATTCGATTCGAAGGCATCATCCACGAGCATCTCAACTTTGACACGATCGCCGAACGGCGGCCGGGCCAGCTCATCTTCACCGCCGATATCCGGTTTTGGCACGATGGCTATCTGCCCGAGTTGACGCCCGCAAAAGCCGCGCGGAACCTGCCTCTGCTCGAACGGGAATTGGCGCGCGACCCGGAGAGTTTCTACATCGCGCTCGAACGCGCCGGCACGCTCAAAGCGCTCGACCGCCCCGAGTGGCGCGAGGCGGAAAGCGAAATCGACGCCCGGGTTTTGGCGATGCGAGACTCGGACGAGCCGCCGAACAACACCGCGACCCTTTACTTCATGCGACGCTTTGCCGAACTTTCCGACGAGGCGAACCGGTCCGCGGAAACCGACGCCCTCTTGCGGATGGCGCGGGGCTGGTTTTCCGACCATCCTGGAGTTCTGTATATGTGCGCCCAGGTCGAGATCCGACGCAAGGACCTGCGTCGGGCGTTCCAGGATCTGCTTAAGGTCGAGCGAATGGCGATTTCCGGCGACTACGATCGGCTGACGACGACCGTGCCGTCGATGCTGGGGACCGGCCTCTCGACCAACCTGGCGCTGGTGGCCCACCAGCTCGGTCGAAAGGACATCGCCGCCCGGCACTACCGCCGCCTGTTGGAACTTGACCCGACAAACGCAGTCGCGCGGGAGAACCTGGCTCTGCTTTAGGAAACCCCATGGATGCCGCCGTCTTTCGCACTGCCGCCGAATCGCTGAATTTGCGTCTCGAGGAGACCCAAGTGAGGGCCTTTGAGGATTTCGAAGAGGCGCTCTATCGGGGGAATGAGGTGATGAACCTGACGCGCGTTCCAAAGGCGGCTTGTTTCGAGCGTCACTTTCTCGATTCGCTGCTGCTGGCTGAGTGGATTCCGGAAGGCGCGAGCGTGCTCGACCTGGGATCGGGTCCCGGCTTTCCGGCCTGGCCCTTGGCCCAGGCGCGGCGCGACCTCCGAGTCACCGCGCTCGATTCCTCGGGCAAGATGCTCGGCTTCCTACGGTCCCAGGCGCTCCCAAATTTAGAGGTGGTCGAAGCCCGGGCCGAGGATTGGGGGGTTCGCGAGCGCTTCGACTTTGTGACTGGGCGGGCGGTCGCGCCGCTGCCCGTGTTTTTGGAGTTGGCGGCGGCTCCCTGCCGGGTCGGCGGAGAGATCATGCCCATGCGCACGCCGCTGGAGATTCCCGAGTTTGCGCAGGCGGCCGAACCCTGTGCCGAGCTGCTTTACAAGGGGTTTGTCGAAAAGACCCTGCCGGGTACGGACGTGGTTCGGGCCTTTCCAATCTATCGAAAGCTGAAGCCGACGCCGCGCGCGTTTCCTCGTCGGTGGGCAGAGATTCGAAAAGGGGCCCGTTAGCCGGGAAGATGCGGCTTCATCATCGCATGAAGCTGCTTGGACCGGGCGTGGTTGGGGTCGAGCTTGAGCGCATCGTCAACCAGTTTATGGGCTTCTTCACCGCGGTTTTCCCGAAGCCGACATGATGCCAATAAGGCGAGATAGTTCGGGTTGTTTCGAAAGTAACCAACTGACCTCTCCGCGTTTCGCTTGGCCAATTCGAACTCCGATTGGTCCTCGAAGGATTTGCCCACGTAATAGTGAGCTTCCGCCAAGAGGCGCTTGATTTCCGGAATCGGGTTCTGCGGGGCCAACTCAATAAACTTTCGCATATGCGCAAACGCGGTTTCTTTGTTGCCCAAGGCGGCACTGATTCGGGAGGCTCCGAAGTAGGCGCCGAAATTGTTCGGCGCAAAGGCGATGAGGCCATCGAACTGCTTTTGCGCTTCGCGCAGGCTGTTCTTGTCTTCTGAATTCAGCGCTTCGCCGGCCTCGAACTTCTCAATCGGGCCTGTCGAGAGCTTTTCCGCTTTGGCCAGCACATCTTTGTATTCCGGACCGCTGGCGATAATCGGAATATCCGGCGATTTGCCGCAGCCGGCGGCGGTCATTGCCGCGATTGCAATTGTGGCGAACAGTATCGAAGTAGTGAAGTATCGGAGAACCGGGAACGAACACCATCCCTTCGCCTCCGTTTTCAATCTGACATTTCCGGCAAACTGGGCAATCATCTTCACTACTTCAATACTCCAATACTTCCCTGCTTTATCCCACCACCACATTCACCAACTTTCCCGGCACAACGATGATTTTACGCACCGTCTGGCCGTTGAGGTATGCCGTTACTTTCGGGGACGCCAGCGCCGCCGCCTCCAGTTCCGCGTTCGTCGCTTCCGCCGCCATCTCCAGGGTGTCGCGCAGCTTGCCGTTGACCTGCACCGCGATGGTCACCGTATCCGCTTTGGCCAGGTCCGGATTCGCAACCGGCCATTCCTGATCGTACGTGAAGCTGTCGTACCCCAGCGATTCCCACAGCTCGTCGGCGGTGTGGGGAGCCCCGGGCGCGAGGAGCAGAATCAACGTCTCCAAAGCCTCGCTGAACGCCAATCTCGGCCCCGGCAAGGTGCGACGCGCATCCACGATTGCGTTCAGGTACTTCATCAGCGTCGCAACGTAGGTGTTGAACGAGAACCGATCGATGTCCTCGGTTGCGGACAGGATCGCCTGGTGGGTGGCCCGGCGTAACCCCGCAGCGTCATCCGACTCCGAAGCAATGGACGCTCGCCAATTCGCATCGTACTCCGGCTCGATTTCCGAGGCCAGCTTCATGATCCGGCTCAGGAACTTGGCGGTCGCAAGCATCCCCTCGTTCGACCATTGGACATCCGCCTCGAACGGGGCGACGAAGAGCTCATGAAGACGCAGCGCGTCGGCGCCATACGCCTCCACCGCCTCGTCCGGCGTCACCACGTTGCCCTTCGATTTGCTCATCCGAACCCAGCGCCAAATCACCTCGTCTTCCGGCATTTGGGCCGCTTCGTCGAACGAGACCATGATCGCGTCCTCGCCGAAATCGAGCTTTTCGCCCTCCCGCGGCTTTCGATAAGGGGTCTTGCCGAGAACCTGGCCCTGGTTCATCAGCCGTTGGAAGGGCTCTTCGACGGGCACGAGGCCCTCGTCGTAAAGCACTTTCGTCCAAAATCGGGCGTAGAGCAGATGCATCACCGCATGCTCGGCGCCCCCCACGTAGCAATCGACCGGCATCCAATACTTCACTGAGGCCGGGCTCCAGCCGCGCTCGTGGTTGTGCGGGTCGCAGAACCGAAGGAAGTACCAGCTCGAACACGCAAAACCGCCCATCGTGTCGGTCTCGCGGCGGCCCAAACGCCCGTCCGAATCGGTCACATTCACAAAATCGGGAATCTGGGTGAGCGGGGACGAACCATCGCCGGTGGGCTCGTAATTCTCCACCTCCGGCAGCTCCACCGGCAAGCAGTCTTCCGGCACCGGCTCCATGTTGCCGTCCGCGTCGTGAATGATCGGGATCGGGCAGCCCCAATAGCGCTGGCGGGAGATGAGCCAGTCGCGGAGCTTGTATTGGATTTTGCGCTCGCCGATGCCGAGGGCTTCCATCCATTCGCCGAGCTTGGTTTGTCCCTCCTCCACCGTGAGGCCGGAGTACTCTCCCGAATTGACCATCGTTCCATCCTTGGCCACGAAGGGTCGAGGATGTCCGTCAATCCATGCCGAGTACGGGGTGTGATACATCCAGCGCCCTTTTGTCGGGGCGCCGCTTGAGTCGACGAAACCCGATTCGGCAATGACCTGCCGTATCCCGAGTCCGAACTTCTCGGCAAACTCGAAATCCCGTTCGTCGTGCCCCGGCACCGCCATGATCGCCCCGGTTCCGTAGGTCGCCAACACGTAGTCGGCGATCCAAATCGGCACCCGCTCCCCGTTCGCCGGATTGATCGCGTAAGCCCCCGTAAACACGCCCGTCTTTTCGCGATTCGCGGCCAAGCGCTCGGCTTCCGACATCGTTTGGGCATGCTGCCGATAGGCGCGGATGGCTTCGGCATGTTCCCCGTCCACGACCTTTTCCAAGCGGTCGACGAGTTCGTGCTCCGGCGCGAGCACGCAAAAGGTCATCCCGAAAACCGTGTCGATCCGGGTGGTGAAAACGCGGAAGTGGAGGTCGCGCTCGCGCGAAACGACGATGAACTCCCCCTCCTTTGAAGGAGGGGGCGGGGGGGTGGATGACGCCGAACCCTCCGCCAGGAGTTCACCCACCCCTTCCCCACCCAAAATGGAGGGGCTCGTCGCCACCATCAAAGCAAACTCCACCCCATCGCTCTTCCCGATCCAGTTGCGCTGCAGCGCCTTGATCCCTTCCGGCCAATCGATCGTGTCCAAATCATTCAGGAGCCGCTCGGCATAGGCGGTGATCTTGAAGAACCACTGAGGAATGCTCCGCTTCTCGACCGGCGTTCCGCACCGCTCGCAGAGCCCGCCGACCACTTCCTCGTTGGCCAGCGCGGTCTTGTCCTGCGGGCACCAGTTCACGCTGGCCAGCTTGCGATAGGCCAGCCCCTTGCGATAGAGCAGCTCGAAAATCCACTGCGTCCACCGGTAATACTCGGGATCG
>CAYONY010000202.1:0-6289 GCA_964405415.1 uncultured Fimbriimonadaceae bacterium | reverse complement strand
CACCCAGGACTACTACTCGCTCTACACGGTTTTCGCCAATTCCAACGAACAGCTCTCGGCGATTTCCGAACGAGCGATTCGCGAGCCTTGGGAGCAGTTCAATCGGCGCGTTTCCGCGGTCGAAGGACGCATTCGCTCGCTGATCGTCGAGCAGACGAAGCGGCTCCGACGGCTCGCCGCGGTTCCCGAGGAAGCCAAGACCTTAAGCGCCGAAGTGAAACAAGTGCTGCAGACCCTTCGCGAGGAGGTCGTCCCGGATGGCGAGAATCTTGCCAAACTTCGCAAAGCATTTGAGCCGGCCGAAGACGCCAAGCTGGGCCAGCTGATGGGCGAAGTCGCCGAGATTCGCAAACAGACCCCGCCGACCCCCGAATTTGCGATGGCGATGGCTGACGGCCCGAACCCGGGAGACGGGATTATCTTCAAGCGTGGCGTTCCGGGCGCGAACGGCGGCCCCGCGCCGAGGCGGTTTTTGGCCGCGCTCGCCAAGCCGGGGGCTCCCCGCGAGCATTGGACGTCTGGCAGTGGGCGCCTGCAGCTTGCCCAAGCGATTGCCGCCAAAGACAATCCGCTTACTGCCCGCGTCTTCGTCAATCGCATTTGGCAGCAGCATTTCGGAGCCGGACTCGTCCGAACGCCTTCCGACTTCGGCCATCAGGGGGACCGCCCCACTCACCCGGAGCTTCTGGACTATTTAGCCGCCATGTTCATGGAGGGTGATTGGTCGATCAAGAAACTCCACCGATTGATCGTGACTTCGGCCGTCTACCGGCAATCTTCCCATGCGTCGGCGGCCCTGCTGCGGTCCGATCCCGACAATCGGCTTTGGGGCCGGATGAACCGTCGGCGGCTCGATTTGGAACAGATGCGCGATGCGCTGATGGCGGCCACTGGCCGCCTCGACCTTTCCAAGGTGGGCGGCAAATCGGCCAATCTATGGAGCGAGCCCTTTTCGACCCGTCGCGCCCTCTACGGCTTCATCGAGCGCCAAAACCTCCCCGGGGTTTTTCGCACGTTCGACTTCGCCTCGCCGGATAGCACGAGCCCTCGCCGATTTCAAACTACGGTGCCCCAGCAGGCCCTGTTCTTCATGAATTCGAGATTTGCCGCCGAGCAAGCGCGCGCCATCGCGGGACGCAAAGAGATCGATGAAGCGGCGGACCCGGGCCAGCGCGTCCGCCGCCTCTATCGACTCCTTTATGGGCGGCTTCCGGATGCCGACGAACAAGCCGCGGGCGTCGCATTTCTGAAGCAAGCCTCGGCCGGCCCGCCGCCTGCCCTATGGAGCTATGGCTATGGCGAATTCGATCCGGCCCGCAACCAAATCGCGGCTTTCATTCCGCTCCCGCATTACGCCGAGAACAGCTATCGCGGAGGCGCCGCCTTGCCCGATCCGAATTTGGGCTGGGTGCTGCTGAATGCGGCGGGCGGACATCCAGGCCACGATGGAACAAAAGCCGTGATCCGCCGTTTCACCGCGCCTCAAGCGATGACGGCCGCGGTTTCCGGTCTGCTGAAGCATCCCAACCCCCAGGGCGATGGCGTACGGGGGCGCATCGTCCTCAGTCGGGTTGGCGCCACGGGCGAGTGGCGCGCCCATAACCGTGAAGTCCGAACCGATCTGGCCAAGCTCGAACTTCAAAAAGGCGATCGGGTCGATTTCGTGGTTGATTCGGTCACCGAGGAGGGCTTTGACGGCTTCATTTGGACGGTTTCGCTTCAGGATTTGGCGACCGGCCAAGTTTGGGATGCGGTGAAGGCTTTTGGGCCGCCGCCCGGGGCGGGGCTTTCGAAACGGTCGCTTTACGTTCAAGCGCTCTTGATGGCGAACGAGTTTTTGTTTGTGGATTGAGACCCGCTGTACACTGAAAACGCCCATGTCCGACTTCGACCACCTCCCCCCGCTCGCCGACCGCTTTCTCACGCGGCGCGAACTGCTGGGCCGAGTCGGCAACGGATTTGCCGCTTTGGGCCTGCTTGGGATGTTGGGCGAAGGGGCCGCCGCCCAGACGCCGCTGAACCCAATGGCGGTTCGAAAGCCCCCGCTGAAGGCCAAAGCCAAACGCGTCATCTTCCTCTTTATGAACGGCGGGCCCAGCCAGGTCGACACATTCGACCCCAAGCCAGCGCTGGCTATATACGCCGGCCAAAAGATCCCGCTCGACCTGCCCACCGAGCGCAAGACCGGCGCTGCGTTGCCTTCCCCCTACGCCTTTCAAAAGCACGGGCAATGCGGCCTCGAGGTCAGCGAGATCTTCCCTCACGTCGCCAAACACGCGGACGACCTCTGTGTGATCCGGTCGATGCAAGCCGACGTGCCGAACCACGAGCCTTCCCTGCTCTTGATGAACTGCGGCGACGCGCGCCAGGTACGCCCTTCGATGGGTTCGTGGGTGCTCTACGGCCTCGGCACCGAGAACCAAAACCTGCCTGGCTTCATCTCGATGTGCCCAGGGGGCTATCCGATTCAGGAGACCCAAAACTGGCAGTCCGGATTCCTGCCTGGGGTTTTGGCGGGAACGTACATCGATCCGAATCAAACCGACGTCGAGAAAATCGTCGAGAACATCCGCAACCACTACGTCATGGCGGAAGAGCAGCGGTCCCAGCTCGATTTGGTGCAGCAGTTGAACCGCAAGCACTTGGCGGCGCGGGAGGCGGATCCGGCCCTCGAAGCGCGGATCCAATCGTTCGAGCTGGCCTATCGGATGCAGATGGAGGCGACCGACGCTTTTGACACCGCGCGCGAGCCGGCGGCGACGCGCGAAATGTACGGTCCGGGCAACTTTGCCCGCCAATGCCTGATCGCGCGGCGTTTGGCCGAGCGCGGCGTCCGGTTTATCCAGCTTTGGCATGGGGCGGGGCAACCCTGGGACAGTCACGACGACATCGCGGTGGCCCATCGAAACCTCGCCCGCGAATCCGACCAGGCCATCGGCGCCCTGCTCACCGACCTCAAACAACGCGGGATGCTCGAGGAAACGCTGGTGATCTGGGGCGGCGAATTCGGCCGGACCCCAACCGTGGAGATGCCGACCCCGGGCGCGAATGCGGGGCGGATGAACGGCCGGGACCATAACCACTACGGTTTCACGTATTGGATGGCGGGGGGCGGCGTGAAGGCGGGAACCGTCTACGGCTCGACCGACGAATTTGGATTCCGAGCCCAGGACAAGCCGGTCCACGTGCACGATCTTCACGCGACGATCCTGCACCTGTTGGGCTTCGATCACACGAAGCTCACCTATCGCCACGCCGGCCGCGACTTCCGCCTGACCGATGTGTACGGCACCGTAATTCGCGACCTGATCGCCTAGTTGGTTTGCGCCAAAACCGAAACCGGCTTGCCGCGTCGAATGGGAAGGAACGGCGGCGGACGACGGCGAAAGTCTCCGCTTCCCAAGTTCTTGGGTCCATCTGAGGTTTTATGTCGCGTTTGTCTTCCTTTCTGATTGCCGGTTTGGCGGTCGCGGTGGCCGCCGCGCTCGCCCAGGTCGCCCCGCTCAAAAAGCGGGCCGCGATCCCCCCGGGGCTAAAGATTCAAAAGCCGGGCACGCCCGGGTCCTGGCTCAATTTCAAAGATATCTACACGCCCGGCGAGCAAGTCGCCCTGGGCGAGCCCATCCCGGCGGAAACCGCCGATGAAAAGGCCTTCGATCCTTCCCGGATCAAAGTCTTCATCAAAAAGGCGGGAGCTGCCGATACGTGGGAGCTTTCACCCATCCTAATGTCGGGGTGGACCCACGATATCCCTCGTCCGGCGGGAACCCGCCAGAGCGGCGACCTGCCCGAAGACATGGTCGACCGCCGAAAGTTCGGGGCCAAGGCGATTGCGATCGCCTTTACGGTGCCCCAGCTTCCTCGCGGCACCTACGAAGTCTGGTCGGAGCGCGATGGAACAAAGGGCCCGGTGAAATCGATCGGCATCTTCCCTCGCCTCGTCTACACGCTCCAAGGCGACCCCTACGAGGGCAAGCCGCTCACGCTTACGGTCGAGGTGGTCGGCCCGACCAAGCTGCCCCCTCGGGCCGGGACCGCCCCTCCCGCGCCGCCCGCCGATCTGCCGCCGGCCAACCCGGAACCGGGGCAGAAGGTCCGTTCGAGCGACCAACTGACTGCCGGACAATCGCGGCTGGCCCAGATGGCCGGCTTTCACGATCGCCTCAAAGCGGTGAGCCCCTTATTCAGCGTGCCAATCACGCTCAAACCGATCGTCTCCACCCCGGCCGGCTCCATCGTGGTCCGGCTTGCCGACAGCACCCGAACCGCCACCGAGACCACGGACCGCGCGGGCGAGGTGGACTTCGAACTGGCCGCCGTCTCGCGCGGGACGGCCGCGCTTGAACTCGAGGCGCCCGGCTTTCCGCCGCTTCGGCTAGAGATCGCGGTGAAAGCCAAACTCAAGCTGGATTTCTCGGGCTACTTCACCGGCTTTGCCGACCTCCACGCCCATTTTATGTCGCATCTGGGCTTCAACGGCTCGTTCGTCGGCAAGCCCTACGATGAGGACGGGGGGCTCGCCGATGCGCTGCGATGCTGCCAATACCGGCATGGGCTGGGCGGCATGGTGCCGAACCTCGAATCCGGAGATTCGCCGGTTCACGCTACCGGAGGGTATCCCGAATTCGACGGGTGGCCCCGGTTTACATCGAAATCCCATCAGCAGGCTTACTACAAATGGATCGAGCGCGCCTACCGTCAGGGCAATCTTCGGCTGGCCTGCATGCTCGCGGTGAACAATGAACTGGTGGGCCGCGTTTCCTCCGTGCTCTCGCCCGGCGTTCCGAATGACCGGCCCTACGACGACAAAAAGCTGGTCGACCGCCAGATCAAGGGGATTTGGGACATGGTCGCCTTTATCGACAAGAAAAACGGCGGCCCGGGCAAGGGCTGGATGCAGATTGCGGAATCACCGGAAGACGCGCGTCGAATCATCAAGGACGGCAAGCTGGCGATTGTGATCGGGATCGAGGTGGACTCTTTGGGCAACTGGCGGACGCCGAACGACCTGAAGGAGGCCTCGGGCAATGACCCGGCGAAGGCGCGCCAGCTGATTCGCGCCGAGCTTCGCCGGCTCTATAACAAGGGGGTCCGGCAGATCGCGCCGATCCACCTCACCGACAACGCCTTTGGCGGGGCGGCAATCTACAACAAGGTTTTCACCGCGCTGAACAAGTTCGTCGCCGGCCACTACTACGAAGTCGAAAGCGGAACCGGCTCGGGCGTTCGCTACCATGTCGGGCGCGATGAGTTTCCCGGAGTGGTCCACGCCTTGTTGGCCGCCGTCGCGCCTAGTGCGGTGTCCGGGCTCGGCGCTTGGAAGGATGCGGTGGGCACCAGTGGAAGCACGATCAATCGACGCGGCCTCACCGCCTACGGACAGATGATGATCGAAGAAATGATGGACCTCGGAATGATCATCGATATGGACCACTTCTCTCAAAACGCGTTGGCCCAGGCGATGGCGATTACCGAGTCGCGAACGGCCGCGAAAGACGCCAAGTATCCCTTCGTCTTTTCCCACGTGGCCTTTCGCGACTTGGCGTTGGACCCCCAGGACACCTCTGAGATCAAGCAAACCGCCAACGAAGGGCACAAGACGGCCCAGGATATCGCCCGGCTGAAGGCGGCGGGCGGGATGTTTGGAATCGGACTGGTTCAGGGCAACGTCAAGACGTTTCCCGGATCCAAGGTCAAGAACGATGCCGCCGGCTCTTCGAAGTCGTTTGCCCAGGCCTATCAATACGCGGTTTCCAAGATGGGTGTCTTGGGCGTCGGCATGGGCACCGACATCAATGGCGGGCCCGGCTCACCCGGTCCGCGGTTCGGCTCCTTTGCGTCCGAGCCGCTCCACCCCCGATCCGGCAATCGGGGGGCCGCCCGCCGCGCGCAAGCGGAAGCCCAGACCCACGGGGTCCGCTACTCGGACAGCATCGTGGATTATCGGCGCTACCGTTGGGATGAAGATGACGGCGTGTATGACGACGAGGAGCGTCAAATCTGGGAAGGCCTAGCCCTTGCCAAGTCGGGCGTGAATCCGGACGATGCCGACATCTGGTACTGGAACCGGGCCGATTGGGACGATAAGGAAGTCGAGTACTACGCGGAAGGCTTTCGGGCCGGCAACGTCACCCGGGACGAATCGTCTTGGGAAAAGCGCGCCGCCTTCCTGGCCAAAACCAATCAAGTGCCGTTCAACAATGAAGACTCCGAGGTCTTCCGGCTCTTGAAAAAGACCAAGCGGGTGTGGGCCCGCTGGAACGCGATGGAGAGCGGCCCCAACCCGCCG
>CAYONY010000201.1:0-6299 GCA_964405415.1 uncultured Fimbriimonadaceae bacterium | reverse complement strand
GGGCTACAACCCCCGGGCGGTGGAGGACATCAAGGCGTTCTTGAGCAAATCGGAAGAAGGCGACGGCCTCTTCCTCCAAAAGAAATATGCCGAAGTGGCCGTAGCCCTGGCGGCCGGGCACGAATCGTATTTGCGCGCCCAGCGCCGCGAACCGGAAATCGGCCGCTACGACATCGTCCTCAATCCGGGCCAATTCCCCGCGCTTCGTTACTTCGGATATGGGTTCGGGCCGATCGCCAGCCTAACGGAGACACCCGATGGAGGGGTCAAAGGCTCGGCGGGAGGGCTCCATACGGCGGTGGGCCAGATGTGGCAGGATGCCGCCATCCTCAGCGGTGCGGAGCAGGTTCCCAACACCTTTTTCAGCGACGCTCCGATGTCGGAGATGACCGAAAGTCGGCTGAATTCGCGCATGAGCGAACTGTACGGTCCGGTGTCCACCTTCAAGCTTCCGGTGCCGGACAACGAATGGCGCGACGTGGTGCTCTGGTCGCGGCGCGCGTTGCTGATGATGGAATACGCGCTGCAAAAGTATCCCGAGTGGAAGTCCGGAACTCGGGAGTGGAGCCGGGACAACAATAAGCTTCAGCATACGGGCGACGAGGCTCTGGCGGTGGTCAAGGCCTTGCTCGCCGAGGCGGAACCGGAATACGCGAAAATCGTTTCCGACGCCAAGAATGCGGCGCCGAAGGGCGTGAAGGATTGGATCGGCTATAAGGTCGAGGACCTCGACAAGGCGATCGTCGGCGCGAAGAAGGACGGCTGGGTGGGTTGGAGCCTGGCCCGCGACCTCTTCATCACGAAGGACTATCTTGCCGCCATTCGCAAAAGCGTCGCGAAAATGTATGCCGATGAAGGCAAAACGATGCCGGCCGATGCGTTGAAGGAGCTGGAGGACCGGATCGCGACGCTCAAAGGGGTGATGGAAAGCGGCGCGTCGAAGTGGAAATTTCCGTCCGGAGGCAAGAACGCAGCCATCGAGGCCAAGGCGTCGGCGTACATCAAGTCCAAAATTCCCGGAGCCGTCGTTTTGAAGACGGCTTTGGACAACGGCCAATGGGTGATCACCAAGAACGATTTGGGCCTGCCGAGCTATCGAAGCATGGCCTACTTGGTTTTGGCGAAGATCCCCGGGCAGAAGAACCCCTGGCTGATCTTTGGCAACATGCGGCAGAGCTATTCGGGGGGCGGGACGTATGCGGCAGGCGGGACGTTCAACGAGCCGACCACGATCCGAGTCCAAGGCGGGGGGTAGCGGCAGATCATCCTGCGGAAAGGAGCGCGGACTTGTGGTCGGCTTGCGGCGGGGGACGTCCCATCCTGGCCCCCCCCCCCGGACGCATCGAATTGAAGCCCGTAAGGAGCTCGCATCGGTGCAACAAAGCGCGCCGACCCCGCTCACAGCCTACGGCAGTTCGCGCTATGGAATGGCCGGCGTTCATCCAAGGCTGGCAACCGGAAGTTCAAGCCTGTTGGTTCACTTCCGCGCTTTCTTCCGACGACGCCATTCGCTCCGCTAGGTTCGCCGCCTGAATCGCCGGCGCTGCCGGAGCCTTTGCCACCGCCTCGGCAATCCGGTCCATCACACCATCCAGTCGTCGATCGGCCTGCTTCGCCCCGGCACGGGTGGCCAAGGTGGTCGTGCCCACTAGAAACAGCGTGATCAACAGCGCGTACATCGCGCCCGTCAGAATCTGGCCCTGTTTCCCCAGAATGACGAGCGGTAGAAGAATGCCCAGGAAATTGATGATGCAGGAAATGATCCAGGCGACTAAGATGCCGTCCCGCCTTTGCGATACCGTGATCGTCGTCTTCCCATCCCGGGGCACCATGCTCATGTGCAGATTCACGAGGTCTCCAGCCGTCCATTCAAAGGCCGAACCCAGGGTGCTCGGTGTCCCCGCCTGGCCGTATTCCGTTCGCAGAATTCCGACGATCTCTTCGTATTCGCGCTCGCCCAATTCGCGGCCGACAGTGAGAACGCGCTTCACGTTGACCTTGTCGCGCCCCGAACCTCGGGCGCCCACTTGCCGGGAGGCCTCCTCGACCATCTCGGGCGCGATCCCCGCCTCGGCGGCAATCCGCTTGAGGTCGTCGATCGACAGCCGAGAGTCCGTCTCGCCGCCGGTCGAAGCGGCCTGGAGCTCGGCCGCTTTCTTGAGAATCGACGCGGCCTGGCGGTCATCGTAGCTCATCACCGCTAAGTATGCGCGAAGGGTCCGGGGGTCGCCGCGATACTCCCGGTTTTCGATCTCGATCCTTCAAGTGGAGCCTTGTACCGATCCCGACCGATGGGCCGCGGCAACCCAGGTCGCTTTCATGGCCCCGGTTACCCTGGACCAGGTCCTAGTTCAGCGTCCAGACGACGGCTTCATACGTAACGCCATTCGTCGTGGCAAAGCCTCCTACGCGGATGAGCGCGCCGTCTCGCCAGATGGAATAAGGCTCGCTCGAGAAGTATCCCGCCGGAAGGTAGCTGTGCAAGTCGGTCACCGTTCCCGTTCGCCAATTCCAGATCGCCGCGCGATTATCGACCAAGCCCGCCGCAAGTCCGAGTTCGGTATGGCCCTCGAACGCCCACGACCAGCCGGCGCCGGCCGGATGGAGGTCTCGGTATCTTCCGGTCCTCAGATCCCAAACCATTGCGTGGTCCGGCACCATCGTATAGCCGTATCCAATCCCCCCATCCGCCTTATAGATATAGGAGTCGGCAAAACCGGCGGGATGGGCGTCGCGAAACGAGGCTCGGTTGCCCTGCCAAATGGCCGCATGGTGATCCGCGTGTCCGACTTGGAAGCGGGCGTCCATGCTGTAGGCTTCGGAAGTCGTTCGGCCCGCGGGATGCAGGTCGACAAACCGCGTATTGCCCCGCCAAAGGGCCGCCCGACGGGATCCACCAGGCGGCGTAACGGACCCGACGACGGCGCCCGCGTACGTATCGCGAGCTTGCGAGGATTGAGCCCTTGCGATGTGAAGGTCGACGGCGTTCCATTGTCCCGCCCCCAACGCTTCCCACAAAATGGCATGCTGGTTGGAACCAAAATAGGCCCAACCGGCAAAGTTGTTGCCGTCCCCACCGGCGATCAAGTGCCTCCCCGAGCCGGGCACGCTGAGGACCTGCTGCAATCCGGACGTATCAAAGATGGCGGCAAGTTGGGTTCCGACGATGTCGACTTCTCCCCCAAAGTAGGGGCCTTCGTTGGCCGCGGGTCCGGCCCAAATCGCGGAACCGGAGTAGCCGGCCGGGTGGACAAATTGGACGGTCCAGTTCTGCGCATGCAAACCGCCGGCCATCGTGAGTAGGCCAAGGAGCGGCAACGCTCTGCGAAGTTTAGGCATGATCTCCTCCCGAGTGCTCCGAGCACTCTCGATGCCTAAAGTGTAAGAACCTTAGTCGGGTGCTTCGAGTTATCCGCGAAGATATTCTCGAAATGGTGCATGGAGGCGAAGAATCGCATGGGTGAATAAGGGTTAGTGCTTCCGTGCGAGGGCCAATCGTACACCGTCCAGCTCGATCGCAGATTGGCGAAATGGCCGCACCTGGGATATCGACCTATCACGACACCCATGGCCGGATCTCGGCACTGCCCGGTATCGCTTGACGGTTTGCCATTCGCGGGCAAGAGCTTCGGCTCCGATCCAACCCTGTGTCATTTTTGGAATAGGAGCTTCCCATTCGCGTCCGCGGGCTAGCCTTGCGGCAAGATGCGCACGTGCGTGCGCGAGACTTGCATGGGCCGATCCTCGCCCTCGTGGGGGAGCGTGTGGACCTCGTTGGCGCCGGCGAAGATTGGGGGCACGTCCTTCGATTCGCGGATCCGGGCGATGACGGACCGCCTATGAGGTTTCAGTTGGTGTTTTTGGACGGTTGGCGGCCCAAACATGAATAAACGAAACTCAACCTGCAACTTGGCGGCGAAAGAACGATGTTACAATGGTCCTATGGAGCCGCCAGTGGCCAATGCTCTTGGAGTCAGCCGTTCGACCCTTTATCGCTGGCGGATTGGCGCGACGAGGCCCTCTGCGCGCATGTTGGAGTTGATGGCGCGCACTCATCCGAGCGCGGCGTGGGCGATACCCTTTGAATCGAACACTTGGGTGCGTGCGGCCCGGCGAGAACTTGGATTGGGGCAGGTCGAGTTTGCCCGCGTTCTCGGCATGACGCAGTCGAATGTTTCCAAATGGGAGAACGGAGGTTTGTCGTTCTCCCGAGATGCCGCATACGAATTGTATCGGGCAATGGATCTACCGGACGCGCTGGACCCGACGAGCCCCGAACCGTGTGAAAGCGATGACGACGTCGCAAGCCGATACGCCGAACACACCACGACGCTGATCATTCAATCCGCCGCCGATGCCGATTGGCGGGCCGCTCAACTGTGTGCCTCGATGAGCGGCCAGGCCGGCCGATCCGTCGAGTCCGGCCGGATTCTGGCCTCGATCTATGCTAATCGCAGCCTATGGCACCTGGTCCACCAAGACTTGCCGATGGCCGCTCGGCATGCCCAAACTGCGATCCGGCTGGGAAAACGGAACGGCTTCAACGTGGATAGCGGCTATGCGTTCTGGAGCCTCGCGCGGACCCGATTCATCCCCGGGTTCGGCTCGGTGGAAGATATCGAGCTGCTCAACCGCGAAATCGGTCTCGCGGAATCCCGTCGGGCTGATGTCCCGAATATGTTCGTCTGCTTGCTCCGCGGCGCGCGCGCCGTTGCGTTGGGCGACGAAGAGACGGCGGCGACGGAATTTGAGCGAGCCAAGGAAGACCCGCCGATGGAGGCCCAATGGGGGGTGGTGGCCCGGTGGTCCGCCAAGTATTGGCAGCGAGACATCACGATGTACCAGGCGATGGTGGCGCTTTGCTCGGAAAGATATCGGGATTGCAGTCGTCTCATCGAGCCGCTGGCCGAGGAATGCTTTGAACCCACGGTTCCGATTCAGTACGGCCAAACCGTGGCGAGACACTACTTTCAGGCGGCCAACGCGCGCCTGGGTTGGCGACAACGCGTGGAGACCGATGGTCCGCTAGTTCCGCCCTCGATGCTGGCCAACATCAAGCGGCACACGAAGCGGCTCGTCCGCTAGCGACTCCAAACGGGCGAATTCTATCGCTCCCACGGTGGAGCCACTGACGAGGGAATGAAAGCCGCAACGGGTGTGCGTCTCTCGACGGGAGGCTTCTCGTTGCCGAACCGGGACCTTTCGTGGAGCACTTGACGGGATCTCGACCTCGGCGTCTAGCGCACTACCCTGCAAATGGCTAGGCGGCTTTCAAAAACAGAGGCATATACTTTGGAGGTATTTGCCCGTCCTTGCCTGGGAGTTGGCGGAAGCGCTATTCCGCGCACGGATTGGATTTCCTCACATTCAAAGGTGTTGCTATGACTTTTCGTCCATTCAGCCTTGGCCTCTTTTTGCTCGGGTCCATTTCGGCCGTTTCTGCGGCCGGCGATCTGTTTATCTCAAGCGAATCCACCCACTCCGTGAAGCGATACGATGGCGTGACCGGCGCCTATAAGGGCGATTTCGTGACTCCCGGCAGCGGGGGGCTGGGTGGGCCGCAAGGAATTCAGTTTGGACCCGATGGCAACCTCTATGTCTCAAGCCGAGATTCGCGTGCGGTGATCCGCTACAACGGCCAGACCGGGGCCTTTATGAATGTTTTCACAAGCGGAACGACCTTAGTGTTTCCGGCGGACATCTCGTTTCGCGATGGCTTTCTCTGGGTCGCCGATTTCAATACCTTGGGCGGAATCAAGCGTTTCAACGCCACGACTGGCGCCTTCGTGGACAACTTCACAACCCCCGGCGTCGTGGCCTGGGCCGACGGCCACGATTGGGATGCGGCGGGCAATCTCTATGTGAGCGACTTCAATGCCAACGCGATCAAGCGCTTTTCGCCAACCGGAACGTATTTGGGTGTTTTTGCCTCGGGAAGCGGATTGCTGGGGCCGCTCGACATGCGGTTTGGGCCGGGCGGCGACATCTTTGTAAACAGCTTCAATTCGGGCCACATCAAGCGCTTCGACGGGGTGACCGGAGCCTTCGAGGGCAACTTCGTGAACGTCGGTTCCGCAACCCAGGGCCAGACGATCGGGCCGGACGGTGCGCTTTATGTGGGCAGCTACACCGGCAACTTCATTCGGCGGTACGACGCCAATACCGGGGCCTTCTTGGGGACCTTCGTCAGCCCGGGGAGCGGCGGTCTCGCCCAACCGAACAATTTTGTGTTTCAGCCTCAAGCCGTGCCGGAACCCGCGACCTTGTTCCTGTTCGGCTCGGGATTGCTGTTGCTGGTG
>CAYONY010000200.1:0-6308 GCA_964405415.1 uncultured Fimbriimonadaceae bacterium | reverse complement strand
TCAGGTTCGAAACGCGCGGCCAAAGGTCTCGGCGATCGTTTTGGCGGCCGGCCTGTCCACCCGTATGGGCAAAAACAAGCTTCTGCTGCCGTGGGAGGATTCGACGGTGATTCGGTCCGTCATACAGAGGGTTCTCCGCGCCGAACCCTTTGAAGTGGTCGTCGTGCTCGGACATGAAGCCGCGAAGGTTGCTTCGGCGCTCGAAGGGGTGGGGGTCCGCACAGTCGAGCACGCTCGGTTTGCCGAGGGCATGGGCGGCTCGATCGCCGCCGGCGTGGCTGCGTCGAATCCCGCCACCGACGGTTTTCTCATCGTGCTTGGCGACATGCCGTTTGCTCCCGCCGTGCTCTACCAAGCCGTGATGAAACAAGCCGATCGGAAACGCATCGTCGTTCCGCGATCCAATGGCCGAGCCGGTAACCCGGTGCTTTTCGGCGCCGAATTTCGATCCGCTCTCGAAAGCCTCGACGGCGACCGGGGCGCTCGGGCCGTGTTCGAAGCAAACTCCGATCAGACTCAATATTTCGACGGACCGTGGGATGAGGCGTTTGCCGACCTCGACACCCCCGAAGACCTCAGCCGCCCGCGTTAGGGACCCGCTTTTGACGGCGGCATCGCGGGAATCTCTCCAACGACATGCCGCGTCTCGGGCCAGATCGCATCGACCACCGGTTTGAAGAGCGAGATTTCGCGGATCCGCTCCACCACCGGATTCTCGGCGACCGGAGCGCCGGGGTTGGGCCGCGCGAGCACCGCGCCGATCGCCGAAATGAAGAAGATCGCCATCGCCGCCACCGGCCACCGCGACGCCATCGCGCGCCGCTCCAAAGGGTTTCGACAGTCGGCGGTCATCATCGTGCCGTCGGGCCGGCGGTAAAAGCGCCCGCAAACGCGACCTTCCCCGCTTTCCAAAAGCGCAATGATCTCGGATTGGGTGAGGTTGGAAAAGTTGAAAACGTTCAATCGGCACTCCGAGCAATGCCGCACTCGATCGTCGCCTTCCATATCCGACCAACGTTTCGGGCAAGGCTTGGCCACTCGAATCTCGCGAAAGATATCGTCTCGTCGTTGCGTCGGCGTATCCATACCGATGCGTGCCCGCAAGCTGCGCGGGGGTTCAACGAACATTTTTCAGGGAGACGAAGAACCACTTGGCGAAGCGGAAATGACCGTCGTTCGCACCATCGCCCCCATCACGATTCGCTGGGGCCACAGGCTGTCTACCACCGCCCCAAACACCGGCCAACTCCGGACCGTTTCGATCACCGGATTCTCGCAATACGGGTCGTCCTCATTCGGCTGGCTCAAACCCGCCCCGAACGCCGCAAAGAGAAACAGCCCGGCAATCCCCACCGGCCATCGAAGCGCCACCACCGCTGCCCGGACCCCCTTCGGACAGTCGGCCGTCATGATCGTGCCGTCCGCCCGCCGATAGAAGCGGGTGCACACCCTTCCCTTCGAATCCTGCAGCAGCTCGACCGCCTCGTCGCGGGTCATATTCGCCAGGTTGTAGACGTTGAGCTCGCATCGGCCGCAATAGCGCACCCGATCGTTGCCGCGCATCTCCGACCACTTCATGCGGCAGGGTTTCGCCACGCGCAGATCGCGCAACAGTTCGTTCTGTTCCATTCGTTCCGCCTCCGGAGCCGACTTACCCTTTAGACCGTCGGCGGGGAGCGGAAGGTTTCCCAATCGCGGAAGTCCTGACCCATAATCCAGCCGTGCCGATCTACCTTGGGCTCGATTGCGGAGGCTCCTCGTGCCGAGCTCTGGCAGTCGATGAGACCGGACAAACCGTCCACTCCGGCCAAGCCGGTCCCGCCAACCTGGCCAGCACCCCGCCCAAGCGCCTCGAAGCCAACGTCCGCAAGGCCGTTGAAGGGTGCCCCTCCCCCGATTGCGTCGCCGGATGCTTCGCGGGCCTTCTCATCGAAGAAGATCGCCGCCGCGCCCTCGATCTCCTGCGCGACCTGGCCCCCCACGCCAAGCTCCGCGCCGAGCCCGATTACGTCGCTGCTCTCATGGCCTGCGACCCGAACACCGATCTCTGCCTCGTAGGCGGCACCGGCTCGCTCGTCTGTTCCCGTTTCCAAGGCCGCGTCGTGCGTTCAGGAGGCGGGGGCTACCTGCTCGGCGACGTCGGGTCGGCGTGCCAATACGGCCGGGCCGCCCTTCACCATTTCCTGGTGGCGGGATCCGCCGCGATCTCCGACAATTTGAAAGGAGCGATCGTGAAGCAGTTCGACGGCCTCGAGGAAAATGAAGTGCTCGCCAAGCTCTATCGAGGCGGCGCGCCCGCCGCGCGGCTGGCCAAGCTCGCCCCCGCCTTTGCCAAAGACGTGGCCCTGGGCGAGCCCTACGCGATCCAAGCCTTGCGCGAGCAGACCGCCGCGCTCGCCGGCATCGTCCGCGCCCATGTCGACCGCTATCACCCCGGCCGTACGGCCCTGAGCCTCTGCCTGGCCGGGGGCCTTTGGGAAGCCAGCCCGGTTTTTCAGTCACAATTGGAAGCCGCCCTTGGCGCGGCGCTTTCCGAGACCGAATTGCGCTTCACCCGCATCGCCCGCCCCCCGGTCCAAGGCGCGGTTCGGCTCGCCCAAGAACTCGAATCATGAGCACCGAAAGCCGAAACCCCCGTTCTTATGGCCTCGATCGCATGTCCGCCGAGGAGATCGTCCGCCTCATGAACGAAGAGGAAATGGCGGTCATGCAGTCGATGCGTCTCGCGGAGCCTGCCCTCGCCAAAGCCGCCGAACGCGCCGCCCAAGCCTTCGTCGATGGCGGCCGCGTGATCTATGTGGGCTCCGGAACCTCGGGCCGGATCGCCCAAATGGACGCCGCCGAAATGCCTCCCACGTTCGGCGTGGAGCCCGACCGTTTCCTCGCCATCGTCTCCGGAGGCGCCCGATCCGAGGCCAAAGCGGTAGAAGAAGCGGAGGATGACGAGCACGCCGCGGTCGATGCCCTGAACCGGATCGGCCTAGAGCGCAACGATATCGTCGTCGGCATCACCGCCAGCGGCAAAACCCCGTTCGCGGTGGCCGCCGTCCGCCATGCCCGCCAAAAGGGCGTCTGGACCTGCGGCATCGCCAACAACCGCAACGCGCCCCTGCTCAAAGCCGCCGACCTGGGCATCGTCTTGGAAACCGGCCCCGAAGTGCTTACCGGCTCGACTCGGCTGAAGGCGGGCACCGCGCAAAAGCTGGCCCTGAACCGCTTGAGCACCGCCGCGATGGTGCTTTCCGGCAAGGTCGTCGAAAACCTGATGGTGGACGTCAAGGCCAAAAACCACAAGCTGAAAGAGCGGTGCGTGCGGATCGTGCGGGAGCTTTCCACCGCGACATCGGATGAAGCCCACGAGCTGCTCGAGCGCTATGATTGGAATGTCCGCGCGGTGCTCGATGAGCTAAGAGGGGCAAGGGTTTAGCATCCTCTCGAATTGCCAAGATCGCATTCCAGGTTGTATCCAAACGACCTCAGTAAAAAAGCCAGGATCATCCCCTTGTGTCAGGGCCAGTTCCTGGTCCCAGTATGGATCATGAATCGTCATTGAAGAATCCCTTGTTTATCCCTCGCACCCAGGTTCTCCTTTTCCAGAAGCAACTCTGGAAACTGACCAGCCTTTGGACCAAACCATGCTTGAATTTGGCCCATTTCCGAACCTAGCACCTTACCGAGCCCGGAGTCGGTCCAGCGAGAACGGCCCGAAAGCAGCTCGCCGCCAACCAGTAAGTAGAACTGATTCTCTGTCCCCCCGCGTCTATTCGACGTGTACCACAACTTATGACCGTACAAATTGTTACCCTCCCGCAATTTCGCAACATCCTCCTGAAACTCCTGATGGATAATGCGCAGGGCCTTCGGCAACGTGTTTTCATTTGAAATCGAAGCCACATGGCGAATCGTCATGAAACACTCATTGGACTCCTTACTAAAGAGAAGGACGGAAGATGGCTGACTTTGAGCCTCCCAGTGTGGGGGCAATTGTACAAAATGAGACCTCCAAACAACAACCTTAACAACTACACTACCCCTTGGATGTGGCCTCATGAGAAAACCGACCACCGCGTTGCCAATACCAATCAAGCACATTCCAACAATCATGCCAAGTACGAATGTTTTGCCTATTCGCGTCTTCATTTCCCATTAGCCATAAAGAATGTTTCCCGGTCTTCCACCGTTTATTGATGCAGGTGGCCCAACAGCGGGAGGAACGGGACGCGGGGGTAAGGCCGGTCCCAAAGGTGCGGAGTCATTATATGCCTTGAGAATAAACGTCGGGTGCCTGCCTGAGGGAGGTCCCGTCAATATCGGATTAGGACCTGGATTCGGATCCTGCAAGTACAGTCCCTTATTACAGTTCTCATCCGTATCCAGGCTGTCAGAGGGCCCCGTATAGTTTGGTTCACCATTATAACCAGTGAGATCATCAATCGCTCCCTTGTGTTTTAGTCTATTCTGCCCAATGCTGAGCAGGGGCCCTTCCGCCCCAATAGGCCCAGCTAGCTCTCCGGCTGGTGATGGTATCGCGTATGAAGGTAACGTTGTAGTTGCACTTGATCCGGCATCAACTGCCGAGTCGCCTCCACGTACTGACCCGATGTAAATAGCGATTCCACCGACGACAAGCACGACGACGATGCCGATGGCGACTCCCACGTTACCCGTCGTATCAACCCGAGCGAGAGGATTGTTACCACAGTACCCGTACCAATTCCGTCCGTGCTTGATCGGATCCCGGCTTAGGAACCGCACCGTGCTTGAGTCGTAATACCGGTGCCCCAGGAGCATCAGGCCAGAGTCGGAATCGGACTGGTAGCCATACGGGCCGCCGTAGGCGAAGGGGCCTTTCCAGGTTCCAGAACTGGTGTCGGGCAGGCCGAAGGCGTCGAAGGTTTGGGTGGCGGAGACGGTCTCGTTGGCAATCGTTTGCGATTCCGCGTTCTTGAACCCGTTGTGGAAATAGGTCGTGGTCGAAGACCTTCGTTCGGAGATCGAAGGCGTGAAGACGGCGGCGGCATCGGCCAGAATGGGATCAGTCACGCTTGATTCTCGTTAACAAGATGCTCGTAAAGGGTGGCTGCAGGATCTCGAATACGTTCCGCATTCTTCAAGAATTCGAGCAGGTATTGTCCAACAATGTCGAGATGTCTTCGAAACTGATCAATATTTTCTTTGCAGACGCGTCGATGAAGCTCTCGAAAGTGTGCCTTGGGCATGTCAGTACTGGAACAATCCCGCAAGAACGCACTTAAGCTTAGCACGGGCCTTCGGATGTCATAGAATTGTTCCCTGAAGGCGCTTTTACTTTCGAAGCTTGCTGGGACACTGGTGGTTACAAATAACAAACAGCCCATGTTCTCATATGATATACATATGTCGACACAATCAAGGACTAAGCGAACACCGAATCCATTTGCTTCGCTATATGACTGAATCTCTCCTCCGTTGCCAATCTGAGAAGGCATTACAGCTTCAACAATTGAAATAGCCTGGGCATCAGGATTATCCAAGGAGGAACCTCGTCACAAGGCGCTCCATTTTGTACCATGGGCCAAATGGGGGCTTGCCAGGAACTGGCCCTATATCAAGAACGTTATCTGCTTGAAAGGACTTTCTTAGCATCCAGCCGAGGTTCTTAAGCCAACTGACAACTCCAGTTGACCCGCCGGGATCAAAGACGCTCCAACCGTCTCCCAACGCTTCAGCTGTCGGACACACCCGGCTCTTCATCAAGTTGCCGATAACGACCCCGCCGCCGTTCAACGGCGGTATTACTCCATCCTCCGCAATGGCCAAATTCGCTTTTGGAACCCGACCGTAACCGACTCGGCCTCCTCCGGCGATTAGAGCAGTATCCCATGCTCCAGTCGAAACTCTGAAGCCTGGTCGCTTTTTGAAGTCAGGTGGCGGTTCGAAGGGCTTGATTCCACCGCTGATGATTCCAACAAGCGAGTAGTTGAATCCTTGAATTGCCGTATTCACAAGAACGGTTCCAAGTGCTCCACCCGACGTTTCAATACCACCGGCTATCGAGTCTGCTGTGAACTCGAACCCAAAAATATCTATCAAGCCGGACGGGTCTGTCCGCCTCATAGGGTTGTTGCTGCAGTATGTGTACCAATTTCGGCCGGAGCCGATTGGATCCGATGTTAGAAAGCGGCCCGTCGAGGAATCGTAGTACCGATGCCCCAGCAGCTTCAACCCAGAATCGTTATCGGATTGATATCCATGCGTTCCGCCATATCCAAACGGGCCCTTGAACGTGCCTGAGCTGGTATCGGGATTTCCAAACGCGTCGTAGGTGA
>CAYONY010000199.1:360-6380 GCA_964405415.1 uncultured Fimbriimonadaceae bacterium | reverse complement strand
CGCTCATCGGGCAGGTTTCGGCCGCCTGGGAGAGTCGCCGCGAGGAAGTGAAGGCCTCGGCCCGAGAGTTTCGCGAGGCACTGGAGTCGTCGTTCTCGCGACCCGCTCCCTTGGCGCGGGGCCGGCTCGATGCGGCTTTCCTAGAGTCGGCGTTTCGAAGTATCGAATCGGAGTTCGACCCGGTTCATGGCGGGTTTGGCGGCGCGCCGAAGTTTCCGCCCCATGCGGTCTTGGAGTTCTTGCTGGCCTATGGCGATTCGACACGGGCGGGAACGGCCGCGCGCGAATCGGCCCGCTATATGGCCCTCTTCACGCTGGAAAAGATGGCGCTCGGCGGGATCCACGACCACGTGGGCGGGGGATTTCACCGCTACTCGACCGATTCGGTTTGGCTTGTGCCGCACTTCGAGAAGATGCTCTACGATAACGCGCTCATGCTGGGCAATCTTGCGCGGGCGGCCGAGCTTTCCGCCCCCGGCCAGGCGCCCCTTTTCGAAGCGGCCCGCGAGGGCATCGTCGACTGGCTCGAGCGCGAAATGAAAACCGCGGATGGCCTCTTTGGCGCCGCGCTCGATGCGGACAGCGAAGGCGAAGAAGGGAAGTTCTATGTTTGGACCGAGGACGAGGCGGCCGCCGCGCTGGGCGATCGCGCCAAACCCTTCATGGCCGCCTTTTGCTTTCAAGCGGAGGGAAACTTTCTCGATGAAGCGAGTCAGCGAAGGACTGGAGGCAATATCCCCCATCGCGCCGAATGGGACGGCCGGCTCTTCACCGAAGAGCGGGCGGCGATGCGTGAGCTTCGGGCGACGCGTCCGTCCCCGCTTTTCGATCACAAAGCCCTCGTGGGCCTGAACGGAATGGCCGCCGTGGGCCTCATGCGCGCCGGACGGAGCGACCTCGCGGACCTCATCCTCGCCGCGCTCGATCGGGCCGGCGGCCCGGGCTTGCCGCGCCAGATCACCGCGGGCGTCGCCTCCGGCGTCGGCTACCTCGAAGATTACGCCGGGCTGCTTCTCGCCCATGCGAGCTCAGGAACGGGCGAACTCCATCGGTTCGAATCGCGGTGGGGGAGCCGGGAGGCCTTTCGCGACCCTCGCGCGGGCGATTTCTTCACAACCACCGAAGCGCACGAGCCGCTCTTCGGGCGGACCAAGCCGAACTTCGATCAACCGGTTCCCGGAGGGAATGCGTTGATGGCGCGCGCGCTCCACCGATTGGGCCAAGTCGACGAGGCGCGCCGCATCGTCGAAGCCAACTTGGGATGGATCGAACGCGCGCCGAGTTCAACCGCGGGATTGCTGTTGGCGGGATTGGAGATTTTGGAGCGCGAATCAGACCGCTAATTGGGACTCATGGGACCCATTTGTCTCATTCGTCTCACTTCCGCCACCCGATCTCCCTAAGCGAGCCGGGCTGGAGCCACCGCCTGTCCGGTTTTTGCGCTCTCCAGGGCGGCCGCCGCAATGCTCACCGCCATCAGCCCGTCGTAACCCGTCACCGGCGGCTCGGTTCCGCTCCGCACCGCATCGGCGAAGCCCTTGAGCTGCTGGTAGTACGGGTCGTCGGAGGCCGCCAACGGCGCTTCCATCGCCGAAGGGATCGGGGTTCCATCCGGTTTCGTTCGATGCGTGCGGAGCGTCGGCGCGTTACGGCTGTCCCATTCGACCATGCCGCCGCTGCCGCAAACCTCGAACGCGGTGCGAAAGCCGCTCGGGTCCATCCAAGTGGATTCGACATGGGCGACGGCGCCGGAGTCGAATTGGAGCGTGGTCAACGCATAGTCCGGTCCGGAGCCTCGCTGGGCCCCCAAGGACCGGGAAAAGACGGATTTCACTTCGCCCAGGGTCCAGCGCAGCCAATCGAAATCATGGATCGCCAAATCGACCAAGACGCCTCCCGATTTGGCGTGGTCGGCAAACCAAAGCCCGGCTCCCTTGGGCATGCCGCCGCCGCGACGGGTCCGCGCCGCCGCCGGCGTGCCGATGGCGCCCGAAGCTACCAACTCGTGGCCGCGGCGGAACTCCGGGAAACAGCGGGCGACTTGGCCCACCGAAAGCGGGACATTGGCTTTCTGGGCCGCCGCAACGATCTGGGCGGCGACGGCGACCGATCCGGCCAGCGGTTTTTCCACCAGTAGGGCGCGCCCGGCGGCAATCGCGGCCAGGCTAAGCTCGAGATGCAGGTGGGTCGGCACGCAAAGATCGATCAGATCGGCCCAGCCGAGGATCTCCTCAAAGGTGGCTTTTTGCCCCAAGCCCCACCGCCCCGCCACTTCCGTGCACTTCTCGGTGTCGACGTCAAAGAGCGCCGCCTCGACGTATTCGATATTCCGCCAATGGCGCGAATGGACGTTGCCCATCCCTCCGGCGCCGACGATGCCCACGCGCATGGGGCAAGTTTAGCCAATCGGCTTCAGCCCGTAAACGAGTTCGACGCCCAGGTCCTTCAGACTCTCCCAGGGGTATCCCTTAGGATCCGGCTTGCGGCCTCTCGGCTCCGCGATGTACTCATGGCTGACAATGGTTTTGATCGGAAACCGCTTCATGAGGTGGCCGCAAAGGAACCGAACGACCTCCACCTGCTCTTTCGTCCACGGGTCCTTGCCGTCGCCCACGTTCACCATCTCGATCCCCACCGAGAAATTGTTCACGCTCTCCCGGCCCAATTTGTCTTTGCTCACCCCGGCGTGCCACGCCCGCTGGAAAGTGCTCACCATCTGGACGATGCTCCCATCTTTGCCAACGACGAAATGGGAACTCACCCGGCTTTCCGGATTCTGAAACCACTTGACGCAGCCCTCCGTCGTTGGTCCTGCCGTATGGTGCAGCACGATTGTATCGACCACCGTCTCGGCGGGCCGGGCGTTCTGGTGAGGGGAATCGATCCACACGAGCTTGTTGTAGCCCGGATCCCGATAGGGCGCCTGGGCGCCTATCACCATCGGTAAGGCGATTACGGCGAGCATTGGGCAGAGATACCCCATCGGGCACGCAGTAGAATCCGCATCGACCCATGATCGAGAAGCTTTTGGTGGCCAATCGCGGCGAAATCGCCGTGCGGATCATCCGCGCCGCGCGCGAGCTCGGGATTCGGACCGTTGCGGTCACCAGTGACCCCGACCGCGCGTCCATGCATGCCAAGCTGGCCGATGAAGCGGTGGCCCTTGGGGGAAGCGAGCCGCGTGAATGCTATCTCGATCCCGAGAAGATTCTCAATGCCGCGAAGGTTTCGGGCGCCGATGCGATCCACCCCGGCTATGGCTTTCTGTCCGAACGCGCGGAGTTCTCGGCCCAATGCGCCGGCGCGGGACTCACGTTCGTGGGGCCCCCGCCCGAGGCGATGCGTCGACTGGGCGCCAAGATCGACGCCAAGCAGCTCGCGGTTTCGGTGGGGGTGCCCATCACGCCCGGATACTTCGAACCCGGCGCTTCCGACCGGGACCTCGAAGCCAAGGCCGCCGAAATCGGCTATCCGGTAATGCTTAAAGCTTCGGCGGGCGGCGGCGGCCGAGGGATGCGGGTGGTACGGGATCCGGCCGATTTCGCGGCCGAGATCAAGATCGCCCGCCAAGAGGCGTTGAGCGGCTTTGGCGATGAAGCCATGATGGTGGAGAAGCTGGTCGAGCGGCCTCGCCACATCGAGGTCCAGGTTCTTGCCGATCGGCACGGGAGCGTGGCGGCTCTCTTCGAGCGAGAGTGCTCGATTCAACGGCGACATCAAAAACTGATCGAAGAAAGCCCCTCGCCGCTGGGCGGATTTGCCGAATCGACCTGGCCGGCGATGCGCGAAGCGGCGCTGAAACTGGTCCGAGAGGCCGGTTATGTGAATGCGGGGACGGTCGAGTTTATGGTCGATCCGGCTTCCGGTGCGTTTTATTTTCTCGAGGTCAACGCCCGCCTCCAGGTGGAGCACCCGGTCACCGAAGCGGTCGCCGGCGTCGACCTCGTCAAATGGCAGCTTCGCGTGGCGGGGGGCGAGCCGCTGCAGTTGGCGGAGGACTTGATGGAGGGGCGTCGGGCAGCGCTCAACGGCCACTCGATCGAGGTCCGCATCGTGGCGGAAGATCCGGCGAAGGGTTTCGTGCCGGGAGCGGGGAAGATCTTGGCTTGGGCCGAACCGAAAGGGCCCGGGATCCGGGTCGATACCGGCTATGGCCCCGGCGGCGAGGTGCCACGCTACTACGATTCGCTCTTGGCCAAGGTGATCGCCCACGGCGAAGACCGCCGGGATGCGATCGAGAAACTGCGCGCTGCGCTGCTCGACTTTCACATCCTCGGAGTTCCGACAAACCTCGCTTTTCTGCTCGAGGTGTTGGACCATCCCGAGTTTCGGTCGGGGCGAATCGATACGGGCTTTTTGGACCGGGAGTTTGAAGGGTGGAAGCCTTCGGCCGTTCTGCCTCCCGAGCTAGGCTCGATCGCGAGACGCGCCGTCGCCTCCGGAGGGCCCGCGTCCTCCGAAGCGTCGCCGGGGGTATGGGACGCCGCCGACGGGTTTCGGAATGCCGCCTCTGGAGAGGGTTAGGGAGCCGGACGATGAAGATGATGTCGGCTCGAAACCGCTTCTTGCTTTTCCTCGTGAGCGCCCTCATTGGGGCCTTGGTGTTTGTCCTGCAGCACCGGCCCGCCAAACCCCGCGTCAAGAAGCCTCCGACGCCCCGAGATGCGACGCAAAAGGGCATTGGATACCTCGGAAACCGATAACAGGTTTTGGTTGGTTTACGGTTGAGTTAAGCCCCGAACCACGATTTTCGTACTATCCTCTACTCTAAGTTCTTCCAGGGGAGCTTGGGGGCGGCGTGCAGGCTCGATTTTGGGGTTTGAGGTTGCTCCATATAGGATAAATCCGCCCGTTGGCGGAGGAAGGAAGGAGCATTCATATGGTTTTGCATGGTTCTCGCGCGCGCGGTTTGCGCGTGCTGGTGGCGATTGCCAGTCTTGCCGTCGTTTCGGCGGCGGCTCAGGCTCAATACGTCGTCACCCATTACATCAACGATCTTGAGGCGGGCATCACCCTGAGCCCCATGATCCTTTACGTTAAGGGACCTACCTATGCGGGGACGAGCTATTCGTTCACGGCGAACCCGGGCGACACGACGATCAACGACCCATTCGTTTGGGGCGGCGCGGCGCCGACCCTTTCCACGTTTGTTGCCCTTTCCGGCAGCGCGGTGGCGGTGGGCATGAACTTCACCGCCGCCCAAAACGCCACCGATATTGGGATGACGTTTGAGAACGTCTTCAATCTGCCCTTTGACGTCAGTGAAGCCGATTTCGCTCAAGCGATCGACGACTACTTGAACGGCACGCCGGCAGAAATGGACGCCGCCGAAGTGATCTTGGATTACTTCTTTCTAAATAACCAGTCCCAGTTCAACCCGGTTGGCCCGGCGGGCAACACCGGGCGCGTGGTCGTGTTCTCGAACGGGAACGACGTGGGCGGTTATCACACCACCTCCACGTTTTCACCCACCTCCGTCCCCGAGCCGTTCACGATGCTGCTCGGCGGCGCCGCGGCCGGTCTGGGCGCGGTCCGGGCGCGTCGCCGACGAAAGGCGGCCTGACGCAAAAAACTGAGATAGAATGAATCCCTAGCCGAAGGACTTTCCTTCGGCTTTGGGTTCATGAGGGGTTTGAGATGAGAAGGAGTTTGGGCAAGGGCCTATCGCTTGGGTTGGCCACCGTTGGTTTCGTCTTGGCGTCCGCTTCGGCGCGTGCGATCTACTTCGTCAACCACAGCTTGACCAACTTCACCCAGTCGTCGGTGGTCACGAATATGGTGATGTACGACACCGACGATGTGGTCAACACCTTTGCCACATTCGAAAGCATGTCCATGACGTACGCCGCGGGTGCGGCCGACACGATCATCAATACCGGACCCTATCTTGAATTCACCACCCACACCACCTTTGTCGGCATCATCGGCGGGGCCGTTGCCGTTGGCATGAAGGACAACAGCGCGGCCGGAGAGGACTTCTTCAGCGTCTTTCTTCATCCGCTCTGCATAGGCTCGGTATC
>CAYONY010000199.1:0-350 GCA_964405415.1 uncultured Fimbriimonadaceae bacterium | reverse complement strand
GGAGAGGACTTCTTCAGCGTTTTCGGCGTGCTGGAATCGACGATCTATACTGCGATCCTCGACCTGACCACCGGGTCCAATATCGCTTCCGGAAACGCGACGCTCAACGCCTTCTTCAACTCCATGCGGCTCAGTGGCAAACTCACCGCGGTGGGCTCGACCACCGGCAAGGTGATGGCCTTCTCAAATGGCGCCCCGATTGGCAACTACTCGGCCGTCGTCTCGGATGCCCCCGCGTCGGTTCCCGAGCCGTTCACGATGCTACTCGGAGGCGCGGCTGCCGGTCTGGGATTCGTCCGCCAGCGTCGCCGCCGAGCCGCCTAGGTCCCTGAGGGCCGGAGTTCGCCGCC
>CAYONY010000198.1:0-6381 GCA_964405415.1 uncultured Fimbriimonadaceae bacterium | reverse complement strand
GAGCTCGTTCTGCCTGGCAAGGTTTTTCAACTCAAAAACGAGCGTTTCGAACGGCAAGGCCCGGTCTCCGTCCGATGCCAACTCCGCCCGCTGGGTCAAGGCCGTCTGTAGCTTCGCCGCCGCCGCCCCGTCGCGGACCCGCGTCGGTCCCTCACGCTGAAGCGAAGCCGTCATCCAAGGCGATTGCAGCAGGTCCCCGATCTCATCGGCCCACTCCCAAAAGGAAACGTCGGGCAGATCGCGCTTGGCTCGGAGCCGAACCGCATCGAGCAGCCAACCGTCCGCCGGATCGTTCGGGTCCAGCCGTTCACCCAAGCTGAGCCATGGGTCGTCGGAGCCCGAGGCTAAAGCCAGCACGGAACGCTGGCGAACGGCCAAATCCGAAGCGTTGCCGACAATCGACGAAGCGGCCAGATCGCGCAGATCGCGCGGCGAGGGCTTTGCCACGGTCTCGAGGAACTGGATGAGGAACCGAATGAGGCCGTTCGCCTCGAGGGTCTGCCGCTCGGCATGGCGCAGCGCCACGCCAAAGCGGTCCGCCGCAAAATGAAGCAGCGGAGCGTAGTCGGAGGTGTTTCGAGCGTAGATCGCCCCGCGCCCCCACTCCATCCCGCCCTCGACTTCTTCGGCAAGGATGCGCAGCGCCCATTCGCATTCCGAAAGCGCATCGCCGGCACGAACGATGCGCACGTTCAGCCCCAGATCGAGCGGCGGCTGGAGGGCAAACAACCCCTCCGCCAAACCGTTCGCGCCGCCTTTGAACGCGATGGGGCCTGCCACCGCCTCAAGAAGCCGATCGGCATCCCGAAACAACCCGTCCGCCCCGGAGTGCCCGTCCGCCACGAGAAGAATCTCGACGCCCTGTCGCGCCGCCCAGTTCAGCCAATCCGCCTCCAGCGGCGAATAGCGGCTGCCGGCATAGACCCACAGCCGAGGCTTGGGCTCGCCCAACGCCTGTTCCAGGCTCCGTTCCAATCGGTCCGTCGCCAATTCACGGGCCGCGGACCGCAGCACCGCCCGTTGGGACCGGTCGATCGACGCGAGCGAAGTGAGTTTCGCGGCCAGCCACGGCTCGGCTCCCGCCGCCGCCGCGTCAAGCGCTTCGGCCGACCAGCGCCAAAGGCGCAGCTCGTGCAGCGTCGTGCCCAGCCGCCTTACAAATCCCGGAAACTCTCGGCAGGCGTAAAACGGGCTTTCCGGGGGGATCGCGCGGCAGACCTGGGCCAGGGCTTCCCGCTCCTGAATTTGGCTTGCCGTCGGAAGCATCGAGGCCCCGGCTTGGGTGAGGCACCGGGCGACGAATTTGTCAAAGGATTGAAACTTGATGGCCGGTACGTCGCGACAGATGGCGCGGACCCGTCCTTCGGCGGGCTCGCCAAGCGTCGTCGCCCAGCCCTCGCCGCGCGCCTGGAATTCGAGCAGGGTCTCGCGCAGCGCGGCGTTGGTTCCAAAAGTGCGAACCGCGCGAATCCGTCCGGGCATGGGACCTAGGTTAGCAGTTGGCAGCCTGCGGCAAGCAGTTAGCAGTTAGCAGTTAGCAGTCCGGAAGGAGCGCGTGGCTGTTCGAATGGAGCGCGTGGCAGTTCGAATGGAGCGCGTGGCTTTAGCCCGCGCCCTGGTCCCCGGGCTTCAGCCCGGAAGATACCTCTGGCCTCGACCCCAAACCGCTCAGTTCGTTGCCAGAAGTTGACTTCCCAAAAAGGAGCGCGTGGCTTTAGCCCGCGCCCTGGTCCCCGGGCTTCAGCCCGGAAGATACCTCTGGCCTCGACCCCAAACCGCTCAGTTCGTTGCCAGAAGTTGACTTCCCAAAAAGGAGCGCGTGGCTTTAGCCCGCGCCCTGGTCCCCGGGCTTCAGCCCGGCAATTCCCTCGAAATCGGAACCCAAGCTGACCGTGGGCAGAACTATGGCTCGTCGCCTTTCGCCAATAAACCCTAGCCGCCCCTTCATCGGGTGTCACGCCCGCCCCAACAACCGCTAAACTAATTCCCGCCTCATCATGCCTGCCGACGCGCCTCGCCAAGCCCCCACCGCCCCCCGCGTTTGGACCGGGGGCCGCCGCCTGCTTGGCAACCTGATCCCCTTCACGGTCGCGGCGCCGTTCCTGGCCATTGGTCTTTGGCGGGTCTTCGTCGACCGGGCCACCTTCGGCGAGGGGCTCGTCTGGTTCGTCCTCTACGTCGCCGCGCTTTGGCTTGCCGTCAACTTCCTCGGCCTTTTCAAAAACGAATCGATGAAGCGGGCGATGCGGCGGCGGATGGAGGCTTCGATCCATCCGAACGAACGTCCCCAAGACCCGGTGTTCGTCGGCTTCGCCCGTCCCGCGTTCCGGAGCCTGATCGATCCCCACGAGGACGTCGGGTTTCTGCTGCTCCACGAGGATCGGATCGAGTTTTTTGGCGATGCCGACCGGGTGTCCCTGCCCAAGGCGTGCCTCACCCGCGTGGCGCTGCGGCCGAATCCCCATTCCTGGGCGCTGTTGGGAGGCTGGGTGTCGGTGGAGGGGACGCTCGAGGGCAAGCCGGTGCGGATGCTGTTTGAGCCAAGGGAGAAGGGGACGCTGATCGGGAATCGGGGGCTGAGAAAGAGGCTGCAGAAGCGAATCGGTGAGTGGTTAGCGGCATGAGCGAACCCATCCTGACCCTAGTCAGCGAAGTCCTGGATAAAATGCCCGGTCCGGGTGAAGTCTGGATGTGGGCGCTTGCAGGCGGACTGCTTTGTTGCCTTGCGGCCCGGTGGAAATGGTGGCTCATCGCCTTGGCGCCGCTCGCGTCGATGATCGTCTTTGCTATGACGGGCTTTGCCGATGCTGCGATTGGGCCTTTAATCGAAAGAGAATCGCCGGACCACGCGTTGGCGACCCTTCCGGCTGTTGCCCTACCCCTCATTGGCGGCGCGATCGGGCTTTTCACTCGAAGCCGCTCCCGGCGCAAGATCGCCGGTCCCATTTAAGTTCAATATGTCCCATGAGACCCATGGGAAGCGCCCTCCCAAACGCGGACCGGAATCCCAGGAATCCCAGGAAGCCAATGTTCTTCGGACCTTTGGCAGTTGGCAGCCAGCAGTCCGGAGGCATGGGAATCACAGGAATCATCGTCATTGGGCGCATCTTTCTTTGAGTTCGTCATGTCATCACACCGTCATATCCCGACGCACATTTCAGAAGGCAGGTCGCAGAAGGCAGAAGGCAGACCGGACGAGTATTGAAGGACGAATTTGGGTCCGGAAGATCCGTATGAACAGCTTGTTGAGCCCGGAGTGGATTGGCGCCAGGTTCAATCGGGGCGGTTTGGATCGACGATTCACGTTTCCGATGGCTTTGGGAGGGATCGTTCGTTCGGCGAACGAATGATCGTGGGCTTTGGGGTTGCGGGGGCCGTTCGTGGGTATTTCTTCCAACGCTCCTTCATTCGTCTATTCTTCCCTTCGCATCCCTACGGGATGAGGGAGGAGATTCGTCAACCTTCAGGAGTTCTCGCCGAGTCGCGGAGGCGAGAAGCTGGGAACAGGTTCGGTTCTTGATCGCCGAGGCGCCGAGGGGAGATGGGGGCGCCACGCTGCCACGACAATCCCGACCCGGGGTGACGGAACGTTCCGCCGGCACGATCATCCCCTCGCGTCGGGAACGCACTCCAGGAAGCTCTTGCTCGGGCCACTGTTAACCTAGGCCAAGCATCTAGCGATCACGCACAGACCCGGACCGAACCCTCCGGTCTGAGCGTGCCACCGACAGGAAGAAGGAGGATGCTACGGCCACTTCCACTTCCTAACCTATAGAAGGCGATCGCGGCGGACGCTGATAAAGGCTCGCGCCAAGAAACTTTCCGTTTCCAGCATCGAACATGACGGCGTCCTTGAACATCCCATCCGGAGATTTGGCGAAGGAAAAAACCACCCCCAACCGGTAATAAAGCGTTCTGCGCCCCTTGCCCGGATCGACTTTTTCGTTTTTCTCCCGGTTGCCAACATAACCGACCTTGACCGAGTTTGCAATGTTGATCTTTTTCTCGCCAGTCCTAGCCATAGCTTTCCGATACTCGGCAATTGCCTTTGGTCTTAAGGACTCAGCCTTAATGCCGAGTTTCCATGACTCAACTACCCTGGGCGGATCTTTATGAAAGGTTACTAGCGCTCCATCGATAGTGTCTACTTCAACAGATGCAAAATACGGCGACCCAGAGATAAATCGGTATCCGTGCGGGCGTTCCTCAAATCCCACATACACTGTAGAGCGACGAGAAAACCGAATTCCGACTGGATTTCGCGCCGATCGAGGAAGCTTGACCCTGCTGGCCCAATCAAGCCCGACCTTAGTAGCGGTCGAAACGTTTTCAATTGACCTCTTTACCGACTTTCGCTGGCCCTTATGATTTTCAAACTTTCTACGCTCGTTGGTAAAACTAGTTACAACACCTGTCCAAGAATCGACCCGTACACTGGCTTCGCCACCAACGGTACGGATCCCATCTCCACCAAACTTGAACACATGCTCACCGCTCCACTCGTAGTTGGAATAACCACGCTCCAGCGAGCGTGAGAGTCCAGCCATTTCCAAAAATGATCTCGCAGAACGCTCGGCATCTTCCTTTCTAATCGGTCCCATGTCCCAAATGGCAATACTTGCCAAGCACGAAATATTCATTAGCGCTAACATCATAGGCCTCAATAAAATGAGACGTACCAACCAATGTTTTCGGTTAGTGTACCAGTATATACGCCCCAAAGGCACATATAGTAATCGCCGAAGACAGCAAGGTAATCATCAGGATCCTCACTTGGATAGTCGTCCTCATATTCGCCCCAGCCCGACCAATTCCGAAGAGTGTCAATTGCAATATCGCGCGCTTCGCTGACCGTTTCACCATCCTCCAGGCTTCCCCAAAATGCGATCGCTACCGTTTTCGTCCACGGCGAGTATTTTGACACTCGCCACCCAAGTTGGGCGCGATCAATGCACGCACCACCAGCTGTCTCGTACAAAAAGCCATTCGTCGAAAACCCGTGATTCAGAGTGGGATCGCCGGGGTCTTGTCCAGCGCCTGATTCAGTCTCACCTGATTCGTACTTGGCGTTCTCGCAACTATCCATGAAGGCTAAGTTCACCGGGACGTGAGGGCTTGACGCACCCTGCAACCAGGACTTGACTTCTGAATAGTCAACCGAGATCGTGCCCTGACCCCAAACTCGAGGAACCGAATTTGCGTGCGAGTGCAAGTAGAAGACCGTGCACTTTTCAACTTCAGTTTGGAGCGAATTCTCATTCCAGTTGTTGGTGGCCGTCGTGACATAGTGGTTCATATCTTCAAGATATTGAGCAACATAGGGAACGCCTTTCCATTCGTCTTCGTCGGCCTCTTCGAATTCGGAGATTCCAAAACAAGTGCCATAGTTGTAAACATGAGCTTCCAGTGGAATCGAGGTGCTGACTGTCACGTCGGACCAAGCACCCTCTATCGTCGTGCATCGAAATGTCGCCGATAGATGCAGCTCAATAGGCACGTTTCCGGTTTCGTCATGATTGAAGTAGTTCGAGTGGAACCGGGTTTTGAAGGACTTTCCGGTCGAAGGGGGCGGAGTGCCAGGCGGTGCCGAGATGGTTTCGCCGCCAATTGTCGGAGTGAATGCGATGACTTGGTGAGAAGTCCAGGGATCGCCGGGGCCATTCCAATCGATGCTGGCAGCGGAGGCGGCAAACGTCACCTGGATGTTCGTCCCAGAGATTTTCTGGCCGTCGGTCAATCCGGTGATTGAAACGGAGAGTCGGAGATTGCGGCTATCGGTGTAATCCTGGCCGGGGCTGGCAAGGGTTAGGCTACCCCCGCACCTTCGTGACGCCCGAATGGGCGCCCGTCAAGAGCAACGTCGCCGCAAGTACGAAACGAGAAAACCTCATCGGTTTCACCCCCTGCCGAAACAATTGTATGACACTTTTGAATAAATGCCAAGCAATTTTCTGGAAAATGGAAACTCCAGGTTCCCAGAGATCAACTTAGGGGTCAGCCGGGGCGCACGCGGCTCCGCCGCAATTCAAAGCGCGAAGGGATTCGCGCACTCCAAAGCAAAACAGGCCCCCGGCTTGCACCGGGGGCCCATTGGATGTTGCGTGTCTTTTCGCCGAAGGCGTCGCCGCTACGAGAGCAGCGCGAGAACCGACTGCGGCGCCGAGTTCGCCTGTGCAAGTACGGCGAGACCCGACTGCTGCAGGATCTGCAGCCGCGTGAAGTTCGTCATTTCCTGAGCGATATCCGTGTCGCGGATCGAGCTTTCCGTGGCCGACAGGTTCTCCCGAGCCACGCCGAGCGACCGAATGTTCGAGTCGATGACGTTGCGCTGGAACGAACCGATCTCTCCACGAGCGCGGGCGATCTCGGAGATCGACGCGT
>CAYONY010000197.1:0-6459 GCA_964405415.1 uncultured Fimbriimonadaceae bacterium | reverse complement strand
TCGCGCGCAGCCAGCCGATGTCGACCCGGTCGGCTGGATGAAATCCGCCGAGGGTCCAGAGAGCCTCCGCTTTGGCCCGGTCACCCATCGCCATCGCCGCCATCAAGTAGGGTGCGCGCAGTCCGGGATCGAGGGTCCCCGCTTTGAGCTGCGGCCGAAGATAAACGTCGTAGAGCGCCAGCAATGGTTCAAACTTCTCGCTAAGGAGGGAGAACTTGTTGAGAAGGATCCACGCTTCCTGGTCGTAGCCGAACTTCTCGACTTCCGCCGCCATCATCGCCGAATAGGCCACCATCAGTTGGCTGTAGCGAACCGCATCTACTCGCCCCATTTCAAACGCTTCGTCAAGGGTTTCATCGAGAAACCTCAGGCATTCGAAGACAACCGCAAACTCGTCGTCGCAGAACTGGGTGGCTTCCTGAAGCGCTTCGGAAATGGCGTCGGCGCCCAATTTGAGCTTTGTAGCCCACGTCTTTGCCAGCAGGGCTCGCCACGAGTACGGAAAGGCAAGGGCTCGCTCGGCAATCGTCTCCGCAATCTCCCCGACGCGAAGTCCGGCGAGTCGAATCGCCCAAAGCAAGTCGCCATCGTCAAGGTCCCTTTCAAGGGCCGTGCGCACCGCCCGCATCATGCCGTCACGGTCGCCCTGTTCTTTTCGGTAGGCCGCTTGAAGAAGGTGCCAGTTCGCCTTGTCGCCGGTCGAGCTCTTGCCGCGTTCGGCCAAGAATGCCGCCAACTGGCCCGCCTCGCCTTGCATCACCAAGGCCTGAAAAATCGCCGCATCGATCGTCGATTCGCTGGGAAAGTCGCCCGAGATCGTTCGCGTTGTCTGCCACTTCGCGGCCGCCCCGGGCCAATCCCCTCGATTGGCCCGCCCGTACCCTACAAAAAACGCCCGCATCCGTGGCGCGACGTTCGCCTGAGCTAAGAGCTCCTTCAAAAAGACCGCCGTATCCTCGTCCGAGGCGTAGACCTGGAGCGATGCCCACACAATGAATCCGGCCCAATCCGCCTTCGTCATGGACCAGATCCGCTTTGCGGCCGCGACGCGGTCCTTGGGCGAAACCCGACGCGACGGGTTAAAGATCCGGCTGATCCAGGTGTAGAGGTTGTCCGGGTTGGCCCGTTCGAGTTTGGCCAGCTCGTGATCGGCCTCCAGCGCGCGGCCCATAAAGTTAAGCGCGAAGCCAAGGTTCATGCGGTCGAGCGGCCCGAGTCGACGCAATCCGTCCAAGGTTCGCCAAAACTCGGCGGCATCGGCATAGCGATGCTGCGTAAAGACCTCGGCGGCCATCAGCCCCAGCGCGTCGGCAAACTCCTCCCGGCTCAGGTTTTCGGTTTCCGCCTGAAGGTCGGCCAGCCGGACGCGCGCCTGCCCTTTCGAGGGGAAGGCCCCCAGGAGCACGTCCATCGTGGGTTCGGACCAACCGGTCGGAGTCTGCGGGCGCTGGGGATAGTCACGTTCGGTGTAGTTCCGAACGTCGTTGCGCACCGAGGCAATCACTTGGGAAGCCCAAAGCGCCCCACTCAGCGGCGAAGGCAATTCATTGGAGCGAAGGGCACGCAGGAGGAAGTGGGTAAACGCCCCGTGGCCAAACTGCGGGTACTCATAGCTCCGGGCTCCGGGCTCGCAGCTCAGAAAGACCGCGATGTTGGCTTCGCGCCCCAGCCGGCGCAGATCGTCTCCGAAGGCGTTCTTTTCGCCTCCACGACAAGCGTCGACGATCAATAGGACGTTGCGGAGGCCCGCCTTGACAAAACGCCGAATAAGCTCTTTGACGTTTAGGCCCACCTGCTCGACGTTGTCCCGGCGCGCGTTGGTCGGCATCAAGTAGTCGCCGCTCGGCGTGCCGATTCCGTGCCCGGAAAAATAGAAAATGAAGAGGTCGCCTTCGTTCAGACGTTTATCCGAAAGCTGCGCGTCAAGCACGCGGGTTACCGTCTCGGCATCGGGCTGCCGTTTCGCGTCGGGGGCGTCCGTCAAGAGTTCGATCGCATCAGGGGCGAACCCGAACCGCTCACCGAGAAGCTTGGCAAAGGACGCGGCATCGGCGGCGGCGTAGGTCAGGGCCCCAAGTTCCGTGTATTGGGTGGCGCCAATCACGAGCGCCCATTTCCGAGGCGGCGTAAAAGGAATCTCCTTACGAGCCACGGGCTTCGACCCCTGGCCCAGGGCCAAGGCCATCGCCAACAACCCGGACGAGAATGCGGCCGCACGCCAAACCATGAGGACTATCTTGACAAATTCCAAATTCCGGAAACGCGCCGCAAATTGTGACGTTGGAAGGGGCAAGCCGGCTTTGGATGAGGCTCACCGAATCGGAATGCGATTCTGGGGCCGGCGACAATCCTTCCCGCCCCGGTCCCCACGGCCGGAGTTCTGGTCGCGGGCTCGGCCCTCACCCCCTTGCCGAGTCCGCTTTTTTTTCATCGGGGCAACGGGTAGCCTCTGCGGCGTGCCGGCGACTTCAGCCTCTCTCGAATCCCTCTGCATCAACACCCTGCGCGGGCTTGCGATCGATATGGTCCAAGCCGCCAATTCCGGCCATCCGGGACTCCCGCTTGGCGCGTCGCCCATGGCTTACGCACTTTGGACCCGGCACCTAAGGCACAACCCGGCGAACCCTCATTGGGCGGATCGAGACCGGTTCATCCTTTCCGCCGGCCACGGCAGCGCCCTCCTCTATGGGCTCCTCCATCTCACGGGCTATCGGCTTTCGGTGGACGAGCTGCGGCGGTTCCGCCAGTGGGAGAGCCTTACCCCGGGGCATCCGGAAAGCCACTTGACGCCCGGGGTGGAAATGGCGACCGGCCCTCTCGGCCAGGGCATCTCCACCGCGGTCGGCATGGCGATGGCGGAACGTTTTTTGGCGGCAACCTACAACGAACCAAGCCATGCGCTGGTCGATCATCGTACTTACGTCATCGCCTCCGATGGCGACCTCATGGAAGGCGTCGCCAGCGAAGCGTGCTCGCTCGCCGGACGCCAGGGTCTGGGCAAGCTGATCGTGCTCTACGATAGCAACCGAATCAGCATTGACGGCTCCACCGAAATGACCTTTACCGAAGACGTGGGGCTTCGCTTTGAGGCCTACGGATGGCACGTTCAGGATCTGGACGGGATGAATGTCGAAGCGGTTGATCAGGCGATCCATCGAGCGCGGGCCGAAACGGAGCGGCCCTCGCTGCTGGTTTGCCACACAACCATCGGGTTCGGCAGCCCCAACAAGGCGGGGTCGAACAAATCGCACGGCGCCGCTCTGGGGGCCGAGGAAGTCCGATTAACGAAAGCGGCGCTTGGGCTGGACCCCGACCAGGACTTCCAGATCGACGCGGATGCGCTTTCGTTTTGGCGTGAGGCCGTCGAGCGCGGACGAGCCCTCGAAGCGGATTGGCACGAACGATTGAGCCACTACGAAACCGCCTCGCCCGTGAGGGCCCGGGCGCTTCGCGAGGCGCTGGCCGGCCACTTGCCGGAGGGATGGCAACGGGCCGTGCTTCCGATCGAGGACAAGGTGGCGACCCGGGTGGCCAGCGGAAAGACGCTCAACGCGTTGGCCACCGTCCTGCCAACGCTGGTGGGAGGAAGCGCCGACCTTGCCGAGAGCAACAATACGATGCTTCACGGTTTCGGCGACCAGCTTCCTGAGTCGCCCGCCGGCCGAAACATCTGGTACGGCGTGCGGGAGCATGGGATGGCCGCCGCGACGAACGGAATCAACCTCCACGGCGGCCTGCGAGCCTACGCCGGGACGTTCTTGATCTTCAGCGACTACTGCCGTCCGTCAATTCGACTGGCCGCGCTGATGGGCACGCCCTCCATCTTCGTGATGACCCACGATTCGATCGGGTTGGGCGAAGATGGGCCGACCCATCAGCCCATCGAGCAGCTCGCCGGCCTGCGCGCGATTCCCAACCTCAACGTGGTCCGCCCGGCCGATGGCAACGAAACCGCCGCCGCCTGGATCATGGCCCTGGAGCGCACCGACGGTCCCACGCTTATGGCGCTGACGCGCCAGGCGCTGCCGCCGCTGACGTCATCCGACCTGGCGAACCACCCTTCGCGGCAAGGCGGCTACGTTTTGGCCGAAGCCTCGAACGGCGCTCCGGTGCGCATTTTGGTTGCGACCGGAAGCGAGGTGGCCCTGGCGATGCGCGCCCGCGAGTCGCTAGAGGAGTCGGGAATCCCGACGCGCGTCGTGAGCCTTCCCAGCTGGTTTCTTTTCGACAGCCAGCCTGTGGCCTACCGGGATTCCGTGCTTCCGAAGGGCATTCCAACCGTTTCGATCGAAGCCGGCTCAACGTTGGGCTGGGCGCGCTATGCCCAAGCCCACGTCGGCCTGGACCGCTTTGGCGCCTCGGCCCCGGGTGAGGTGCTTTATCAGGAGTTGGGCATCACCGCCGATCGTGCGGTCGCGTTAGCCCAGAGCCTCTAGCTCGACTTCTTTCGCAACATCAACACGGCGCCCAAGGCGAGGCCGCCCAGCCCGGGCATGAGCCAGAGGATCGCCTCGAAGGGATAGCCGTCGTCCGGCCCAGCCGCCGCTCGCACGACTTTCCAAAAAATCAAAAGCCATGCGGCACCGAAAGCCATGAACGCCAGTCCGACGGCAACATCGCCCCACGACCTCACGGAACGAGTCTACAAGGTCGCCGGAGGGGCCAAGTAAACTGCCTGCCCATGAGCCGGGTCGTCCTCACCGTGGGAAGGGGCAAGCCCAAATTTGCCGAGATGGCCCTTGGGCTCGGAAGATCGCTCAGCCTTATCGGGGACGACACCCCTCGCGCGGTCCTCACCGATCTACCCGAGTTTCCCTGGGCCCGTCATTTTGAGAAAGTGATCGAGCCTCCCGGTCCTCGGAGCGCGCTGGATAAGCTCTTGGGACTCGAGCTCACGGACGCCGATCAGGTGCTGGCCATCGATGGCGACTGCCTCGCGTTTCGCCGCTTGGGGCCGATTTTCGAGCATTGCCGAGGGCTCGGCTTTGCCGTCATCGGCCATCGCCAGAGCCAAGGCATGTGGCATGGCGCCGACGTCGCTGAGGTGTGCCGCCGTCTGGGCGTCGATTCGGTTCCCAGCTTCAACGGCGGCATGCTCTATTACGAACGAACCGCGGAAACGCGCGAACTGATCGAGGAGATGAAGCGGATCGAAGCCAACTACGCCGATTCCGGATTCGCCGACTTCCGCGGCAACGCATCCGAAGAGGTATGTGTCCTTCTCGCGATGGCGAAGACCGGCTTCGGCGCGATCGTCCCCGACGAGACCGATTTTATGAATACGGGGGTCGGATTGATTGGCGAGCTTACGCTCGACGTCCTGCGGAACGACTGCCGCTTCGTGTGCCGTCGCCACGCCGTTCGGTTTGTGCGCCCCTACGTCTTCCATGCATCCCGTTATTCGAACTTCGCCAAGTATTGGAAGCAACTCGACCTCCTAGCCTGGCTCGACGCGTATGCCGACAAACATCCTTACGGCTATATCTCGCCGTTCTCGAAGCTGAAACGGTCGGTGGAACGCCGGTATTTGAAGTACGTGCTGAGGAAGTTTTGAAACGGGCGATCTTCACGGTCGCGCTGGGCGCGCCCAAATACGTCGAGATGGCGCTCGGGCTTGCGCGGTCCTTGGCGCTGATCGGCGACCGGACGCCCCGCGTCGTGCTTTCGGATTCGGACGATCCGCGTCTGCCCGAATGGTTTGATTCGGTCGTTCGCCCGAGCGGAGAATCTGGCGGGTCGGTCGGGAGGAGCCCGTTCCTTCGAAAACTCGACGCCCTGACTCTCACCGAGGCAGAGGCCATTCTCTTTATCGATTCCGACTCGATCGCCTTTCGCAAGACCGATGAGATCTTCGACTTTTGCCGTGGGAAGCGCTTTGCGGTCCAAGGCGCGATTCGCACCGAAGGCCATTGGTATGGCGACCTTGCCACCATCTTGCCCCGATTCGGACTCGACGGGATTCAACGCTTCAACGGCGGGTTGATCTATTACGAGCGCCATCCCGAGGTGGAGCAGCTCGTCGCCAAAGCTGCGGAGATCGCGGCGGACTACCCGAAGACCGGTTTCGAGACTTTTCGAGGCCAGGTTCCCGATGAGCCGTGCATCGCGCTAGCGATGGGCCTGACCGGGATCGGCGAGCTCATCCCCAACGAGATGGACTTCATGAACACGCCGGTTGGGGTGGTGGGGCCGCTCACGATGAGCGTCCGCCGGAACACGTGCGAATTTGTCAAGCGAGGAAACGCCATCCGGTTCGTCCGCCCCGCGATCCTACACGCTGCAAAATACGTGAACAACTGGTGCTACTGGCGCGAACTCCGTGAGCTCGAGCGGCTGATGGCCTTTCGGGGCGTCCCTACTTGGCTTTAGCTTTTGGTTTGGCGGGAGCTTTAGCCTTGGCTTTTGTCGCCTTCGGCGCTTCGACTTCCGGCTCGATGGCGGCTACCGCTTCCTCCGGAG
>CAYONY010000196.1:0-6517 GCA_964405415.1 uncultured Fimbriimonadaceae bacterium | reverse complement strand
CCTTTGGCATCGAACACCTTGCCACCGAAGTAGCCGCCCTTCACGGACAGCGTTTTGGTTTGCTTCTCAAAGTCGACCAGGACTTTCGCGCATTCGCTTTCGTTTGAATAAACGAAGGCGACGGCGGTCGGTCCGTTATGGAGTTCGGCGGGGAACTTCTCCGCGTCGTCGCCGGCGGCTAAGCGGAAAAGGGTGTTCTTGATCACGTGGATCTCGCCCCCCTTGTCGCTCAGATTCCGGCGCAGCTGCTGAAGCTCCTTGACCTTGAGGCCCCGGTAATCGGCGAAAACGAGTCCCACCGACTTTCCGTACCACTCCTTGGCCTGCTCGATCACGCGCTCTTTTTGTGCGGTAGGCATAGCTGGATTTGAACCTTGTTTTCCGATGGAACCGCCGGGAAAAACAGCTTCGGGACTCCCGCCGAGTGTGGCGAGAGTCCCGAACTCGCGGGATACATCCCGCGGACCTGGGCGCGGGCTAAAGCCCACGCTCCTGAAATTCGACTCTTGCCCCCTCGGCCGGCCGGACCCGAAACGGTCCACTTAAGGCTTCACGCCACCCGCGGTCAACGGAGAACGCAAGAGTATAGCACTATTGAGGCGGGCGGACGGCCGCTCCGGGGCCGGAGCCCATCGGAATCCCGGGGCCTTGGAAAAACACGGTCCACGCTTTCAGATCGCCATTCATGACGCCCATCTTCACCGCCGGGTCGTTTTCCAGCACAGCGCGGGCCTCTTCGTCGCTGCGGCATTTGAGAATCGCCAAGCCGCCCGGCTCGTCGCGCCACGGGCCGCCAAAGATCAGGATGCCCTTTTTCACCATGCCCGCCATATAGTCGGCGTGAGGCTTGAGGTTTTGTTCATGAGCCGGCTTGCCCTCGATCCACTTTTCGCCCGCGGAATAAATGATGGCGTGGGTGGGCTTTGCGGTCGAGAAGACGGCCGCGCCCCCCGAGTTGGAAGAGGAAGCGCCTTGTTGGCCGGAAGCGCGGGCCGAGGCGGTCGCCGTTCCGGTTCCGGTTTGACTGGTCGTCGTTTGGACTTGAGCCCAAACGAAGGCGGCGCCGCCCAAAACGATGGCGGCGCTGAGAAGATGTCGGCTGCGCATTGAATTCCCTCCGATGCCTGGTTAAACGACGCCGTGAGTTTAGATCAGAGTTCGAGGTAGAAGGCGCCATTTCCCGCCCCACCTCCCTCAGTTTGTTCGGCCTCGAAAACGAGGGAGGGGCCGAACCGGACCTTCACCCCGAGTTTCCACGCCCTTTGGCTTCGCAAAAAGGCGAGGGGGAAGGGTAAACCCGAGCCATGCGCGCCTTCCGCCACCGCGACTTTCGATTGCTGTGGGGCGGCGCGCTCCTTTCGTTTATCGGGAGTTGGATTCAGTCGACCGCCCAGGGCTGGCTGGTCTATGAACTCACGGGCGACAAGGCGATGCTTGGCCTGGTGCTTTTTTGCAACCAGATTCCGGTTTCGTTGATCGGGCCAATCGCGGGGATTTTGCCTGACCTTTGGAACCGCAAATGGCTCTTGGTCGGGTGTCAGTTCACTTTTTCGATGGGGTCGCTGTTTTTGGCGGCGGCCATCCACTTCAAGTTTCTCCACTACGGGCATATCATCGCGGTCGCGACGATCCTTGGCGTCGTCGGGGCGATCGAAATGCCGACTCGGCAGTCGATCGTGAGTCGGGTGGTGCCGATGGAGGACCTGCCTTCGGCGGTGCCGCTGAATGCGCTCACGTTCAATCTCGCCCGCGTCATCGGGCCGTCGATCGGGATGCTCGTTTACGGGCTTTTTGGGCCCCAGCTTTGCTACCTCATCAACGGCTGCAGCTTCTTCTTTATGATTTTCGCGGTCTTGGCGATCCGCACCGACCTTCGCGCCGAACGCGGCGAGCCGCAGAAAATCAACGATCTCGTGATGGAAGGGATGCGCTACACCTTTCGCGACGTCCGGCTGAAGACGCTCTTCATTCTGGAAGCCTGCGTTTCGACGTTTGGACTGTTCTATCTGGCGCTGATGCCGGCCATCGCCAAAGATGTCCTGGGATTGGGCACCAAGGAGTTCGGGCTGGCGATGACCACCGTCGGGATCGGCACCATCGCGAGTCTGCTTTTAGTGGCGTACACCGCTCATCGCCCGATCAAGGGCTTAATTGTGCGCAGCGCGATGACCGTATTTGGCGTCGGGTTGGCCCTGTTGGGCACGACCTCATCACCCCTCATCGCCTTTCCGCTCTTGGCGATTGTCGGGTTCTGCGCGGTGGCCCAATTTAACACCACCAACACGCTTTTCCAGCTGCTTTCGCCGGAGCGGCTTCGTGGGCGGGTGATTGCCATGCACGTTTGGGCGCTTTCCGGGCTCGCCCCAGTGGGCACGCTCGCCTTCTCATGGTTTGCCCAAGAGACGAATCTGCATTTGGCGCTGCTGATCGGAGGGCTTTGCGTGCTTCTTGGCGCGCTTTGGGGGTGGACGCGCCGGCACGTGCTGGAAGACCTAAACTAGGATTTTCGCCATCGTTTCGGGATCGATGTTTCCCCCGCTGAGGATCACCCCGATTCGGCCTTTTTGGGAGATTTTCCCCGAGAGCAGCGCGGCCACGCCAAGGGCGCCTGAGGGCTCGACCACCAGTTTGGCCCGAAGGAAAAGGAAGCGGACGGCTTCCACGATGGAGTTTTCGGAAACGGTCGCGAAGGCGTCGACGCATTCACGAATGATGGCGAAGGTGAGCGCGCCAAGCGAGGCGGTTCGCGCCCCATCGGCTATCGTAGGCGGGTTGTGGACGGTCTGGAGGGTTCCGGTCGCAAAGGAGCGCGCGGCATCGTCGGCCAGTTCGGGTTCGACGCCGATGGGGCGGCAATTGGGGCACAGGGACCGGGCGGCGATGGCGGTGCCGCTGAGCAATCCGCCGCCGCCGCAGGGGGCCAGCACCGCATCGAGCGGCCCCGTTTCCTCGATCAATTCGAGGCAGGCGGTCCCGGCTCCGGCGATGATGTGGGGATGGTCGAAAGGCGGAATGAGAACCAGCCCCTCGCGCATGGCGAGCTCGGCGGAAATTCGCTCACGGCAATCGGTGGCGGGGTCATAGTCGATCACCCGGCCGCCGTACCCTTCGGTCGCCTCGCGCTTGATGCGGGGCGCGTTGTTGGGCATCACGATGGTGGCTTGGATCCCGAGCAGCTTGCCGGCCAGGGCCACCGCCTGGGCGTGGTTGCCCGAGGAATGCGTGATGACGCCGCGCCTTCGATCACTTTCGGAAAGCCGAGAAAGCGCATGGTAAGCGCCGCGAAACTTGAACGCGCCCATCCGCTGGAAGCCTTCGCATTTGAGGAACACCTCCGCGCCGACGGCCTCATCGAGCGCATGGCAGCGCAGCACGGGAGTCCGGTGGGCGATGCCCTTAAGCCGCGCGGCGGCGTCGTGCAGATCAGGAAGGGTAGGGGCCGGGTAGGCAGGGCTGGGGGCTAAAGGAGTGTTCGCTTCCAAGCTTCGTCCTCTACCCTCTACCTTCGACTTTCGCCCTTCGACCTTCGACTTTCGCCCTTCGACCTTCGAAGGAATGGCAGGGGCGACAGGATTCGAACCCGCGACCTATGGTTTTGGAGACCATTGCTCTACCAACTGAGCTACACCCCTGCAGGTTCGGACACTAAGGATACCGTTCCGCTGTTATCTCTGGCAAATGAGTCCTACCTTTTGCCAGAATGCCTTCATGCGCCGCTGGGGCCCTTTTTTTCTGACTGCCGTTCTCCTCGCTGTTCTTGCCGGATGCAAAGAAAGCGAATACAAGATGGGCGGAAAGCAGCCGGGCATGCGGGTGCAGACCGTTTTGTGCCTGAATCCCGGCGCGACCGAGATCGTGCGCTCGCGCGCGCCGATCCGAACGCTGGTGGGACGGACGGCCCAATGCAACTGGCCGCCGATGGACAACAAGATTGCGGTTGTCATGAACGGGGTCAAGCCCAATTACGAGAAAATCACCCAGCTTCGACCGGGCATGGTGGTTTACGATCCGCTGCTCTTTGGGGCCGACGATATCAAGAAGATCGAGCAGCTGGGGTTCAAAACGTTCAAGATCGAAGGGGACACGATCCCCAAGTTCATCGAATGCCTCTATGACCTTGGTCGGGAGCTTTCCAGCGAGTCTTCGGTGATGGAATACATCGACGAAATCGACTCGGCGATCGCCACCGCCGCCGGCGCGCCGCCCAAACGGAAACTGAAAGTCGCGATCCTCATGCCGGGCCAGGGCTATGAGCATATGATCGCGGGGGTCGATTCGCTCTACGCCGATGCGGTGCGGGCGGCCCAGGGCGAGCCGGTGGGGCCGAAGTCGAACAAATTTGAGACGGTGAACGCGGAGTCGCTCGTGGCGATGAATCCGGACGTGATCATCACCTCTTCCGACCCGCGGCCGATCCTTCAGGACCCGCGGCTCCAATCAATTGCCGCGATCAAGAACAAGAAGGTTGGCCAAGCCAAGGAGCCGGATGTGCTTCTTCGCCGTGGGGGGCGCGTCGACAAGCTCATCCGTATGTTTCACGCTTTCTTCACGTCGATGGCCTGATCCCTTGAGATTTGCGCCATTGATTTCGAGGGCATGGGGCCTTGTTCCAAGGCCTGAGCCTAGGCTTCTTACGCCATTCTTATGCCCGGGCCCGTATCTTCCCGTAAGAACGCCGACTCTTTGAGTTGGAAAACGTGGTACGAGCCCCGAGGCATTCGTTACGGGGCAATGTCCACCGATCGAGGCAACTAAAGATGAAAAAGATTGCACAATGGCTTCTGTTTGCACTCGCGATTTTCGCCGCGGGGTGTGGCGGCGGCGGAGGTGGCGGCGGCGCCTCCGGTGGCGCGAGCATTTTCTTGACCGATGACCTCACGACCGGCTATTCGGCGGTTTGGGTCAAAGTCTTCAAGGTCGAACTGATCAAGCAAGACGGCGGCATGGTCAGCGTATTCGACGATTCCGTCGGCAAGGTTTTCAACCTGCGCGCGCTCAACGACGGCAACCCGCGGTATGCGTTTCTTGGCAAGGACTCCGTTCCCGAGGGCGTCTACACCGGAATCCGGTTTACGTTGGACAAGGACCTCAGCCTTCAGCCCACCGGTTCGTCGAACGCCAACGCCCGAACCTTTGACGATTCCTACCTGAACCCCTCCAACGGCGAGCAGGCTTTCCTGACGATAACCTTCCCGAGCCCGAAGACGATCACCGGATCGTCCAACGATCTGGTTTGCGACTTTGTGCTTTCGAGCTGGAAAGACGTGGCCGGAAAGATCACGGATTGCGAAGTCAAAGATGGCCCGGGCGAGGGTCTCGGCAACGGAGAGCGCCACGACCAAGACGATTGGGAAGGCACGATCTCCGGATTGGAAGGCGTCGCGCCGAACTTTACGTTCACGCTGCGCGCCCGCGGAGGCTGCACGCTGACCGTGACGACCGATTCCAACACGGCCGTCTTCAACGCCAACGGTGATCCGAACCCGCAGCTCGCCAACGGCAAGCGGGTCGAGGTTCGCGGCAAATTCGATCCGGGCAACCGGTCGGTTGTCGCGACGGCGGTGAAGATTCGCAATGGCGAAGACCATGAGGATCCGCATGAGGTCAAGGGCTTGGCCAAAGAAGTCGCGCCGGAGGCCGGAACGTTTGACGTCCAACTCGGCGAGGCCGAAGGCTTTACGCCAGTGGCCGACTTTGTCCACGTCACCACCTCGACGTCGACGCGATTCTTCGCCCACGGCGGCGTGCTGCTCACCAAGCAGGCGTTCTTTGAGGCGCTCGCCGGCGGCAAGCGGGTCGAAGCGGAAGGCACGTGGAGCGCCGAGACCAATACCCTGGTTGCGGTGAAGGCCAAGATCGAAGATGAAGAAGAGCACCACGGCGCCGAAGTGAAGGGCGCCCCCTCCGCGATCGATGCGCTGGCCGGAACGTTCAGCGTCACGATCGACGAGTGGGAGGGCTTCTCGTCTTCGCGAGGAACCGTCGTCCCGATCGTCACCAATGGCGACACCGACTATCGCAACGGCGATGGCCAGGAGATCACGAAGGAACAGTTCTTCGTGCTGTTGGCAACCGCCGAGCGGGTCAAAGTCGAGGGCCGCTATCTCGAAGGCGTCATCACCGCGAAGCGTGCCCGCATCCGCACGCAAGGCGATGGCGGCGGCGGTGGGGGTGGCGGCGGCGGCCAGGCCGAAGCCCGCGGCTCCGTTCAGAACATCAATGTGGAAGCCAAAACCTTCGACATCGTGCTCAACGAATGGGATGGCCTTCCGGGCGAAGCGAACATGATCGTACATGTGGCGTTTACCGGCGGGGCGACGTTCCGCGGCCTCGACGGAGAAACGATCTCGAAAGAGGCGTTCTTCACGAAGCTCACGAACGGTTGCTTTGTGGAGGCCGAAGGCTCATTTAACGCGGGATCAAGCACGTTGACCGCGTTCAAAGCCAAACTCGAAGACGACTAGCGCCAACTCTTAGTGATGAAGGTCGGTCGGGCCGAGAGCGATGCTCTCGGCCC
>CAYONY010000195.1:0-6587 GCA_964405415.1 uncultured Fimbriimonadaceae bacterium | reverse complement strand
CGAATTGGACAAGCGGCTTGCCGACATGCTCGCCAAGGCGGCTCCGGAAATGCCGCGAATCTTGTGCCTCAACAAGATGGACCGGCTCGCTCCGGAATTCGTCGTGGCGCGGGCGGAGGAGTTTCAGAAGCTCTTTGGAGCCGAGAGGTGGATGCTGACGATCGCCACCGACGGCACGAACCTGGACAAGCTGCTGGAGATGCTGCTTGCGGCCTGCCCGGAGGGTGAGCCGCGATTCCAACTCGACGATTTCACCGACCAATCCAGTCGGTTCTTGGTGGCAGAGCTCATCCGCGAGCGGGTTCTGCTTCGTACGAAAGAAGAGGTTCCGCACGCGACGGCGGTTCGAGTCGACGAATGGGACGAATCGAATCCAGAAGTCGTTCGCATTTCGGCCACCTTGATGGTCGAAAAGCCGGGGCAGCGAGCGATCCTGATCGGGCGGGGCGGGCAGTTTATCAAGGAGCTTGGCTCGGATGCTCGAAAGGAGATCGAAGCGCTCTTGGGAACCCGCGTGTTTCTCGAGCTGCACGTGGTGGCGCGCGAGAACTGGCGTCAAAATCCGCGGATGCTGGCCGAAGCGGGGTATGGGGAATAGAAGTTAGACTTAAGGAGTAAATAGGACCTAAAAGACCTATACGTCCTATCTCACTCTCTTACCCATTCCTAAAGGCGATACAATCCCCGATACTTCTCGGTAATCCCCGCCAGATAGTCTTCCGCGCCCATCGGCTTGCCGGTCACCCGCATCACCAGGTCTTTCGGCGTGTACTTTCGGCCCTGAAGGTAGATCTTCTCCTGAAGCCATTTCAGGATCGGCGCGAAGTTACCCTGGCGCATCAGCTCGTCCGTATCCCCGACGTCTTTACGCAACACTTTCCAAATCTGATAACTCAGCAGATTGCCCATCGAATACGTGGGGAAATAGCCGATGCTTCCGCCCGACCAGTGCACGTCCTGCAAGACGCCTTCTGCATCGTTGCGCGGCGTGATGCCAAGGTACTCCTCGTACTTCGCGTTCCAGGCATCCGCCATGTCTTTGATCACAACCTTATTCGTTAAGACATCGCACTCCATCTCGAACCGCACCATGATATGAAGATTGTAGGTGACCTCGTCCGCCTCGACGCGAATGTAGCTCGGCTGAACCTTGTTCAGGGCCCACACCCAATCGTGAATCTCGAGCCCCGCGAGCTGCGGAAAATGCGTCAAGAGCTGCGGATAGAAATGCTCCCAGAACGGAGTCGAACGCCCGACGATGTTCTCCCATAGCCGCGATTGGCTTTCGTGCACGCCCAGCGAAACCCCGCCCGCCAGCGGCGTCCGATCCCACGCCATCGGCGAGCCCTGCTCGTACATCCCATGGCCGGATTCGTGGAGCGTGCCCATCATCGCCGACGGCAAGTAGTCTTTGAACCTCGTCGTGAGCCGTACGTCGCCCACCGACCAGCCCCCGCAAAATGGGTGCGGCGCGGTGTCTTGCCGGCCGCGGTGAAAGTCGAACCCGACGCCTTTGGCCAGGATTTCGGTGAACTTGCGCTGGACGTCTTTGTCCCATTCGCCGTGAAGAATCGAATCGTTCGGCTGATTGCCGCTTTCTTGAATCTGCTTGACCAGCGCGACCAGCGGCGTCCGGATCGCATCGAACATCGCGTGGACGTCTTTGGCGGTCGCGCCCTCTTCATACTGGTCGAGGAGCGCGTCGTAGATGTGGTCGGTGTAGCCCAGGTACTCCGCCTCGCGCCGCGCGAACTCGAACATCTTGTCCAAATAGGGGGCGAAGCCCTTGAAATCGTTGTTCTTGCGCGCGGCGACCCACGCCTCGTGCGCCTCCGCCGCCAACTTCGACTTCTCTTCGACCAAGCTGGCCGGGATTTTGGTCGCCATGTCGTAGTCCCGCTTGGCCACGCGAAGCATCGCGACCTCGTCCTCATTGGCCGCTTCGCCCTTGGCACGCTCGATTAAAGTGCCCGTTGCTTCATCGGTGAACGCCTCGTGGGCCATCCGGCTGAGAATGCCGCTGTGGTGGGCTCGGGCCTCGGCACCGCCGGGCGGCATGAAGACCTGCTGGTCCCATTCCATCATCGAAAGGGCGCTTTTCAAGGCATCGACGTCAGCGAGGCGATTCCGGAGATCGGCAAGGGCGGACATGGCGAGGGAGTTTACCGGCAAGCTCGCCTTCGTTGAAGAAAACCGCCCAATCTCAAAAGCCTGATCGGGCGGCCGGTCGGAGTCCGGCTATCCAAAGGTCCTTGGGCCCTTCTGCCCAATTGCCGATCTTTCGCCACGGATGAGCGTTTACGCCTCGTAGGAATCGGTGGATCACTCAACCGAGACCAGCCCAGGACGGAAATAAGACAATGACTACCGCAACGACGGTTTTGCACCAAGAGGAGAGAACCCGAGCCCTATGGCATCGGACGTACGCCCCGCTTCGGCGCGCGATCGCCGGCACGTGGGTCAAAAAGGACGAGCACGCCCAGTTCGAGTTCCGCATCGACGCGGACGGCGGCTTCGGACTGACCTGCTACGACACCCATACGTTCTTGAAAGGCCGCTACTCGGTCGTCTCGGTCGACGGCTCCTATTGGATCGCTTTCGATTGCGCGGACGGCCAAAAGAACGCGGTACGGATCGAGGATGTCGAGACCACTCGGCTCCGATTGAGCTGGCTGGACGATCCCGAGCATCCGTTCGACCTGGTTCGGCGGGGCGAAGTGCAGACTGCCTATCGGCTCTCCGCCTAAAGTTTCACCTTCACCTAAACCTCAAACCCCTCGGGCCGGCAATCGCCGGCCCGCTCCTTTTGGGAGGTTTCAGTAGCCCCTCAGTTTCTGGAGGACCTTCTTCCCCATTTCGCCGACTGGCAAGGCATCGGGTGGAAGGCCCGATTCCATCGGAAAGTAGTTTTGCAAAGCGTTGGGGGCCCGTTGAACGGACAGCATCTTCTCAGCTTGGACCACTTCGATCGAACCATCGCTAAAGAGGCCGATCATAACCCCACCAAACTGGGGTACCGGGTGGCCGTTCGAGAGAATGGGCCGGTTCCAAAAGTACTGGTCGCAACTCACCCACAGGTCGCGTTGGTCCGGTTGAGGAAACACCGGCTTTCGCGACTTGTCAGCCCTCGGAGAACTGTAGGAATAGAAGTAAAGCTCGAAGCCTGGCTTAGGCAAGATGTTTTGAAAGTCGCCATTTAAGAAGTCGTCGCGCTCAAGTCTCCCTTTCGGCCATGTTGAAGAAGTCAGGTGAAGTTCATTGAGTGATGCGGGCAGCCGCTTTTCAGATTCACGAAACTTCACCAAAGCCCCATATATGCGCTTGAAATCGGCTACGACATCTTTTGGATCGCCAGTCGTTATTGCAGGTTGGGTACGACCCACTGGCAAAGAGCCTTTCTTATCAACCCTGCAATTCGAACAAGGTGGTTTGGGCCGAAAAGCAGAGACGGTCCAGGAACCAAGGGCACACGCGATAACGAGAAGTATTACTATTTTCATTGGCATAATCTCGCTAGGTTGCCCACTTCACATTTCCCAAACTGCCATGGATGATGCACTCGCCGTAATCACCACTACAACCTGTATTGCGATAGCATGTGTTGCCTTCCCAACAGTATTCAATGATCGTACAGAGGCACCACCTGCCAGGCTGTCCAACGTCCCCGGTGCCACAGCAGCAATACACGATGTATGGAGAAGACGGATTCCCCCAAGGCGGTTGCGTGCAATCCGACACCTCGAACTTCGAGCATTGCCAGCCGTCTCCTATGGGCTGGCTCCAAGCGAACGTGGCAAGGGCTCCGATCAAATAGAACGTCAAGGCCAAGACGATAACGACAGGAATCTGTTTCATCCTCGTCCTTCCATCAACATCCTATCACGACTTTTTGCGAATTGCCAAGCGAATTTGCTGGGCGTCGCTTAGGCAGCCACGCCCACTTGTATGCCTCTCCGGCTCCAGTCAAGCTCCATCCAACTCGGCTTCGCTTCCAATCCCCCGCGTAACCTCGTCGCCTGCCAGCAAGATCCGACTCCATTCGCCTTCGCCAGCCGTCCTAAGGAATTGACCACAGCATCCTCCCCACGGGAGGCGGTTTAATAGCGACGTCGGGAGGTGGAAGGTTTGAAAGTCGGCGTGCCCTTGGAACGAACCGAGGGCGAAAAGCGGGTCGCATTGACCCCGGAAGGAGCAAAGGCGCTCCGCGAAAAACAATTTGAGGTCGTCATCGAATCCGGCGCCGGGTTCGCCTCGGGATGCTCGGACGACGCCTATCGCGAGGCGGGGGCCGAGATCGCGGGCGATCCCGCCGGTGTTCTGAGCGCGGACCTGGTGCTGAAAGTGTTGGGCCCGGGCGATAGCCGCCCGGACTCGGAGGCGAATCGGATCCGCGAAGGGGCGATGCTCGTCTCGTTCCTTTTCCCGGCCAACAACCTCGACACGGTTCAGGCCCTGTGCGCGCGAAACGTCACGTCCTTTGCGATGGAGCTCATCCCCCGCATCACCCGCGCCCAGAGCATGGACGCGCTCAGCTCAATGAGCACCATTGCCGGATATCGTGGCGCGCTGCTGGCGGCCAGCCACTTGCCCAAGTTCTATCCGATGCTCATGACGGCGGCCGGCACGCTTCCGCCGTCCCGCGTCTTCGTGATCGGCGCCGGGGTGGCGGGGCTTCAAGCCATCGCCACCTGCAAACGGCTCGGGGCGATCGTCGAAGCCTTCGACGTCCGGCCCGCGGTGAAAGAGCAGGTCGAGAGCTTGGGCGCCCGCTTCGCCATGATGGACCTCAAGCTTGACGATGCGGAAGACGCGGGCGGCTATGCCAAAGAGGTCTCCGCTGACACCCACCTTCGGGAAATGGAGTTCATCGGCAACCGGATGAGCAAGAGCGACGTGGTCATCACCACCGCCCTCATCCCCGGCAAACCGGCGCCGCTTCTCATCACCAAGGAAATGGTGAAAAAGATGAACCGCGGCTCGGTGATTGTCGATCTCGCCGCGCCCGCGGGCGGCAACTGCGAAGCCACGATTCCCGGACAGGTCGCCGATTTCGAAGGCGTGACGATCGTGGGCTCGACGAGCCTACTTTCCGATATGGCCGCCGACGCGAGCCGGATGTACAGCAAGAACATTACCGAGTTCGTCTTCAACTTGGTTAAGGAGGGAGCGGCCAACCTCGATTTCGAGGATCCGATCATCCGCGATACCCTCGTCACCCACGAAGGCAAGGTCCTTCACGAATCGACGCGCATCGCGATCGAAGGGAGGTCCAACCCATGAGCCTGATCGCCGTCCTTACCGTCTTCATCCTCGCCGTTTTTGTCGGCCTCGAAGTGATTTCGAAGGTCCCGCAGACCCTCCACACCCCGCTGATGTCCGCGACAAACGCCATCCACGGCGTGATCCTCGTGGGCGGAATTCTCGTCCTCGGCCAAGCCGATTCGCCACTGATGCTGGCGATCGGGTTTGCCGCCGTGGTTTTCGGCACGCTGAACGTCGTCGGCGGCTATGTGGTGACCGACCGTATGCTCGAGATGTTCAAGACCAAAAAGCGCAGCGGAGGGCCGAAGTGAACGACTGGATCAACATCGGCTATCTGCTCGCGGCGGTCTGCTTCATCTTGGCGATGAAGCTGATGAATTCGCCGATGACCGCGCGACGCGGCAACTGGCTTTCGATGGGCGGCATGGTGGCCGCTCTCGGCGTGACCTTCTTCGATCAAAACCTCAAAACGGAGAACTTGGTCTGGATTGCGGGCGGCGTCGTCTTGGGAACGCTCGGCGGGTACGTGAGCGCCAAGCGGATCCAGATGACCGCAATGCCGCAGATGGTCGCACTGCTCAACGGCCTTGGCGGCGGCGCGGTGGCCCTGGTGGCCCTCTTCGAGTTTCTTCATTCCGTCCATGCGAACATCCAAGTCGAAGAAGTGCAGAGCATCACCACCGTGCTCAGTGCGATCATTGGCTCGATCAGCTTTTCGGGGAGTCTGATCGCCTTTGGCAAGCTACAAGAACTCCTGCCCGGGCGCCCGATCGCCTTCAAGGGCCAACAGGTCTTCAACCTCATTCTCGTCGTCGGCGTCCTCGCCCTTGCCCTCGGGCTCATCGTCTTTGGGCAATCCGCGACCTGGGCCTTTGTTACGCTTTTGGCGGCTTCCCTGATCCTCGGGATGACCGGCGTCTTGCCGATTGGCGGCGCCGACATGCCGGTGGTGATCTCGCTTCTGAACTCCTTTACCGGGCTGGCGGCGGGATTGGCCGGATTCGTGCTTTCCAACAACGCGCTTCTCATCGGAGGCGGATTGGTGGGCGCGAGCGGTCTGATCCTGACCCTCCTCATGTGCTCAGCGATGAACCGTTCGCTCGGCAACGTCCTCTTTGCCGGAGTCGGAGCCGAGGTCTCGGGCGGCGGCAATGCGGCCCTGGCCGGCAAGCAGCCCAAGAGCTATTCGGCCGAGGATGCGGCGATTCTGCTCTCCAATGCCAACTCGGTGGTGATCGTTCCGGGCTACGGCATGGCGGTCGCCCAGGCCCAGCACCAAGTTAAAGAGATGGCGGGCAAACTCCAAGCCATGGGCATTGACGTCA
>CAYONY010000194.1:0-6601 GCA_964405415.1 uncultured Fimbriimonadaceae bacterium | reverse complement strand
GGCGATCAGCAGCAGGAGGATCACCACCGCCGTCAGCATGCCGAGGAAACCGATGATCACCGCGCTCCAGATCACGCCGACGATCGCCACCACCACCCCAATGATCCGGAACACCCAAGCCAGCGGCCCGAGGTTGGTTTTGTCCGAAGTCTGACGATCCAACCCTTTCAAAACGAACGATGCCACGAAAAGCAGAATGCCGATGACGAAAAGTCCCATTTCTTGCTCCTTTTTGAAAGACGACAGCCGACCTGAAATCGAACCTGATTCCGGAACGGCGGTCCCGGCCGGCCAAGATTTCGTGCCTGACTTTTTGCCGGCCGCCCAGCGACTTGGTAAGCAGAGAAGGCCTATCCCTTCTCGAGGTGACAGTTGTGCTGATTCTTGGTGTGAGAAGATGGATTCGTACGCGTTTTCCGTTGGCGCTCGGGTTCTTTGCGGCCAGCGCCGCGGCGCCCGCGCAACCGGCGCTCGTCGATCCCGACTTGGAGGCGGTTGCCGCCGTGACCGGACTCAATCAGCCGGTCGGCCTCGCGTTCTTCGGAGCCGACGAATACTTTGTGATCGAGAAGGCGAGCGGCCAGGTCAAGCACTTCCGAAATGGCGGCCAAGTGGGGGTGGTTCTCGATTTAGCGGTCAACTCCAACTCAGAACGGGGCCTGCTCGGGATCGCCCTGCATCCCGATTTCCCGACAAACCCTGGCGTCTATCTCTATTGGTCGGAAAGTTCGACCGGAGCGGACAGTACCGGCGCTGGCGACGTTGGACTCTTGGCGAATCGCGTGGACCGCTTCGATTGGAACGGGCTCGTGCTGACGTACTCGCATTCAGTGCTGGCCCTTCGGGCCTACCAGGCCGATGCAAATCAACCCTTGCGCGGCAACCACAATGGCGGCGTGATCAAGTTCGGGCCGGATGGAAAGCTGTACATCCTGATCGGCGATGCGGGCCGGCGAGGCCACACCCAGAATAACTTCATGGGCCCGGTTCCCGACGACCAATTTGGAGGGCCTGAGCCGGACCCGGCCCACGCTACCGGCGCGATCTACCGCATGAATCCAGATGGAACGGTGCCGAACGACAACCCGTTCTATCAAATGACCAAGTTTCCGGTCATGGACCGGATCTACGGCTTCGGGGTTCGCAACGGCTTTGGACTGGCGTTCGATCCGAAGTCGGGCCGGCTTTGGACGCAAGAGCACAGCGACGATGCATTCGACGAAGTGAATCAGGTGGGTCCGGGCTACAACGGAGGCTGGATCCAGGTTATGGGGCCCATCAGCCGGGTAAACCAATTCCGCCAGATCGAAATGACGTTCGGGAACGGCACGATGCAGCAGCTTCGGTGGCCCCCTTCCAATATCGCGACGAATTCGATCACCGCTTTCAAAAGGCTCTGGCGCCTTCGTAACGCGGTTTACACCGACCCCAAATTCTCCTGGAAGTTTGCCGTGGCGCCTGGGGGCATGGAGTTCCTAGATACCGCGTCTCTTGGCGCAACCTACGACGGGACGATCCTGATGGGGGCTTCGCGGACGACGCTCCTAAATGGCTACTTGTTTCTGCTGCGGCTGACTGCCGATCGCTCGGACCTCGCCTTCTCCGATTCTCGGCTGAACGACCGGGTGGCCGACAACCCGAACAAGTTCACGATCGACGAAAGCGAGTCTCTCCTCTTCGGAACGGACTTCGGCGTGGTGACCGACGTGGACACCGGCCCCTCGGGCCGCGTCCTTCTGACCGCGCTCGATCGCGGAACGATCTATGAGATTCGCCGGCGCTAGTTCGCTCGATTGGAGACGATAATGAGAAAATCCCTTGCTTGTTTCATCTTTGCCGGCCTTGCGGGAGCCGGATGGACCCAGGTGCTCCTGACGAATGGCAACAGTTCGGCCACGATCGACCCCACATCCGCCGCTTTCCCGTTCCGTCGGGGATTGAACTCCTGGGCCGTGGACGAAGTGAACCACGCGTTCCAGCAGTGGTATTGGTTCCGTATCGGCGAAGGCGCCGAGCGCTCGATTGATACGATCGGCAGCCCGGAAGTCTTTCAGCCTGCGGCCAACTCGGTGAACATCGCGTATGCCAACGACCGATTGGCCATCGACCTTTCATTCACATTGATCGGGGGCGGATCGGGCTCGAGGACCGCGGATATTGCCGAGATTGTGCGGGTTCGCAACCTGACGAATGCGCCGATCGAGTTCCACTTGTTCGAATACGACGACTTCGACGCTTCGGGAACGTTCGACGATGACCGGGCGACGCTCCTGAATTCGTCCACCGTTCGCCTCTTCGACGATCTGACCCGGATCGACGTGGGTGCGGTGCCGATCCCGGACCGTTGGCAGATCTCGGCGGTGCCCGATATTTTCGAACTGTTGGAAGACGGCGGGCCGACATCGCTCACCAACAGCACCTCATTTGGCGGGCCTGGAGATATGGCCTTCGCATTTCAGTGGGATCGCACACTTGACGCCGGCGGCACATTTTTGTTAAGCAAGAACAAGCTGGTGACGCCGGTTCCCGAGCCGGCCGGACTGCTGGCGATGGGCATCGGTCTGAGCTGGTTGCGATGCCGACGCGGAAATCGCCGAATCGACCCGTAAAGTTGCCGGGAGACGCAAGGGGGACAGTCCAGCACCCCTCATCGAGGCGACTAATGCATACGGATACACGCATCGAGTGATGCGATCGCGAGGAGAAGGATATTGAAGTTACGACCTATATTGAAGACGACCGGCTTCGGCCTGGCCGTGGGAATCGCGGCGGTGAGTTCCGGCATCACGGTCAACCTCACCGCCAGCAAAGACAACACGCTCTATGAGAGTTCCACCGGAGCGTTGAGCAACGGCGCCGGGCCGAGCTTCTTCGTAGGCAAGACCGGAACGAACCTGATCCGCCGCGGCTTGATCGCCTTCGATATCGCCGCCTCAATACCGACGGGAGCCACGATCAACTCCGCTACCCTGTCCCTGAACATGTCCCAGACCGTTGCCGGTCCCGAGACGATCTCGTTGCGCCGCGCGTTGCAGGATTGGGGAGAAGGAACCTCAAACGCGGGCGCTTCGGGGGGCGGTGGCGCCGCCGCGACGGCTGGCGACGCCACCTGGGTGCACACGTTCTTTAGCGGGTCCCTTTGGACCTCTGTCGGCGGCACGTTTTCGGCCACGTCAAGTGCCTCGACAAGCGTAGCGGGCGTCGGGGTTTACACTTGGTCGAGCGCCCAACTGCGGGACGACGTGCAGGACATGCTTGACAATCCGAGCTCGTCCTTTGGTTGGGGCATTACCGGTAACGAGACGGCCATTTCGACCGCCAAGCGGTTCGAATCATCGGAGAGCCTGAATCCGGCGTTTGTTCCGGTGCTTCGTGTGGAATACACGGCGGTGCCGGAGCCGGCGACCCTGCTCATCTGCCTGGTTGGTCTGGCACCGTTGGCCCGGCGCCGCCCCCGCTGATCCACCATTTGCTCCCTCCTCACAACGAACGGGCCGGTCCCTGGCAGGCCGGCCCAACTTTTTGGGTGCCTCTGAATCGGACGCATGGGTAAAGTCGAGTCGCCATGCTATCGCTCTGCCTGCTCGTTGCTGTGACCGCGCCCGCCGAACCCTTTCTCCGCATGCCCGACGTTCACGGCAACCGCGTCGTGTTCAGTTGTGAGGGCGATCTCTGGGTAGGCCAGCTCGACTCCGGAAGGGCCACCCGGCTCACCCGGCACGCCGGCAACGAAGTGTATCCTCGTTTTTCGCCGGATGGCAAAACCATCGCCTTTTCCGCTCAGTACGACGGCTTTGCCGAGGTCTACACGATTCCCGTCGAGGGGGGCGCCCCCACCCGGATCACCTATCGATGCTCGACGTCCTTGGCGCTCGGCTGGTCGGCCGATGGAAGCCGCATCCTGTTTCGCAGCCTCTCGATGCCCAAGAACTTTGGCTTGTTTTCTGTCCCCGCCGGCGGTGGGGTCGACTCCAAGCTGCCCATCGAATTCGCCGCCCATGGCGTCTACGACCCCAAGGGAAGCCGCCTCGCCTTCACCCGCTTCAACCGATGGAGCACCGCTTGGTTCCACTATAAGGGCGGCATGCAGAACCAGATCTGGGTCGGCGACCCGGCCTCCGGCGGATTCAAAGCGGTGACCTCCTTGCCCGGCACGTGCGAGTTTCCGGCCTGGGAAGGCGACAGCGTCTACTTCGCCAACGAAAACGACGGCGTCTTCAATCTCTATGGCGTCCCCGCTGGCGGCGGAAGCCCCAAACGCCTCGCCGGACCCTCGGAATTCGAGATTCGCGAGGTCAATGCCGGTCCGGGCGCGGTGGTCTATGAGCGCGGCCGCGGCATCGAAATGGCGGACCTGCGAACCGGCCAAACGAAGCGCCTCTTGTTCGCGCTCGATTCCGACCTCATGCACACCCGGCCCAATTCGGTCGTCGCCGCGACCTATGCCTCCTTCTATGCGATGAGCCCCACCGCCAAGCGGGTGCTGGCCGAGGCTCGCGGACAAATCGTCAGCCTTCCCGTTGGCGAAGGCGAAGCCCGACTGTGGAAAATGGTCCCCGGCGCGCGGCTTCGGCGTCCCGCGATGAGCCCGGACGGCAAGCAGGTCGCATACATCAGCGACGAAGGCGGGGAGCAGCAGGTTTGGCTGGCCGCCGCCGATGGATCAAGCCCGCGAAAGCTCACCAACGGCAAAGATCGCCAAGTCACCACCGTCCATTGGAGCCCCGACGGCTCGAAGCTTTCGTATTACGACAGCAATTGGCGGCTGCGGCTGCTCGATCTCAAAACGAACGCGGACACCGAAATCGTCCATTCGATGGGCGCGGGCGCCGGCAATGGGTGGTATGGCCTGAGTCATTCGTTCTCCCCCGATTCGAAGTACCTCGCCTATCCGGTGTGGGATGGGGTCACGGATTTCGGCCGCATCGCGGTCCGCAACCTCGAATCGGGCGAGGTTCGGCTCTTGGGCACCGGATTCACCGACGATTTTGCCCCCGCCTTCAGCAAGGATGGGAAGTGGCTCGCGTTTCTGAGCCGGCGGAATTTCGCCGCCGAAGACGATCCGCTCCAAAACCAGCTCAATGCGGCGCCGATGATCGTCCCTTGCCTTTATCTGCTCCAGAAGGATGGGGAGAGCCCGTTCCGGTTGAAGGATACGGAAGAGCCTCCCGCCAAAAAAGAGGCCGAAGCGCCCAAGGCCCCTTTGCCGATCGATTGGGAGGGGATCGACGACCGGCTCGTGGTCGTTCCCGCTGCGCCCAGCGGCTACACCAAAGTGGCGGTCGCGGGCAATCGGCTGATCCTCGCCGGCGATGCCGGAATCACGTTCTACGATCTCGCGGCGAAGGCGGGTGGCGCGCTTACCTCCGGGTCCACCTTTGAACTCTCGTTCGATGGAACCAAGCTTCTGGTCGGCGACCGGGTGGTCGAAGCCAATGGCCGCGACCTTCCCCCTACCACTGGAAAGCTCAATTTCGGCAACCTTCGCCTCACCATCGACCCTCTGAAAGAGTGGAACCAGATGTTCTGGGACGCTTGGCGGCTGCTTCGCGACTACTTTTACGTGGCGAACATGAACGGCGTCGATTGGAACGCGATCGGGAAGAAATACGCCGAGCTTTTGCCCAGCGTCCGCAGTCGCGGCGAGCTCGATTTTCTGATTCGGTGGATGCAATCGGAACTGGGTTCCTCCCACCAATACCTGCAGCCGGGCGACGAACAGTCGCTGGTGCGGCCCGACCAGGGAGGCTTTCTGGGAATCGATGTAGCCCCGGACGCCGCCGCGGGCCGCCTGAAGATCGCGAAAATCATGCGCGGCGATGGGGTGCTGCCTGGCGAGCGGTCGCCGTTGCTCGAGCCCGGTTTCAAGGTCACCGAAGGCGACTACCTGATGGCGGTGGCAGGCCAGGAACTGACCGATCGTTCGAACTACCTGGAGGCGCTGGCGGGCCGCGCCGGGCAGGTGGTTTCGGTGACGGTGGCGTCAAATGCGAACGGCAGCGACCGCCGCACCGTGTTCATCCGGCCGGTCGCGAACGAGAACCGGATGCGGCAGCTCGAATGGGTGGCCGCCAACCGGCGGTATGTGGATAAGGCTTCGGACGGCAAGATCGGCTACGTCTTCGTTCAGGCGATGGGCGCGGGGGATGTCGCCGACTTCATCCGGCAGTACTACGTCCAGCGGCATAAGCAAGCGCTGATCATGGACGTCCGCTTCAACAACGGCGGCTACGTGCAGACGATCCTCAACAAGGTGCTCGAACAGAAGTTGACCGGGCACTTCAACATGCGCAACCGGCCCGCCCCTTGGACGCGGCAACAGGACTATTTCGCGGGGCCGATGGCGTGCCTGATCAACGAGTTCGCGGTGAGCTGCGGCGAGGAGTTTCCCCACCGCTTCAAAGACTTGAAGTTGGGACCGCTGATCGGGCGCCGCACCTACGGCGGCGAGATCGGCTCGTCGCCCGGATGGCCCTTGGCCGATGGCGGGGTGGTGAGCGTGCCGAACTACGGCATGTTCACTCCGGATGGGCAATGGGCGATCGAAGGTCCGGGGGTCTCGCCGGATATCGACGTGCCAAGCGATCCGAACGCATTTTTG
>CAYONY010000193.1:0-6608 GCA_964405415.1 uncultured Fimbriimonadaceae bacterium | reverse complement strand
GACCCGATGGCCGACATAGAAGCTAAAGGCGATGCTGATGACACTGAGCAGGGTTGTCAGCAAATAAAGCCAGATGCTCACGCCATCCAAGCCCATTCGGTAGTGGATGCCCAGTGGCTCGATCCAGGGAACGAATTCAACGAACTGAAAGTGGTACGTGTGCCCCACAAAGCCGGCAAAGAGATAAAGTGATCCCAGGAACGCGATCAGGCTCACCCCAAGACTGAAGAACCGAAGCAGCTTGGCGTTCTCGCTGGGTAAAAGCAAGAGGAGCAGGGCGCCGATAAGCGGAAGAAACGTCACCAACGACAGGGGGCCAAATCCAGTCGAGTTCATCGGCGTCCCCTCCTTGGCACGGGAACCGCCGCCACCACCAAGCCGAACACGATGATCGTGGCCGCAATGAGCCAAGCGCGCGAGCCTTCAAAGGGTGAAAGCACGAAGCCGGCGGTCGCGCCCATCCCGCAAATGACCGCGGCGGCGACGGTTTTGACGAAAGCGAGTTCTTTCAATTGCCCTCCTGGAAGGGGAATTGGGCCCTGGCTCCCGAAGGGGCGCCTCCGTCGGCATCCAACTTCGCCGAAATCGCCGGCGGCTCGGCTTCTCCCCGAGTTTGGGCCGACTTCCGGCTGGCGTAGGCGAACCAAGCCAAGATCGCCACGCCTCCGGCCAACATGAGCAAAGCGTACGTCCGCGCATAGCCGGTCTGGAACACGCGGAAAAGCCGTCCAAATTGTCCGGCCAGAAATGCAAGGCCGTTGAAAAAGCCATCGACGACGCCCGCATCGAACCTCTTCCAGAGGAAGTTGCCCAACTGGCCTCCGCCCTCAATGGAAGCTTCCATCATCGCGCCGTCATACCCGAACTGATCTTTCGCCGAACGACGGAACGGGCTCCACTTACCTTCGTCGAGGCCCTCACGTTCCGGCAGGCCGCGCCGATAGACCACGACCCCATAGAGAATGCCCAGCCCGGCGGCGGCGATCGATAGGCCCATCAGGGCTTGTCCCACCCAACCTTTGGGATGACCGTCCACCGAGATCTCGGGAAGAAAGCTCAGCCCGGTCGGGTAAAGCCAATGATGCAAGGTGTGGTTGTAGTGCAAGGCGAAGCCGCCGACCACCGACAGCAAAGCCAATACGATGAGCGGGAGGGTCATCGAGACCGGCGACTCATGTGGCTGATGCTCGCGATCGAGCGCGTGAGGATGGGCGTGGTCTTCAGACTGGGCCGAAAGCTCCTCATCCGTGAAGAAGAAGCGGTGCGGATCCTCGTGGGCGTGGGATCCAGCGTGGTCGTCATGGGTGGCATGGGATTCATGCAAAGCATGATCGCCATGGGACGGCGCCAACCCGCGCCATTGCTCCGTTCCGCCATAAAACGTCAGCAGGGTCATGCGTGTCATGTAGGCGGCGGTCAGAGCCGCAACCGCCAGCAGCACCCAGCCCATTGCCGGACCCACCGCGAGTCCGCCGATTTCCGCGACGTGATTGCCCAGAGCCCCGCCGAGAATCGCTTCTTTCGACCAGAAACCGGCCAAGCCCGGCACTCCGGCGATCGCCCACCAGCCGATGAACATCGTGATGAACGTGATCGGGATATATTTTTTCAGGTTTCCATAGCGCCGCATGTCCTGTTCGTGGGCCATCGAATGGATCACCGAGCCGGAACCGAGGAACAAAAGCGCCTTGAAAAAGGCGTGGGTGATAACGTGGAACATCCCCACCCAAAACGCCCCAACCCCGCACGCCACGAACATGAAGCCAAGTTGCGACACGGTGGAGTAGGCCAGAACCTTCTTGATGTCGGTTTGCCCGAACGCGATGAGCGCGGCAAAGAGCGCGGTGAACGCTCCGATGACCGTAACGACTCCCATCGCCAGTGGCGACAGCTCGAAAAACACGTGCATCCGGTTCAGGAGGAACACACCCGCGGTGACCATCGTGGCGGCATGGATGAGCGCGGAAACCGGAGTCGGGCCGGCCATCGCGTCGGGCAGCCAGTTGTAAAGCGGAAATTGCGCCGACTTGCCCATCGCCCCGACAAACAGGAGCAGAGCGATCGCGGTCGCGATTCCCGGTTCGTGTTGGAGCAGGTTGACCGCTTGCGGAAGGATCACGTCGTAGCTCAGCCAACGGCCTTCGGCGCCGACCATCCCCAGCCGGTCCGCATTGCCGGCAAAATACGCGACGATCAAGAACAGGCCCAGCGTGAAGCCCCAGTCGCCGATTCGGTTAACGATGAACGCTTTATTGGCGGCTTTGGCGTTGGCGACATCGTGATACCAAAAGCCGATGAGCAGGTAGCTGCACAGGCCCACCCCATCCCACCCGACGAACGTGAGGACGAGGTTCCCTCCCATCACGAGCGTCAGCATCGCGGCGATAAAGAGGTTGAGATAGGTGAAGAACCGCGGATAGTCGCGCTCCTCCGCCATGTAGCCGGTCGCGTAGAGGTGAATGAGCGAGCCGATCCCCGTGATGATCAGCGTCATCGTCATCGAGAGCGGATCGATGGTCAGCTCGAAGGGGATGCGAATGCTCCAAAGCGTGATCCACTCGGTAACGGTGTGGGTGATCGTCCTCGCTTCGGGCGCCATCCCGGCCAATCGAACCGTGATCGCCACTGCCAGCGCAAACGCCGCTGCAATGGGCAGGACGGCGAGCGCGCCCATCACCCGGCGACCCTTGGCGACGCCCATCGACCGCACCACGGCCCCACCAAAGAACGCCTGGACCAAGAATCCGAGGAACGGCAGGAGAAGGATGAGGGCGCCTTGAGTTCCTAAGCTCATTCTTTCATCCTCGCAACGCGTTCATCTCGTCGATGTCCACGTTCTCCTTGAGTCGATAAATCGCCATGATGATGCCCAGGCCCACCGCGACTTCGGCCGCCGCGACCGCCATGACGAAGATCACCATCATCTGCCCGCCCATCACACTGCTGACCGCGGCCTCAGCCGTGGGCTGGGGCGTAGGCATATAGCGGGCAAACGATAGGAATGCCAAGTTCACCGCGTTGAGCATCAGCTCGATGCACATGAAGATCACGATCGGGTTGCGCCGAATGATCACGCCCACGGCGCCGACCGTGAACATAAAGACGCTGAGCGCCAGGTAGTGCCAGAGGCCGATCATCGCGGACCTCCGGAGAGGCGCGAATCAGAACCGCCAACCGCGAACCGCCAACCGCTGACCACCCTCATATGCGCCTCTTCGCCAGCAGGATCGACCCGACGATGCCGATGAGAAGCAGGACGCTCGCGACTTCGAACGGCCAGGCATAGGAAGAAAACAGGGCGCGCCCGATCGCTTCCGGGCCGCCCGGATCTTTGTCCAGGATCTTGGCCACGTTTTCGAAGGTGCCGGTGGCCTGGCCCTTCAAGGGCATGACCACCTGGAGAATGATCGTTGCCCCCAGCCCCAGGCCAAAGGCGATGCCGAGCGGCCTTTTCACGTCGTTTTTCTCCATGAGAAGGTCGGGCCGGCCCAGGTTGAGCAGCATCACCACAAAGAGAAAAAGCACCATGATCGCACCGGTGTAGACGATGATCTGGGTGATGCCCAAGAGCTCCTGATTGAGGGTGAAGTAAAGAAAGGCGAGCGTAAAGAAGTTGACGACCAGGCAAAGAGCCGAACGTACCGCGCTGGAAAACGCCACGACCCCGATTGCCGACGCCGCCGCGACGCCGCCCAGGGCGCCGAACATTAAGGTGCGGGCATCGAGGTTCTCCATCGTCTTATGCCGGGATCGGCTCCTCCTTGGGAGTCTCGGGGGTCGGCGTATCGATGAGCCGGATGGTGCGCTTTTCAAGCTTGGCGAGGCTCTTTTGCGACGTGCTCAGCCAGGCAAAGTACGCGGCGAGCAAGACCACGGAGGCAATGCCGTAGGCGATCATCCCCGGGGTGGGGTTCTCATCCGTTCGCAGCGCCAGCCAGAGCCCAACCAGAAGGAAATTGGCAACCCCGATGGGAAGCAGCGATTTCCACCCCAGCGACATGAGCTGATCATATCGGAGTCGAGGCAGGGTCGCCCGGAGCCAGATGAAAACGGTGATCCCGAACGCGCATTTGCCAATAAACCAAATCGGCGCCAGCGTCTCGTTGAGCCACGCCATCGTGTTGGCGAAGCCGTTGTCGCCCAGCGCGCTCCAATTGATCGGCGCCAAGTTGTAGCCGCCCAAGAAGACACACGCAAAGACGCCGGAGAAGACCAGCATCGCTGCGTACTCGCCCATGAAGAACACCGCGAACTTCATGGAGCTGTATTCGGTGTGGTAGCCCGCGATCAATTCGTTTTCCGCCTCGGGAAGGTCGAATGGCGCCCGGTTCGTTTCGGCAACGATGCAGACCGCGAAGATGACCGCTGAGACCAATCCCCATGGCGTGAAGATAAACCAGTTCTGTAGGTACGGCGTCGCTCCCCAAAGTGGCCCCTCTTGGGCGCGTACCATCTCCGTCAAGGTCAGAGACCCCGTGGCCAGAACGACCGCGGCCAGCGCCATCCCCATCGCCAATTCATAGCTGATGAGCTGAGCCGAACTGCGGAGGCCACCCATCAGCGAATACTTGTTGTTCGAGCTATAGCCGGCAAGGACGATCCCGTAAACGCCGAGCGAGCTGACCGCCAAGATGTAGAGCACGCCGATGCTGACATCGCCGATCGGCGTCCAAGCCTTGTTCGGCCCCCAAGGGATCGTGCCGCCGAGGGCAAAGGCGGGGAAAAGGGCGAGCGCGGGCGCCACAAAGTAGATCGCCCGATCGACCGCGGTCGGGGTGATGTCCTCTTTGAAGAAGAGCTTGATGCCGTCCGCAATGGGCTGCAACAGTCCAAACGGCCCGACACGGTTCGGACCCACTCGGTCCTGCATCCAGCTCAACAGTCGCCGTTCCCACCAAATGAGCCCAGGGACGACCATCAGGATGGGCAAAACGAAGAGAAGCACCCGAATAAGGGCCTGGAGCGCGGGGTGTTGGTCCAGCAGCCAATCGGTCATCGGGGCGGCTCCAATTTACCCAAGGCGGACACCCTCCGATCCAAGCTTGGAATAGGCGGCAGGGACGAACGCGGGAACCTTCTGGCGGATCTCTTCCATCACCTCTTCGGCACTGAATGGAGGACGGCCTTGGCCTAGGCGGAGCATCACTTCGGCATAGACGCGCCATGCCGGTTTCGCCTCGCCCAAGGCGGGAATCACTGGAGCAAACCGCTGGACCCGTCGTTCGAGATTCGTATAGGTCCCATCCATCTCGGCCGGGGCGCACGAGGGGAGCAGAACGCTGGCGAAGGACGTGGCCTCCGATTCAATGATGTCTTGGACCACCAGGAAATCGACTTTTTCGAGGGCCTTCTCCACCAAAGCGCGATCGAAATGAAGGGCAAAGGGATCGCAGCCGGCCAGCCAAAGGGCTTTGATCTTGCCTTCAGCGGCCATGTGGAGGATTTGGTGAGTGTCCAGGCCACCGTCCGAACCGGGCAACACGCCAAGTTCGGTGGCGCCTTGTTCGTTGGCGTGCCGCGCAAAGCAATTGAATTTGCCTCCCGTGCCCATTGCCAGGCCGGCAAGGGCCTCCACCGTGTCGCGCGCCCGATCCTCGTTGAACAGGCCCCGTGTGGCCACCACCATCGCACCCGCAAGCACCGCTGCCGCTTCGCGGAGCTTGGCCGCCGGAACGTCCGAAAGCGCTTCGACGCTTTCGGGGGTGAAATCGCGCAGCGACTCCTTCATCGCTTCCGGCACTTTGGCATGGCCCTTTTCCACCAGACACTGCAGCAGACCGTGGGCGACCGCACTGGCCGATCCGGGCCGATAGCGAAGGACCACATGGGCAAAGGAATCGGCGTCGGTCGGCGCGGAATGGGCCACCACCACCTTGGCGCCGTTCTGGAACCAAGCCTTTCTCACCCGCAAATGGAGAATGGGTTCCTCATCGGCGAGCGACGTCCCGAAAACAAGGATCGATGGGGCGGATTCAAAATCGACGATTGCGCTCTGGACCATCGCCTGGCCCATCGTGGTTTCCAGCCGTTCATCGACCTTAAGCAAAGTCCGTTCGAACCGGTGGTCGAGGTTGGGGCTCTCGAAGCCGCCCCGAAACATCTTCTGAAAGAGAAACAAGCTTTCGTTTGAAAGCATAGGCCCGGCAAGCCCGGCGACCTTAGCTCCGCCCTTGGAAAAGGCTTTGAGGACCGGCTCGTATGCCGCCGCCCACTCGCATTCGACCAGCGCCGCACCCTGCCGGATCCTCGGTTTGGCAAGCCGCTTGGCATCGTTGTAGAAGCCGTGGCCAAACTTGCCGCGATCGCACGTCCACTCTTCGTTGACCGCCTCGTTGGTTCGCCCATTGATGCGGGCCATTTTGCCGACGCGATAGTCGAACCAGATTGCGCAGCCGTTTGAACAGAGGGTGCAGATCCCCGGCTTTGTTTCGAGATCCCAGGGCCGCGCGCGAAATCGATACTTGGCGTTGGTGAGCGCGCCGACCGGGCAGATTTCGATGACGTTGCCGCTGAACTTAGATTCGAAATCGGTAAGTTCGAACGTGGACGGCGTCATGTTGGCGCCCCGGAAGCGAAAGGCGAGTTCGCTGTCGCCGGAAATCTCTTCC
>CAYONY010000192.1:0-6624 GCA_964405415.1 uncultured Fimbriimonadaceae bacterium | reverse complement strand
GGTCGCCCACCACCGCAAACGCCGCCGCCGGCGCGTCCCGCCATTCGTGCCAAGCCGTCACGAAGCCCTCTTTTTGAATGTCCAGAGCTTCTGTCCGGTGAAGTTCCAAAAGGCCACCGCCACCGTGGCCACCGCCGTGGCGATCGCCCAACTCCGTTTCGGGTGGCCGGGCACCACATGGTAGAGCGCGGTTGTAATGAGCGTATTGAGCGCCATCCCAACCAGCGCGACCGCAATAAACTTGCGCAATTGGGCGGCTCGCTCCTCCCGGCCCCGAATGTTGAACGTCCATACGCGGTTCCAGTAGAAACTGTTCAGGATCGCCAGACTGGCGGTAAAAACCTTCAGAACCGGAACGCTCGCATCGACCGGCTTGGCGGCAAATCCGAAGATGCCGGGCAGCGTCTCCATCAGCCAACGGCCAAACACCACGCCAACCTCTTGCCCACCCCAGGTGATGCCAAAGAGCAGCAGCCCGTGAAGGCCTACATCGATGGCGGTCGAACTGCCCCCCACGATGCAAAACTTGACAAACTGTCGCACCACCGGCCGCTGCAGCAGCACCATCGCCCCCGCCCCGCCCGGCGGCAAATCGGCTTCCGCATCGGCCTCGGCCGCCTCGGATGGCATTGGGGCTTCCGGCTCGTCGGAAAGCCCCTGGTAAAGCGCGGGCCGCACCAGCTTCTCGCCCAACCGGCTCACCTTCGTCCCGATGAAATCGCGCGAGGTCATCGGTCGAATCCAAATCCCCTCGATCCCCGCCCGGTTCGCCCCCAAAATGTCGGTGAAGAGTTGGTCGCCGATCATGACCGACTGCTCGGGGCGCACGCCAAAATCTTTCAGCGCCTGTCGATACATCGCTGGGTTCGGCTTGAATCGGCCGCGAAGGTATTTGACGCCGAGCTTCGTGGCGATCCGGTCGAGCCGCTCCGGATGCCGCGTGTTGCTTAGAATGCAAAGCTCCAGCCCCTCCGCTTTGGCGCGCGCGATCCAGTCGAGCGAGGATTGGGGCAGGCTCTCGCTGCGCCAAGGAAGGATCGTGTTGTCCACGTCGAGCAGGATCAAACGCTTTCCGCTTTGAGCCAGATGGGCCAAGTCCACATCGAGCAGCGAGAGGCTCGAACGGGCCGGACATAGCCCCTTGGCCCAGCCCGGCACTGCCGTCCGGTCGAATCGTCCGGCGCGGAAGCTCACTTCTTCAATGCGGCCAGCGCCGCCCTCCGTTTGGCGATGTTCCTCAAGTGCTCCTCGTAGGTCTTCGCAAATAAGTGTCGGCCTTCCGGCAGCGCCACGTAATAGAAATAGTCGTGGGTCGCCGGTTTTTGGGCCGCCCGAATACTCTTCACGGTCGGCGAACAGATCGGCCCCGGCGGCAGTCCCTTGTGGCGATAAAGGTTGTAGGGGGTGTCCGCGTATTTGTAATCGTTGAACGTGAGCTCGCGCCATTCGCCCAGGCCATAAAGGATCGCCGCATCGATCTGCAAGTACATCCCGGTTCGCAAACGGTTTTCGATCACCCCTGCCACGATCGGCCGCTCCTCGTCGCGCATCACTTCGAGTTCCACCAATGAAGCGACGATCAAGGTCCGGTGAAGGTCTTTCGGCGCTTTCCACCCGCCCAGAACCTTTTGGTTGAAATTCTGGAGTTGGCGCGAAATCACGCCGCGCGCGCCCAGCAACGGGGGCAGATCGTACGTATCCGGATAGAGATAGCCCTCTAGCGTGCCCGTTTTGGGTAAGGGAAAACTCACTTCATTCTGAAACGCTTGCGGTTGCGCAATCAGTTCGCGATACGCCTGGGCCGAGCAAATTTGGGCTTTCTCCAACAGGTTCGCGCTGCGCGCCGCCCAATTCGTTTCGGGGAACCGGAACATTTGCCGAATCGGCTCGCGCAGGGCCTTCAAGACCGCGTCCGCGTCCATGCCCGGGCTTAGGCGATAGGTGCCGGAACGCACAAGCCGAGGACTTCCCGCGATGCGCGCGTAAAGGTCGAGCGCCCACGGCTCGCGAACGATTCCCGCCGTTTCCAAGCGTTCGAGCGCCGTCCCCATCCCGGTTCGCGCCTCAAACCTTATGAGCTTGGCCGCGCCGGCCGGCAGGGGACGCAGTTGGAGCCGCCAATAACCCCACGCCGCCGCCCCGCCGGCGACGATCAGCCCCACCCCCAACAGGCAACCTTTACGCGTCCGCTTTTTCATGCTCGACGAAAAACCTCTCCACGATCCGGCAGGCCGCTTCCGAATCCAGCCGCGAACGACGCTGAGCGGCGGTGCCGCCCGCACGAATCAAGCCGGCCGCCGCTTCCACGCTGGTCAGGCTTTCGTCAACCTCGAAAACCACCGCGCCCTCTTCTTTCAATCTTTGGGCCAGACGCAGGCAAATCTTGGCCATTGGGGTCTCTTCGCCCCCCAAACCAAAGGGAATGCCCACCACAAACGCCTCGGCCGCTTCGTTTTTGGCCACTCGGATCAAAGTCTCGACATTGGCGGCCAGACCTTCGACGGCCGGAATAATTGGCCGTGGCGTGGCCACTTGGCCCTCCGTTTCGCCGATCGCCAAGCCGATCCGCTTGCCGCCGAAATCGACGCCAAGTACCCTCACGTCGCAAACGCCCCGAGAACCGCGTCGTGAATCCTGCCATTCGAGGCGATCGCTTCGATCTGGGGATCGACGCCGCCCTGAAAATCGGTGAACCGCCCGCCGGCTTCCCGCACGATCAGCCGCAGCGCTGAAATGTCCCATTTCGCTACGATCGGGTCGATCATCGCTTCGATCCGCCCCGTGGCGACCAACGCGTGGCCATAAGCGTCCGTCCACCCGCGAACCATTCTCGCTTGCCGAACGATCGCCACAAAGCCATCGCGGCGACCTGCCTTTTCCATCGAATAAAAACTCCCGGTGCTTACCGCCGCTTCGGCCAACGTCGCCTTTCCGGAGACTCGGCAAGGCGTTCCGTTCCAATGGGCGCCGCCGCCCCGCTCGGCATAGACCACCTCGCCAAGCGCCGGAAACGCGCAAACGCCGACCACCGGTTCGCCCTCCTGCTCGAAACTGATGAGCGTGGCGTAAAGCGGGACGCCGCACACGAACGACTTCGTCCCGTCGATTGGATCGATCACCCATCCGTCGCTCGAGCTTCCGCCTCCCTCCTCTTCGCCTAAAATCGCCTCCCCGGGATACCGGGTCGCGAGCATCTCGCGGATGAGCCGCTCGGCCCCGCGGTCGGCCTGGGTGACCGGCGTGCCGTCGGCTTTTGTCTCGACTTGGGCTCCCTTTTGGAAGTAGTCCAACGTCAAGCGTCCGGCCGCTTCGGCGGCTTCCAACGCGAATTGGAGTCGAGGACTCATGAACCGCAGAGTGTACCGAGCCCACCCCCTCCTCCTTTCCAGGAGGAGGGGGTGGGGGGTGGAGGTTCCGGAATTGGGATGGGAGGGAACATCCCCTCCCCCGGAGAGGGCCCTGGGCTGAGGGGGACGCTGGCCGCGCCGAAAGGACCAAACCGGGATCGATCCGCTCCGTTCGGCGTTTAGATACGTGTTCCTGTTCGAAGGTACAACGGATGAATCTCAAAATGACCACCTTCTTCCTGCTCGCTCTCGGTCTCACGCTCTCGTGCGCCCTCCCCCAGGGGGAAACTGCCGCCGCCGGAGTCGCCGCTCCCGAAGAAACCCCCAAGGACGCCAAGTCCCTCGTCGTCGCCGGCGGATGTTTTTGGTGCATCGAGGTGCTCTTCGATGAACTCAAAGGCGTCTATTACGCCGAAAACGGGTACGCCGGAGGAACCACTCCCAATGCCTCCTACGAGCAGGTCCTCTCGGGCCGGACCGGCCACGCCGAGGCCATCAAGATCGTTTACGATCCCAAGCAAATCTCCGCCGAGGACCTTCTCCGCTATTTCTTCGTCCTCCACGATCCCACCACGCTGAACCGCCAAGGCAACGACGTCGGGACCCAGTATCGCTCCGCCATCTTCTACGCCAACCCCGAAGAAAAGGTGGTCGCCGAGACGATTCGAAAGGAGATCGCCGGCCAGAAGATTTGGCCCCGGCCGATCGTCACCACCATCGAACCTTTGGTGAACTACACGCGCGCCGAGGAATATCACCAGGACTATTACGCCAAATACGAAAAGGCCACCCCTGCCGAACGCCTGAAGATGAACGTCGGCTACTGCAACGCGATCATCGAGCCCAAAGTCCGCAAGTTCCGGGAGAAGTTCGCGGCGAAACTCAAGAAGGGCTCGGGATAGAGAGTGGGCCCGCCCCGTCCACGGTCGGAATGAGGACGCTTGCGACCGCTCGCAAACTGTCGTCGATCCGCCAAAGCAACGGCCGGCCCGCCTCCATCCAATACTCGAACGCCACGACCTGGCGCTGGGTCCGATCCAACTGGGAAATCAAGTCGATCCGGACCGCATCGTCCAAGTCGCCAGAAACCTGCAAGCGATCGGCCATCCGAATCCCTTTGAAAAAGCGCCGGGGGCACGAGGGCGTCGAAAGGCGAAGGATAACGCTTGGATCCGTTCCCGAAAGGATCCAATCGAGCACCACCTCGTCCACTTCCCGCTCCGTTTCGAGCCAATCAAGCTCCTGCCAGATGCCCCCATGGGCGGCTCGCAGGCGGCACGGCAAATCCCCCTTACCGCCGATCGCCGGCTCAACTCGAACGGAGGGCGTCAGTAAGCGAGCCAGCGCCGCCGGCGAATCCGCCGCCGCCAAAGCGGAAGGCGGGTTCAACACCTCGGCCCCCTCCTTGCGAAGCCGGGCTTCAATCTGGGCCGCCAGCCGAACCCGCGCCGGCCACGAATCGGCCAGACCGTAGAACTCGTAGCGGTCGGCCGGCGGGGCGACCGAAACCGCCAAATCCGCGTAGGAAATCAGCCGGTAAGCATCCGGCCCCGAAGAGGACGCCCAGCCGTCATCGCCCGAGGGTCGATCCCCGATCAGAATTCTCATGCCGACGCACCTTCAAGGTGCATCGCCGCCGCCAATCGATCACCATCGAGCTCGATGTCGCGGCCGCTCGGAATCCCTTCTCCCATCGCCGCAAGTGCGGCAAACCAGGTCAGGCCTTTGGACAGCTTCGACATGCTGCGCGGGCCCTCCCGGTGCCAAGGCCCCCCCGCGATAACCGGATTGTCGTTGATTTCCCAAACCTGAATCCGCCCCCCGTGCAGCGCATAGTCGATCCGGCCATAGTCGATCCCCGACTGCTCGAATATCGGCCGCAAACGCTCGGCATGCGGATTTGCCAAAAAGAACGCGTCGGATTCGTCCACCGTGTCCTCCGTTCGGATGCGGGTGTCGGTCTTCACGTTCCAATCCTGGGCCAGCAGCACATGCTGGCAAAGCACCCGATCGCCAAAGCGCAGCGCCCCATACTTGCGATAGATCCCGGAGGCGTCGGCGGTGCCCAAGAACTCGATCGCGAGAAGTTTGGAAGGATCGGCGCCAGCTCCGACCAACCGGTCCACCTCCGTCGCCAGGCGCGAACGGTCCCCGATGAGGGCCGATTTGGGACCCGAATGGTCATCGCCCAGGCGAAGAAAGACCGGATAGCGGAGGTCGCCTCGGTCGAATTCATCCATGCCGAACGCGTTGAACGCGTTGACGCCAGATTCAAAAAGCCGGCGCATCAGCCCAAAGCGCGTGAACTGCCGGGCCGGGTTGGAAAAGAGCCGTACCCCGCCCGCCGCCTCCAGTTGCCGCCAGAGCTCGATCGCCACCCGCCGAAACGGCTCCGACATCCGTTGCCGGTCCGTAAAGACATACGCGGCGCCCCGCGGCGCCCGGCCCCGCCGGACGAAATCGGCGTACGTCATCTCTTGAAAATGACGGCTCTGCGTGCGGTCGAATCGCTCGATTAGCCCTTCGAGGTGCCCCGATCCGATCGGTGTCGTCAAAAAGAAGACCATGCCTAAAGCGGCATTGGATGGTTGGGCCGCCGTCGCTCTTTCGGCACCGCGATCTCCAATTCCTTTCGCAAGTACTTCGCGGTGAGCGAATCCGACTTCATAAACTCGTGGGGAGGGCCCTCGGCCGTAACCACCCCGCCATGCTCTCCGGCCCCCGGACCCAGGTCGATCAGCCAGTCTGCCGCTCGCATCGTATCCTCATCGTGTTCCACCACGATCACCGTGTTGCCAATGTCGCGAAGCCGGGTCAGCGTCTCGATGAGCTTATGGTTGTCGCGCTGGTGCAGCCCGATGCTCGGCTCGTCGAGGATGTAAAGGCAGCCCATCAGCCCCGAGCCGATCTGGGTGGCCAGCCGAATCCGCTGGGCTTCGCCCCCCGCCAAAGTTCGCGCGCTGCGGTCGAGCGTGAGATAGCCCAGCCCCACATCGAGCAGGAACCTCAGCCGCTCGACGATCTCTTTGATCACCCGTTCCGCAATCGCAATCTGCCGCTTATTGAGCGACTTCGGCAGCGCGTCGAAATAAGCGACGGCGTCCTCCACCGACATCACGGCGACGTCGGAAATGGAAGTCCCTCCGATCCCCCCCTCGCCTTTTTCGATAGAAAAGGGAGACGGGGCGGGGGGGTGAGGGTTCTGAGCCCCTCCCTTGTTTTTCGCTCCTGCGGAAAATGAGGGAGGGGTTGGGGAGGGAGATTTCGTCCCCTTCTC
>CAYONY010000191.1:0-6637 GCA_964405415.1 uncultured Fimbriimonadaceae bacterium | reverse complement strand
TGCGACAAGGATCTTGCACCAATCCTGGCCGATCAGACTTCCCACCAGAACCGGCTCTCGACTCAGATAGGCGCTTGCCGCGTAAAACTCATCCCCAATCAGAACGTAGTCGCATGCCGCGATGAAAAACGGGGTTTGGGTGTTCTGGGTGGAGCTGGCCACCTGAATCGCCCCCATCGAGTTGGCGGTTTCGGCGAAGATGAGCGACTCGGCATAAAACGCGCCCATCAAGAAACAGGCCGCGATCTTTTCGCGGTGGATCATCCCGGAGACGCCGGCGGCGAAGGCAAACTGGCGGTCCGAAACGAACTGCACCGAGTCCTGGTCGTAGGCGTCGATCAGACCTTCCGATTGGTACACGTCCCGGATGATCTCTTGGGCCATCGTGTAGGTGGCGGCGTTCGCCACGCAGAGCCGGATCGGATTGGCGAACCGCGCCGCGACCTTGGTGATGTGGGAGAAGATCATCAGGGCCTGGGCCTGGACGCCAATCTGGTCCAAATCGCCGATGCCCGGAACCATCAAGACCGGCTTGCCCATTTCCGTCGCCCGTCCGATGGCTTCGTCGATCGCGTTCAAACCGGCGATGCGGCGGATAAAGAGCTGCTTGGCTCCGCGCGCCCGCTTGATGTTGAACAGGATGAAAAAGACCAGGACCAGGACAAACAGAACGGCGAACTTCCCGGTGTCGTCGTACTGCATTAGCTTCGCCTCACTGCGCCGGATTCTTTCGACGCTTCGGTTGACAATCCCTTCTTTGGGTTCTCGAGCATACCGATCAGCCGCTCGACGTTTTGCGGGTTCCGCAGAAGTCGACTATAGTCGTTGACGTTCTCAAACCCCAAAAAGGGTACGAGAAATCCGGAAAACGCAACCATTCCATGCGCGGCCACGTTCGCCATCGGCCGATGCATTTCAAGCGCCAGGATCGCCGCCGTCTCCATTTTTCGCTTGAGAATCTCCGCCGCCGCCTTCTCCAACAGCCGCGTCGCTTCCTCTTCCGTCAGTTCGGTGCTCCACAATTCGGACATCGTCGCTGATGTGACTCCTTACGTACGCGCACACCGGTTCGGGTTCCGGCGGCAATCGAAGATAGACGCCGCGAAACGGGCTCAGCCGAGTCTCGTCAGCTAGAGGTGAGAGCTTCCAGCCCTCCTCCGAAGCCACGATCCGGCGAACGTTGGACCATTCTATTGCAGTCAGGCTCCATCCGCAACGGACGGCGGCGCGATTTTCATCGATTCGGTACTTTAGGGGGTACCAAAACTCGGCGGTCGAGCCCAGGATAGCGGCAAAGCCGAGGAGGGCGAGGATCAGACTGTCGGTTAGGAGCCATCCCAGAAGGGCGGCTACGAACGCGGCCACCAGCACGACCAAGCGCTTACCGGGCTGGCCTTCGTAGAGTCTGACGGTCCAGGAAAGCGTTGACTCTTTCGGTTCCGTCGCGTCCGGCGCGTGCGCAATTCGTTCCCGCGAGGCATCGCTTTTGACTTCGACGGACTCCTTCTTCATTCGGAGGGATTATGGACGTACGCTCAGCGTGGCGCTTTTTATGGAGCGCCGGTTTCATGCGGTGTTGGTCCCTCGCCCTTCCTTAACGCCACTGGTCGAAGAGCGAGCTTACGGATTCGTTCAAGTGGATCCGCCGAATGGCTTCACCGATCAGCGGCGCTGAAGGCAAAATCGTCAGCTTGGGAATCATCTTCTCGCTGCCGATCGGGATCGTATCGAGCGTGATCACGCGCGAAATCGGGCTGTCCTGCAGCCGTTGGGGCGCATTCCCCGAAAAAACCGCGTGGGTGCAGCTGGCGACCACGTCGGTCGCCCCCCGCTTGAGCAGCGCCTCGGCGCCCTGGATGATCGAACCGCCCGTATCGATCATGTCGTCGATCATCACGCACTTCTTCCCTTCCACATCGCCGATGATCTCCACGATGTCCACCTTGTTCGGCTCCGGGCGACGTTTGGCGATGATCGCAATCGGCGCCTTGAGCATTTCCGCCAAGGCCCGAGCTCGGCCCACGCCCGCCACATCCGGGCTGACGACCACGATGTCCTGTTCCTGATAGCCCTGCTCGATCATCCACCGGCCCATGATCGGACCCGCATAGAGGTGGTCGACCGGAACGTTGAAAAAGCCCATGATCTGCTCGGCGTGCAGGTCCACACAAACCACGCGGCTCGCTCCCGCCACGGTGATCAGATCCGCCACAAGGCGCGCCGTCACCGGTTCGCGCGGCTTGATCTTCTTGTCCTGGCGGGCATAGCCAAAGTACGGCATCACCACCGTGATGCGACGCGCGGAGGCGCGGCGAAACGCGTCGAGCATGATCAAGAGCTCCATTAGCGTATCGTTCGCCGGTGCGCAGGTGGGTTGGATGAGAAAAACGTCGTTGCCTCGCGCCGACTCGTCCACCATCATGCGAATCTCGCCGTCGCTGAACTTGGTCGAAGTCAGCCGTCCCAGCTGGATCCCCAGATAGTCGGCCACCCGCAGGGCCAACTCTCGGTTCGCGTTGCCCGCAAACAATTTCATCCCGGCCAAATTGCCATTCGGCCCGTTGGTCACGGATTTTGTTTCCTCTTGCGCCATTTCGCGACCCATCCCTCTTTGACCTCCTGCCGAGCTCGCCCCACCGCGAGCGCTTCCGCTGGCACGTCCTTGGTGATGACGCTGCCTGCGGCGACGAATGCATTATCGCCGATTGTCACCGGCGCGACAAGCGTGGAATTCGAACCCACAAACGCGTTTTCGCCAATTTGAGTTCGACTCTTGCCAAAGCCATCGTAATTACAGGTGATCGTACCGGCGCCGATATTCGCCCCGGCCCCCACCGACGCATCCCCGATGTAGGTCAAATGGGACACGCTGGCCCGCTCGCCAAGGTCGGCATTCTTGATCTCGACGAAGTTGCCAATCTTCGCGCCCTCGCCAATCTCCGCGCCCGGCCGAAGGTTGGCGAACGGTCCGCATCGGCTGCCCTTGCGCATCACCGCCTTGCGCAGATGGCTCATGAGGACTTCACAATCGTCCTCGATCGTGCAGCGGTCGATCCGCGTAAACGGCCCGATTCGACAGTTTTTCCCAATCGATGTTGGCCCGTAGATCACGACTCCGGGCTCAAGCACGGTCCCGGCGCCGATTTCGACTTCATCCTCGATGTAGCACTGGGCAGGATCGAGCACGATCACACCGGACTGAAGAAGCGAATCCAGCTTGGACATGGGGCGCGATTATTGTGGCATGGCCCCCCCTCCACGTGCCCCGGAAAAGGGCTCTGGGGAAGGCCGTTTGCCTCTTCATAATTGCCCAACGATCGATCGAGAGGGAATCGTCGCCTCTCATTGAACTTGGCCCTCGTGAGACGAAGTTTCAAACTCAGCAACTTTATGGCCGATCGATGGCTCGGAGGCGCCGCGGCAGTCTGGGGACTCTACCTCCTTGCTAAAACCGCCCTCTTCGTCTTCACCCTTAAGCCCGAATCGGCCGAGCGGTGGAATCCCGCAACGAATCCCATCCTGTGGATCATTCCTTTGCTTTGGCTCGGGTTCGCCATCCAAGTCCTCCGGGGTACGGGCAAGTCGATGGTCGGGGTCACTCTTACCGGGATGGCATTCGCCGGATGCGGCTTCTTTGATTCCGATTTCCTGTTTGGGGTTCTGGGACTTGCCCTAATAGCCTACGGCTTCGGCCGGTTGAGCGGCTATCTTGGACCCCGGCCCCCAGGCTAGCGGAAGCTCACCAGCTCCCGCCCCCACCGCCGCCGAACCCGCCACCCGAGAATCCACCTCCCGAACTGAAACCCGAGGAACCGCCGCCACCGCCCGACGAACGAGGCGGCACCGCCGCCGCCGCCCCGACCGATTGCGTGATCGAACCAAGGTCGGAGGCAAAGTACATCGGATGGAACGTCGTCCCGTGGGGCGCCGCATACCAGTCCGGCATCTCTTTGACAATTCCCTCAAAGGCTTGAGCCCACTCCCGGGTGAGCCCCATCGCCACCGCATGCGGCAGATACGTCTCGAACATCACCGCATCCGGATGTTTCTTGCTCATCCATTCGAGTTCATCCTTGCGCGCTCGCCGCACGAAGTCCTCAAATCCTCGCGCCAGGGCCAAGGCCTTCGCGCCTTGCGCCGTCCGCCTCGGCATGCCTTTGGCAAACAGGATCACCAAGATGCCGCCGAGGATCCCGCCGATGATCGAAGGCAGCGCATTGTGGAACGGAGAAATCCAAAAGAACAGGAAGCCCAGGGCGATCACCGCCGCGATCCCCAAACAGCCCCAAGAGTTTCGGGCCGCCTCCGGCGACGTCCGGTAGTAGCCCTTGTCAACCAGTTCCTGATAAAGCGTGCTCTTGAGCTCGGCCACATGCGGCGCGACGTAGCGCCGCAGCTCCGATTCGTCGATCGGCGAGCTGCAATCGTCAAGTTTGCCCAGAAGCTTCACTTCAAAAGGCGTTAAGTCGGCGGTTTGCGCCTTTCCCGTCAACTCCAGATCGGCCGTCCGTTTCTTGAAGATCAATCCCTCTTCTTTGGGGATGATCCTGAGATGGCCTTTGACCGCCAGACTCACGATCCCGGCCGCAAGGTCGCGCTGATCGACCGATTCATCCAGCAGGGCGCCCAATTCGGGTCCCCCCACCCCGTCCGGAGGGTCGAACTGCACCACGGTCGGACCGGAATCCGGGTCCTTCCCAAACCGCCACCACATGAGCCCCATGCCCAGAAGGACAAGAACGGGGATCCCGAATCCAAGGTTGGGCAGCACGAGGCGATAGGCTTGCTGGGCCAAAGTCGGCTTGGCGATGAGCCCTGACGGGACATTCAGCACGAGGGTGAGCCCGTTGTAAGCGGGCATCTGCACGCGGCGGCTGCCGGAGACCTCCCGATCGGAAAGCGAGAGCGTCGTCGAGGTGGTCGGATCATAGGATTCGGCGGTCAGCTTGAGCACGTCGTGGCTCAGCCGCGAGCCATACGGGCCGTAGATGAGGCGGGCTCGAACCCCTTTGCCTCCCTCCGCCTTGGGGAAGCTCACGCGGAATTGGACTTCGGACATCTCGGTGTCCCATTCCTCCCCGGTGATGCCCCAGTACAACTCGGCATAGGGCTCCCAATCGTGTTTCGTGTCGAACCAGTTGATCATCCCATCGGCGATGTATTGGATCACGTAGGTTTTCCGCGTTCCCGCATCGAGGTACACGTCCGGATCGCCGATGCGGATCTTGAGATAGCGGCCCTCGGTCGTGATTTTCGTCGGCTGGGTCTGGGTGGATGCGTCGGTGACTTGGATCTTTGAAAGGAAGATGTCGCGCGTCGTGCCCTTTCCGGTGTCGTAATGGATGGGGATCGTGCGGAAGATGCCGCGCCGCGACTCATTGAAGAGCACATCGATCCGCTCCTGGACTTGCATCGTGCCATCGGGCCGAAGCACCCCATCAAACTGAAATCGCTCGATCACATAGGGCTCGGCCAGCGCGGCCGCCGCCACCCCCAAGAGCCCCATTCCAACCCATAGCCGCAAAAGCCTGCCGCCGATTCGCATGCGTGCGAGTTTAGTCCGAACCTCTCCTCCCTTTTTTTCGAGCGACGGAAAATGACTCTCCCTCAATCGTCAATCGTCACTCGTCATTCGTCAATTCCCTCGGCTTCTCCCCATAATGGAGGGCAGCCGTGTCCCACCTGCCCATCGCCATTGAACGTCCCGACCGCTATCGCGTCCCGGTGGACGATTACGTTTTTTACAACCGCAACGGCTACCTCTTGGTCAAGCAGCTCGTTCCGCTCGAAGACGTCGAAAGGCTCAAATGCTGGGCCGACAACATTCTCTATGGGCGAGAACGCGTTGAGGGCCTCGATCCGGCCCCGGAGAGCGCCACGCTCGAGCAGCTTTTGAGCCGGTTCACAAGAATCCACCAGTTGCACCGGGTCAATGCGACCGGCGAATGGGGCCTGCTTCACCCACGAATCTTGGACGTGCTTGAGGCCCTGATCGGCCCCGACGTGCTGGCCCTCCAATCAATGCTCTTTTTCAATCCTCCCGGCAAGGGAGGCCAGGGATGGCACCAGGACGCCTATTACATCACCACTTACCCCGACACCCTCATCGGGGTCTGGACGCCGCTCGAGCCCGCCGACGAAGAGAACGGCTGCCTTTGGGTCGCTCCCGGCTCGGGCAACGAACCGATCTATCCCGCCCACAACCCCTGGGCGCACATTCACGCGGCGGGCGCATTCGAAGATCTGGCCGAGGTCGACAACGTCAGCCACCTCGACGACGAAGTGAACACCCTGAGCCCGATCGTGCGCCGCTATCCGGCTCCGGTAAGCGTGCCGATGGAGCCGGGCGACGCCCTCTTCTTCAATGGGCGGCTCTTCCACCGGTCGCATCCGAACCGGTCGAAAGACAGGTTTCGGCGTGCCTACGTCTGCCACTACGGCAACGCGCGGAGCTGGGTGCCCTGGAACCACGGCGCCCCCTTCCCCGGCGACTGCGCAAACCAGTTCCACATTCTGGCCCGGGGCTGGACGCACCTTCCCTTCGCATCGCCCAAGTACGGAACGCCGGTCGATCTGTCGCCGCCCGACCCCGACCAGGCCCCAGCGCGCATGATGGGGTATCCGGGGGGCGACATGG
>CAYONY010000190.1:0-6667 GCA_964405415.1 uncultured Fimbriimonadaceae bacterium | reverse complement strand
CGGCCGCCGCGCTGTTGCACGCCACCACCACAACGCGCGCGTCGTGCTCCACGATGACGGCGGCCTCTATACGCTCGACGGCGGCCAAACCTGGACCGCCGCGACCGGCATCACCGGGCACCGCACCGAGCTCTGCTATGCCCCCGGCAACCCGAGCATCGTCTATGCCCTGCGCAGCGAAAACGACGCGATCACCGTTTATCGCAGCACCAACGGCGGCCAGACTTACGTGCTCCGCTCCACCGGTTCCGGAATCTCCACCTATTCCGCCTATAACAGCACGCTTTGGGTCGATCCGGCCAACAACGATCGGATCATCTTGGGCGGCGTCTCGCTCTACCGCAGCACCAACGGCGGCCAGAGCCAATCGTCGACCTACAGTTCGGTCCACTCCGATATGCACGTGATCGTGCACCATCCGGGCTACAACGGCACCACGAATCGAATCGTGTATTTCGGCACCGACGGCGGCATCTACCGAACCAACGATTCGACCGGCTCCACCGCGACCGCGCTGAACAACAATTTGGGAATCACCCAGTGGTACGGGGCCAAGATGAACCCGATCTCCGGGAAAGTGATCGCGGGCGCCCAAGACAACGGGACCAAGATCTTCTCCGGCGACCCTCAGGCATGGACGACGATTGCGGGCGGCGATGGCGGGATTTGCGACACCGATCCCACCGACGCCAACTTCCTTTACGGCGAAATCCAATGGGCGTACGTGTTTCGCAGCACGAACAATGGGGGCAGCGCGGGCTACATCTGGAACCACACCAACCCCATCGTCGGCGCGGGAACGACGCTGTTCAACTTCATCCCCCACCTCACGCTCGATCCGAACAATCCGAACCGGATGTACGTGGGCGGGCGGCTGCTTTGGCGCTCGAACAACGTGAAGGCGGGGACGGTGGATTGGGCAAGCTGCAAGGACACGATCCAGCCGGGCGGCGCGCCAATCAAGATCGGCAAAGGCAATGCCCACTTCGCGCCGAATTCGCCGTGGAACATCTCGACGCTCTGCGTGGCGCCCGGAAATTCCAATCTGGTCTACGTGGGCTATAACAACGGCCAGGTCTGGAAGTCCACCAACGCGTTGAATGTCGCCCCGACGTGGACGCGGCTGGATGACAACGCCACGGCCTTGCCGGACCGGTGGGTCTCCAAGATCTACATCGATCCCCTTGATAACGAGCGCGTCTATGTGAGCTTGATGGGCTGGGAGGCCGGCAACGTCTGGAAGACCACGAACGGCGGCGGAACGTGGACGAATGCGAGCGGCGTGGCCCCGTTTGCGTTGCCGAGCACGCCGATCAGCGCCATCACCAAGCACCCCACGCAGCCGGGTTGGCTTTACGCGGGGAGCGATATCGGGCTCTTTTTCTCGCCCGACGATGGGCAAACCTGGACCACCTCCAACACCGGCCCGAGCATTGTCCCGGTCGAGGAACTCCACTGGATCGGGGCGGCGCGGCTGGTGATGGTCACCCACGGGCGCGGCGTCTACCAAACCGACCTGAACGCCCCGGACATCCCCTTCTCACCCGACGCCCATGGGGTGGTTTCGGGCACGTTCGTCTCGGGTCGATTGCAAGAAATGTACGCCGCGGACGACCGGCGACTGATCGTGCAGGCGAACAGCCAGCGCGGCCGCATTCGGCTGGAGGGCACGTCGCCCCTGGGCAACCCGTCCTATCTGCGCGTGCGATTCGAAGGCATCACGGTGCCGGCGACGACGGTGGTGGTCTCCGCTCAGCGGGTCGATACCGGCAGCTTTGAGCGCGTGGGCACCATCAAATTGGGCGCTTCGGAGCTTGTTCAGACCGTGGTCTTTACGGGCGACGTTTCCCGCTTTATCAACCCCACGACTCACAAGATCGCGCTCGACTTCCAGTGGACGGGCCGTTCGGGGTTTGCCAATCCGCGGCTGGAGCTCGACCAGGTCCTGTTCACCGTTCGGCCCTAGAGTTGGCGTAACCGCGCGGCCCGCCAAGCGTTTGACCCTAGGATGATGGTCAGCTTGGCAGCCGCGCTGGCGGCCGTGGCGTTTCCGGGCGGCGATTGGAGCGATCTTTGCAAGTCGATCGCCGAGAGCACCAAAAAGCCGGTGGTCGCGTTGGCGGGCGCGAACGAACGCGCGAAGGCGTTCGGGTATGACCCCGAACAACCCAATGAGATGGCGCGCGCGATTTTCGCGGCGACCGGGTTCAAGCAGGCGCCCGGGCTCGACGCGGTGTTTCACCACGGACGGCTGGCCCATTGGAATTTTCAACTGACCGCGACCCAACTGCTCGAACCGACCGACCAAGCATGGGGGGTCGGCAACCAAACGGTTTTCGACGGCGATCGGGTCGAAGTGCTGCACAAGCCGGGGCAGGCCACCGTATTGGGCAGTGTGATCCAGATCGGCGGCAAACGCTTAAAAGTGCATTGGACGCTCGAGCGCTATGCCTACAAGGGTTGGTTGTCGAACGTGCCGGTGAAGGACTTTCTCGGGCTTTTGGCCAAGGCGGCCGGAGGAAGGCTCACCGAAACCAAAGAGAGATACGAAATCGAACTCGACGCCATGGAGTATCGACGACGGGCGCTCGCGACCCTGGATGCGGCGGCCAAACGACCGGAATTCAAAACGCTTGGCGAGCCCCAAAAGGACGAGTGGGAGCTTTCGCGCGCCGCCCTCAGCGAAGCGAGCGCCCCTCAGATCGCGGAAGCGATGGAGGCGCCCGCCGGGAAGACGCGTATTCTGATCGGCGGGGGGCTGCGGTCGGCGGTGCAAGGCCACGTGGCGATGCTCATGCGCCAGCCGGCGGAGGCGGGGAGCGAAGACGTTGCCATCCGCGGGCGCCAGCCCCGCGAACGCTCCGCATTGGACGTCTTGCGGAATGTCGATCCTCGGGTTATTGGCTACGTCGAACTCAACGCGATGTTTCAGGTGAGGATTTTCTTGCAAACCGTGGACGGATTGGGCCGGCCGGGGCCGATGGTCGCGATTCCTTAGGGAAAGCGCGCCGAACGTAGAGGGCAGACCGCCTGGAAATGGAGCGCGAGGCTTTAGCCCGCGCCTTGGTCCCCGGGCTTTAGCCCGGCGGAACGCCCAAAACCGGGCTCCCAACGACCGGCCGGCCAAATGGCCTTCCCAGACCCCGAAACGCAACGCGACAAGGGCAAACCGCCTGGAAATGGAGCGCGAGGCTTTAGCCCGCGCCTTGGTCCCCGGGCTTTAGCCCGGCTCAACGAGAAAGGGCATTTTCCCCAACGTCTCGTAGCGGGCCGTGAGCACTCGGCGCCGACCTTTGGGTAAACCGAACGCCAATGGAGTATCGCCCCCTGGGCCACACCGGCCTTCAAGTTTCCGTTGCCGGCATGGGCACCATGACCTTCGATTGGAATCCCGACGATTGGGGTTCGACTGCCGAGGAAGGGTTGAAGATCGCGGCGAAAGCGATCGACTTGGGCGTGAATTTCTTTGATACGGCCGACGTCTATGGCCGGGGGGCCAGCGAAACGGTGGTCGGCAAGGCACTGAAAGGCAAGCGGGACCGGCTCGTGCTCGCCACCAAATGTCACGGCAAGATGGCGGACGACGACCCCAACGCATGGGGCAATTCGCGCAAGCACATTGTCGAGGCTTGCGAGGCGTCACTCAAGCGGCTTCAAACGGACTGGATCGATCTGTATCAGATTCACCGGCCCCAACCCGACATTCCGATCGACGAAACGTTGCGCGGCCTGGACGATTTGGTGCGCGCCGGCAAGGTGCGCTACGCCGGGGCTTCCACTTTTGCGGCGTGGCAGCTCTGCGAGGCGCACTACGTCGCGCGGTCGCTGGGGGCGGCCGGGTTCGTGTGCGAGCAGCCGCCTTACAATCTGCTCGACCGCCGGATCGAGCGCGAACTGCTGCCGTTTTGCCGGACGTATGGCTACGGCGTGATTCCGTGGTCGCCCTTGGCGGGCGGGCAGCTTTCCGGCAAATACTTGAGCGGCAAACCGAAGTCGGGCCGGTATGCGACGAGCGACCCGATGGGGCGGGTGAACGCGCGCTCGGCCGCAGTGGTGGCCAAGCTCAAGCGGATCGCCGATCGGCAAGGAATCGGGCTGGCCACGCTGAGCTTGGCGTGGGTCGCGAATCAGCCGGGGGTGACCTCGCCGATCATCGGCGCTCGTTCGATCAAGCAGCTGGAGGAATCGGTGGCGGCCTGCCAGGTGAAGCTCTCGGCAAAGGTTTTGGACCAGATCGATGCGGCGGCCGCGCCGGGTTCGAACGTGCTCGACTATTACAGCGCGAACTTCGGGCCGAACGTCCGACCAAATGTCTGAGCGGTCCGCGATTTGGTCACAATAGGCTCGTTTTGAACGTTGGCGAGCTTTCCATCGGGCCCGAGCGGCTCACCTTGATCGCGGGACCTTGTTTGGCCGAATCGCGCGAAATGTGTCTTCGGGTTGCGGAGACGTTGCATGGAATCTGCACCCGCTTGGACCTGAATTACGTTTTCAAAGCGTCGTTCGACAAGGCCAATCGGACGTCCGGCAACACGGCGCGGGGCGACGGCATGGAGGCCGGGCTGGCGATCCTGCGCGAAGTGGGCGACCGCTTTGGGCTGCCGACCACCACCGACGTGCATTTGCCGGATCAGGCGGACCCGGTGGCGGCGGTGGTCGATCTTCTCCAGGTTCCCGCGTTTCTTTGCCGTCAGACCGATTTGCTTGAGGCTTGTGCGAAGACGCGCCGTCCGGTGAATGTGAAAAAGGGCCAATTTTTGGCCCCCGAAGATACGAAGAACATCGTGGAGAAGCTTCGTTCGTTTGGCGCGGCGGACGTGATGCTCACCGAGCGGGGGACCACGTTTGGCTATCACGCGCTGGTCGTGGATATGCCGGGGCTCGAAGTGATGCGTGCGTTTGGCGTGCCGGTCTGCTTCGATGCGACCCATTCGGCCCAGCGTCCGGGCGCGGCGGGCGGGGCTTCGGGAGGAAACCGGGACGCCATTCCGGCATTGGCCCGCGCCGCGGCGGCGGTGGGGATCGATGCGCTGTTCTTGGAGGTTCATCCTGATCCGGCGAATGCGCTATCCGACCGGGAGACCCAGTGGCCATTGGACCGGGCGGAGGAGTTGCTGAAGCAGGTCAAGGCGGTTTGGTCGTCACGGGCGGGTCGTTAAGAAACTGCAGATTGGCGCAGATGGGTTGACGAGATCTGCCTTCATCCGCGGTTTCAACTTGGCGCCACGCGCCAAAATAGCAAAGTCCCATGTCCATCGAGGCCAAGACCACCCCCATCCGCATCGGCCTGCTTGGCTTTGGCACCGTCGGCCAAGGCGCCTACCAGATGCTTCAAGACAACCGCGACGCGATCACGCGAAAGGTCGGCCGGCCGCTGGAGATCGTCCGGATCGGGATTAAGAACGAGCAAAAGCCCCGCTCGCTGCCCGCCGAGATGTTCACGACAAACCTCGACGACATCCTGGCTGACCCCACGATCGACGTCGTCGTCGAGCTCATCGGCGGGATCGACCCGGCGGCGCGATTGGTGGAAGGAGCCCTCAATCGCGGCAAGAACGTGGTCACCGCCAACAAAGAGCTGATCGCCAAACACGGCTCGCGGCTCGTGCATTTGGCCAAGTCCAAGGGCCTTGACCTCCATTTTGAAGCGGCGGCGGGCGGCGGCATCCCGCTTATTCAGCCGCTCAAGCACCAGCTCGCCGGCAACGACGTGCTCAAGCTGATGGGCATTCTGAACGGCACCACGAACTACATCCTCACCAAAATGACCGAGGAGGGCGCCGATCTCGAGCCGGTTCTGGCCGAAGCCCAGGCTCTGGGATATGCCGAGGCCGACCCCACCAACGACATCGACGGCTTCGATGCGGTCTACAAATTGGCGATCCTGGCCTCGATTTGCTTCGGGCGTCAAACCCCGGTCGAAGGCGTTTACCGCGAGGGCATTCGCGGCATCTCCAAGCTGGACATCCACTACGCGGAGGTCTTGGGCTATCGGATCAAGCTGCTGGGCATCGTCGAGCCCTTTGGGGAAAGCGCGATCCTGGCCCGGGTCCATCCGGCGCTGGTTCCGAAGTCGCATCCGCTGGCCAGCGTGAACGGCGTGTTCAATGCGGTTTGGTTGCGCGGCGATTTTGTTGGCGATGTGATGCTCAGCGGGCGCGGGGCCGGGTCGGAGCCGACCGCCTCGGCGGTGATCGGGGACCTGATCGACGTCGGCCGCAACATCGTGGCCGGCGGTCCGGGCAGCGCGATCCCCTATGACGAGGGGATGGAGACGGTTTCGATCGATCGCCTCCAAACGAGCTACTACGTTCGGCTCACCGTTCAGGACAAACCGAAGGTACTGGGCGCGATCGCCGGGATCTTCGGCGACCACGATGTTTCGCTCGCCGCGATGGAGATGCGGGTGCTCGACCCCGAGGCGGGGATCGGCGAGATCGTTTTTTTGACCCACCGCTCGCTGGAGTCGTCGTTCCGCGCAGCGCTGGACGTTTTGCGAGCTTCCGAAGCCGTGGTGGAAGTGTGCAGTTGGATTCGGGTGGAAGACTAAATCTCCCCCTCCTTTGAAGGAGGGGGCAAGGGGGTGGTTGAACGCACTCGCAATTCCGTTGAAGCCAAATGCCTGCCCTGGAGGCCACCCACCCCAACCCCTCCCTCAAGGGAGGGG
>CAYONY010000189.1:3022-6735 GCA_964405415.1 uncultured Fimbriimonadaceae bacterium | reverse complement strand
AGCACGCCAAGGTCGGCCCGGTCCAGAAGGTTGCCGGCAAGGTGATGATCCACTAGGGAAAGTCTTGAGGTATTGGGTATTGAGGTCCCCGGGCCAGCGTCTCCCGATCCATCGATACCCAATACTCAAGAAGCCGGACTAACGTTTGCCGGGCTCCATCCCGAGCAGCTTCAGGAATGAATCGAGCTTGGGCTCGCGGCCCAAGTAATCCTTGAGCATGTCCATCTCGTCCATCGAGCCGCCGCGGCCCAGGATCTTTTCACGATAGGATTTGCCCGCGTTCGGATTGAGCACGCCGAGCTCTTCAAACCGCGTGAACATGTCGGCGGCATAGACCAGCGACCATTGGTACCCATAGTAGGCTCCGTGATAGCCCACCATGTGCCCGAACGAGCTGTGGAACCAGGTTTCGGGAATCCGGTCATAGAGCTCGATTTCGCTGAAGAGGTCGGTCACCTTCTTGATCGTGTCGATGTTGCCGCCCTTCGCGGTGTGGAAGGCCTGGTCAACCAACCCGTAATAGAACTGGTGCTCGGTTTCGATGCCGCTGCCCAGGGATCGCGCTTTCTTCATGCTTTCGAGGAGTTCCATTGGCAGGGGCTCCTCGGATTCGAAGTGCTTGGCGAAGGTCTTGAGGACTTCGGGCGACCACACCCAGTTCTCCATCATCTGCGAAGGGGCTTCCACGAAGTCACGCGCGACCGCGGTACCGCTGAATCGGCCGTACTTGCAGTTCGAGAGGATGTGGTGGAGACCGTGGCCGAACTCGTGAAAGAAAGTCTCGACTTCGTCATGGGGCAGCAGGGATGGCTTGGTGGCGGTTGGCTTGGTGAAGTTGCACACGAGCGCCGCCAGAGGCACTTGGGTTGAGCCATCGGTAAAGGTCTTGCGCGGCCGAAGGCCCCAGCACGCGGCGTGGTTGTACTTGTTGTCGCGAGGGTAGAGGTCCGTGTAAAAGCGGCCGAGAAGCTTCCACGTGCCCTTATCGTAAACTTCGTACAGCTTCACATCGTCGTGCCAAATCGGGAGGTTCAGGTCCCCCGCTTTGGCGGTGACGTCGCGATACTCAAGCCCGTAGAGCGATTGGGTGATCGAAAAGAGCCCTTGGACCACCCGATCAATCGGGAAATACTCGGCGATCTTTTCGTTGTCGACCGCATACTTTTTGGCTTTGAGATAGTTTTTGTAGTAGCTGTAATCCCAAGGCATCAGCTTGGCATTGGGATTCTTCGTGTGCTCGCGTTTGGCTTCGGTGAACTCCTCGAAGTCGACCTCCGCCTTTTTGCGAACGATCGGGCGCAGCTTGTCATAGAATTCGGCGACCGTCTTGGCATTCTTGGCCATGCGAACTTCGACCTCGAAGTCGACGGTGGTGGGGTAGCCAAGGATTTCGGCCGATTGGGCCCGGAGCTTGAGCAGTTTTTCTAGGACACGGACGTTCTTCTTCCCGCCTCGGCGTTTGTAGGCCAGCCAGACCTTCTGCCGGGTGAGCTCGTTTTCGCAATTGTCAAGGATGTTGGTGAACGTCGGTCCGTCCATGCCCACCATGAGCACGCCAAAGGCACTGGGTTGGCGCTCGAGCACGTCTTCGGAAACGCCTTTGAGCTCTTCCTGAAGAAGTGGCACGCGGGTCTCATCGTCAGCGATGAGGGTCTGGAATTCGATGCCGAGCTTGTTAATTTCCATTTCAAGCTGCTTGAGCTTTTCGCGCTGGCTCGCGGGGAGCATCATGCCGGACCGGCGGTAGTCGCGCATCGTAAAGTCGAGCAGCCGTTTTTGCTCGCCTTCGAGGGCGGGCTTGGTGTCGGCGTAAGCTTTGACCGCCCGATAGAGATCTTCTCGTTTGCCCAGTTCGATCAGCCAGTTGGAGACGAACTCCTCGGCCGCTCGCGACGCATCCCGTTCGGCGTCTTTGGTGGAGACGTGCTGCATGAAAAGGATCAGCGACGTGTCGTTGTCCAGCCGAACGGAAAGATCGTCGAGCGCCCCGATCGTGTTGTCAAACGTGCGCTGAAAGTCGGCGATGGCGACAATCTTGGCCACCGCCTCATCAGCCCGCTTGATCGCATCTTTGATCGCTTGCGGCACCTCTTGGGCGACCGAGGTAGCGGTGAGGCCCATGACCGCCGTGGCAAGGCCGAGGAATCGAAAAAGTGTGAAGTTGCGCATGCTCTTGAGGGGGTGACGCGCGAAAGGCGCCACCGGTTCCGGATCGCCTCCGGTGATACCTCATCCCAAGGGGGAACCTAGCCGGCGGGCGAGGCTACTTCACGTTCATCGTAACCTTCATCTTGGCCTTGATGCCTTGAGGCAGGTTCATCGTGAAGGCGCCGGATCCCTTGAGCGGCCAGCCGTTGGCCACGTCGACATAGAGCATCAAAGGACCGTCCGATTGGATCTGCTCGCCGCCAGTGATATTGGCCTGGAGCACGGCGGCCACCTTGCCGTTCAGCGATTCGAATTTTTCGAGTTTGAATTCGATTTTGGCTTTGGCTCCCATGAGTTCGGTCTCGCCGGTCCACGATTCTCCCGGCTTGACCGCCTTCTCGGGATAGGTGAGGGCGAGCGTTTCCTCCTTGTTCGCGCCGACCACTTGGTTGCGCTCATCGCGAACCTTGGTTTCCGATTTGCCCTTTTGCTGGCTCTTGGCCTGTTCGGCTTGCGCGGCAAAGGCGCCGGTTCCGGTGGCTTGGACGTCGACATTTTTCGACTCCCAGGTCATATTCGTGCCTTCGAGCTTGGTGCACAGGTGCTCCTCGGTCGCAGTCAGCGTCATCGTGCCACTCTGGGTTTTGCCGTCTGGGGTGGGGATATCCGCCGACGTTTCGACGGTGGTGAGCATCGTGTACTTGTCGCCGACCTTGGCCTTGAGCCGCAGCGTAGCCTCGGCGGGCAGCGCGGCGCCCCCGCCACCCTCTTCGGCCGGTTTGTTGCAGCCCAGGAGGAATGCGGCGAGCATCGCCGCCGAAATCGGGACCAAGAACCTCTTCATGGCGCAAAGTCTACGCGTTTTGCCCGGCAAAAGTTTGGGGGCTGAGCGCGTCCTTAGGTTGTGATCGAACGATTGGCCCACGATGCCGTCCCCCTTTTGGCGTGCGGATTCTTTGCGGTGCTGTTCCTCCAGTCCGGGCTGGACAAGGTTTTCGACCGGGCGGGGAACCTGGCGTGGATGACGCCGCATTTTGAGAAGTCCCCGTTTCGCGGCAAGATGCCCCTGTTTCTTTCGCTCTTGACACTTTTGGAGTTGGCCGCCGGGCTGCTGTCGGCAATCGGGTTGGCGGAACTTCTCGCCGGTACGGGGTGGGGCGTGGCTCGGTATGGGCTCTGGCTGGCCTGCCTGACCCTCTTATGTCTGTTTGCCGGTCAGAGGTTGGCGAAAGACTATGCGGGCGCGGCGAGCCTGGCCGCCTACTTTGCGGTGGGGCTATTGGGCGTCGCCTCGGCCGGTTGATTCGTCTTTTCGCGACTGGAGGATGGCCCAGATGAGGATGCCCAGGGCGAGCGCAATGCCCACGAGGTTCGGTACGAGGGTCGCCAGCGAAGTCTCTTTGTCGGGTCCGGCGGCCAAGTTGTCGTAGAGCGTGCTGACCAAGCTGGGAACGTACTCGATCGCCGCATAGATTCCGAGAAGCAGCGAACCAGCGCCGAGCAGGCTCCGCGAAGGCAGCGCCCCGGTCTCTTCCGGGTTCGCGCTGAGCATTCGGGAAAGCCGG
>CAYONY010000189.1:0-3009 GCA_964405415.1 uncultured Fimbriimonadaceae bacterium | reverse complement strand
AGGAGGTGGAAGACGGGCAAGAAGAGCGTGTAATTGTCGAAGAAGACTTGAGCGAATGACCCGGTGGGTTCCTTTCCAAGGCGTTCGCGCATCGCCATTCTCGAGGAAATGACGAAGGGAAGCTGGATCGCCCCGATAATCCCGAACCAGAGCGCCATGAGCCGGCACCCCATGAAGGCGGCGTCGCGCTGGGTCATAAACTGAGCATAGCCGATCCCCCAACGGCGGCGATCAAGCCCAAATCGTCCATGATAGGGCGTGTTGAGAGGTCTACGTATCGTCGCCTTCGGGGCAGCCCTTGGGCTGGCGCTCACCGCCTTGGCCGAACAAGGCATCCGCTATCGCGAATCGACCTCTTCTCAGGCAAAGCCTAACCACTATCGAGTTAAGGTCAAGTTCCCGGTTTTGCTGGCCGACGACCCGGCAGCCAAGCGGCTGGCCGATCTTGCCAACCGGACAATCCGAACCGAAGCTGAACGACGAAAAGCCATCTTCCTCCAAGAATTCTTGAAGAGTTCGCGGCCATCGGGCCAGCCGGAATGGATGCTCGACCTCGATTTTCAGAACGGAGTCTTGCGTCCGAGGCTCGTGAGCACCTTGTTGGAGATCCACGAGTACGCAGGAGGCGCCCATGGAAGTTGGTCGTATGCCTTCATGAATTTCGGGATCGTGGCCGGCAAGCCCGTCCATTTGAAGCTCGCCCACCTTTTTCGTACGCGGATCGACCCTCTTTCGGTGGTCTCAAGGATGGTGATCGCGCGACTTAAGAATCGGCCGGAGGCGCCTTATGTCCTCGATGGCGGGGTCAAAACGCTTACGGCGAAGCAGGCCGAGCAGTTCCGCGTGACCCCGCGGGGTTTGGAGTTCGTCTTTGCCCCTTACGAGATGGCGCCGTTTGCGGCGGGGACGATCCGCTGCAGCCTGAACTGGGCCGAGCTCAAGGCGCATCTCGATCCAAATGGGCCGCTCAAGGGGTTGTTTTAGAACTTTCGAACAACGACTTAAGATTGACGATTTGGGACTGCTAACTGCCGGCGGCAGGCTGCGGGCTGTTAACCGCTTCCACCGTGCTCTCCGCCCGCGCCTTGATGGCTTCGAGCACGCCCGCCATGTTCTTGACCACGATGTTGTGGATCACTTTCCTGACCAGGGCTCCGAGCGTCGGAACGTTGTATTCGTAGTCCACCACGCTGTCGAATTGGGTTTTGCCGTCGACGTCCGAAAAGCTCCATGTCCCTTCTAAGTGGTCGTAGTCGCCGGAAAGCTGCCTGAACTCGCACCGGTGGGTCGCGTCGTCCCACACGTCCTCTTGCCGCCAGCGCACTTTGAGCATGAACTGCGGGACGAGGCCCACCCAATCGCACACCACGCGGTTCTCGGACGATTCGACCGGGGTGATCGATTTGACGTCGCCCATGAACTCGGGAAACTTCTCGTTGTCTTTGGCGATGGCGTAGACGTGCTCAAGCGGCGCGTCGATGAGGATCGAGGTCTCCACGGTGGGCATGCCGCTAATTTACCGGAAGGTATCCTTAGGTCCTTCAGACCAAAACCCGAGGCCGTTATCGATACCCTGACTCCGAACCCGGCGTCCGCCCGCCGAACTCCCGAATCTCTGCCCTCCGAAATGCCCGCGCTCGTGCTCGAGCGGCCTGGCGCGATTACGCTCCAAACCCTTCCGGTTCCCGAGCCGACGACCGGCGAGATCCTGATTCGAGTGGAGGCGGCCACCACGTGCGGCACCGACCTCAAGGCGTTTCTCCGCGGCCACCCCCAGATTCCGATGCCGGGGACCTTTGGCCACGAATATTCCGGAATTGTCGCCAACGCCGGCGAAGGCGCGCCGTTCGCGGTCGGCGATGCGGTGATGGGTGTCCATTCGGCGCCATGTCAAAGCTGTTACTGGTGCCTCCGCAACCAGGAAAATTTGTGCGAATCGATCATGGCGACCAAGGTTTTGGGGAGCTACGCCCAGTACCTGCTGATTCCGGAACGGATCGCCCGTCTCAATGTCTTTCCCAAACCGGCGGAAATCAGCTTCGAGCGGGCAAGCCTTCTCGAACCTCTGGCCTGTGTCGCGCAAGGGCTCATCAACGTCGGGCTTGAGTCGCTCAGCGCCGACCCTTCCCAGCGCGCGCTCGTGATCGGACCGGGCGCGGTGGGGTTGATGTTCGTGGCGGTCCTTCGCTATTTGGGAATCGATGAGGTTTGGCTGGCGGGGCGGAACCCCGATCGGCTCGCGACCGGTTCGGCTTATGGCGCCACCACCGTCCGCCTCGACGCTCTTGAACCTCAGAAGGGCCAAGGCTTCGATCTGGTCATCGAGTGCACCGGCAGTGTCGAAATTTGGGAACGGAGCCTCCAATTTGCCCGTCGCGGGGGCAGGGTTGTTCTGTTTGGGGGCTGTCCCAGCGGTTCGACCGCGTCGTTCGATACATCGAAGGTTCACTATGGCCAAATCGACCTTATCAGCCCGTTCCACTTCGGCAGCGATGCGGTACGGACGGCCCGGCGATGGCTGCTCGACCCCAAACTCGCGCTCGAGCCGTTGCTCACCGCCGAACGGCGCTTGGACGAGGCGGCCGAGGTGTTCGAAGACCTTCGGCTAGGACGCGGGATCAAGTACGTGTTTCGCCCATGAAGCTCGCGCGTTACGTCGGCGGGGGCCGCATCGAGATTCGCGACGAGCCGGAGCCGGCGCTCCCTCCTGGCGGGCTTCTCGTCAAAACCGAAGCCAGCGGGCTCTGCTCGGGCGAGTTGATGGATTGGTACATGGAGCGGAAGGTCCCCCATGTGCTAGGGCATGAGGTCGCGGGAGTGGTGGTGGAATCGGACGATGCACGGTTTCCGGTGGGAAGCCGGGTGGCGCCGCACCATCACGCGGCGTGTGGCAAGTGCTTTTGGTGCTGTTCGGGAAAACCTGTGCACTGCGAACAATGGAAGAAGTCCAAGCTGGTGCCCGGAGGACTGGCGGAATTTTTCGCCGTGCCCGCCGAGAACCTGAGCGAT
>CAYONY010000188.1:0-6799 GCA_964405415.1 uncultured Fimbriimonadaceae bacterium | reverse complement strand
GGTGCTCGGTGTAGCCGGCCAGCGTCGTGCCTACAAAATCGAAACCCATACGCTCAGCTTCCTTCGCCGATTCCACGGTGTCGCAATCCGCCATCGCGAGCCGCCCGGCCTCCTTGACTCGAGCCAGCAATGCGGAAAGCTGAGCGCCGCCGGGGCGGGGCCGCTGTGTCGCATCGAGCCCGATCGCCTCGCATCCGGAATCGATGAGCGCTTCCGTTTCCGCCATCGTCGGCGTGATGTAGACCGGACTGTCGTCGTAATGCCGTTTGATCAGCCCGATCGTAGGCGCCCGGGTCGCTCCGCGAATGTGGCGGATGGCGTCGACGCCCTGCAAACGCAAGACCTCGACCCCCTCTTGAAGGCTGCTTTGAGCCAATTTGAGAAGGGTCTCGTTATCGGCCAGCGGCGATCCCTCACTGGCTTGGGCAGATGCGACCAACGGGCAGCGGTCGAAGTGGGCGAGCAGCGTAGAGAACTCCATGAACGCCTTCGATTCTGCACGAGCGGTTCAACGCGATGCCGAGGGCGGCTCGGCGTAATGCGCCAGCGGGTCGCCGGTGAAGCCTTGTTGAAACCGGTAGGCGCCATAGAGAAAGAACAGCACCGCAAACCCGGCCATGCTCCAGTTAAAGGCCCGCGAGGAGGTATCGAGCTTGCGTCCCCGGATGGCGCCGTAGCCCGCGGCTAGCGCCGAAGCTCCCCACATAAGAAACAGGATTGGCCCCAAGGCGTGAACCCGAAAGGCATCCAAAACTTGGCCATGGGCCATATAGGTGAAGCAAGTCGTCATGCCACAGCCCGGACAGGGGCGGGAAAAGAGCATCACGCTGGGGCAAGGCGGCAGGCCGAGCTGCATATGGGTGCCGTGGCCGTTCGGGCTGGGCTTCAGAAAGACTCCGACCACCAAAATCGCCAAGAAGATCAGCGCCCAGAGGCCCTGACCCAAGCGGTCGGCGCGGGTAGCGGGCGCGCGCAAGTTAACCATGGACCGCCTCAAGCGGCAGGACGCACTCGGGTTGGAGCGACGTGCCGTCAATCTGCGCGACGCCAACGAGGAGTCCATCCGGAGCAAGCAGCCCCGCCAGCCGCCCGACGGGAGGATCGGACAGGCCCACGCGCTGGCCCATCCGGATCGCCCGCACCTGGGTTTCGTTCAGCTCCACCATTGGCATCGGCGGAAGGGCTTCCGCCAACGGAATAAGATGGACCGGAGAGGCTTCGGCAAGGGCCACGGCTTGTTCTACGTGGAATCGGCCCGCTTGGGTGCGTCGCAGCGAGGCCAGATGGGCCCCACAACCGACAACGCGGCCCAAGTCGTCGGCGAGCGTCCGAACATAAGTTCCGCCCGAACAGACAAGGCGAATGGCGATTCGGCCCGGACCATCCAGGCGCCATTCGAGCGACTCGATGAACACGGACCGAGGTTCGCGGGGCGCGTCTTCGCCTTTGCGGGCGTAGTGATAGAGCGGTTTGCCGGCGACCTTGACCGCGCTGTAGATCGGCGGAAGCTGCTGGATCAGCCCTTTAAAGCCCGAGATAGCGGTCGCAACCCGGTCCTCGAAATCGGCGGGGATGGGGGTGGGATCGCTTAGCTCGCCTTCCCGATCGTAGGTGGGAGAGGTTTGCCCGAACTGGATTTCGCCCTCGTAGACCTTGGGCTCGAGCGGCAGGTACTGCAGAAAACGCGTTGCGGAACCCACTGCGGCTACGAGCAGTCCGGTCGCCAGCGGATCGAGCGTGCCCGCATGCCCAATGCGGCGCGTGCCAAAGGTGCGGCGGAGCTGGTTGACCGCATCGTGCGAAGTGCCGCCCTCCGGCTTGTCGATCAGGAGGATTCCAAGCACTGTCTGAGCCTCGGAACGAGCATATGGACGACTTCATCCAGAAACAGGTCGAACGAGCAGCCGGCCGCGTTGCGATGGCCGCCGCCGCCGAATTCACGGGCGACCGCGGCGACGTCGAAGTCGCCTCGAGACCGCAGGCTCACCCGGATCTTGTTCGGCTTGGGCTCCCGAAAAACGGCGGAGATTTGGACCGTCTCGATCGAAAGCAGCTCGTTGACGAAGCCTTCGGTGTCTTCATCGCCCGCCTCGGCCCGTTCGAAATCATTGAGGCGGAGCGCGCTCCAGCAAAGGCGGCCGTCGCACTCGAGAATGAGCTGGTCGAGCAAGGTTCCCAGGAGCTTGGTGCTGGCAAGCGTCTTGCGCTGGAAGATCTCTTCGCTGACCCGGTTGATGTCGCCGCCCTTTTCGATGAGGAGCCCGGAGAGGTGGAGCGATTCGGGCGAGGTGTTGCGAAAGCGGAAGCTGCCGGTGTCGGTGACGATGCCGGTGAGCAGACAGGTGGCGATTTCGGGCGTAATCTCGAACCCCAGCTCGAGGAAGAGGCGGGTCAGGATGAGGGCGGTGGCGGCGGCGGAGGTGTCGATGATCCGCAGGTCGCCGGGGGCCTCGTGGGGGACGTGATGGTCGATGACGACGATCCGGTGGCAGCGCTCGAAGAACGGAGCCGTACTGCCCAGGCGCTCGGTGCTGTCCAGATCGACGATGATGCCGAGGTCGTGTTTCGCTCCTTTGGGCTCTTGGCGGATGCGCTTGGCGCCGGGAAGGAACCGAAGGTTCACCGGCGGAACGTGGTGGCAGAGGACCTCGTTGTCCACGCCCAGGCTATCGAGAGCGAGCGAGACCGCCAAAGCCGAGCCCAGGGCGTCTCCGTCCGGGTTGAGGTGCGTTCCGATGACGACGGAGGACGCATTTTCGATCTCCCGCCGAAAGGCGAGGGCGTTTTCGTTAGGCTGGCTCAAAACGAGTTCGGCGGGCTCGGAAGAGAGCGTCGCCTTGAGAGACAGGATACCTTCGACCTGGCAATGGCCAAGTTGGGGGCCAGAATCCCAGGAATCTTAGGAAGCCAAGGTGCTTTGGACATGTTTTGGTTGGCGGTCAGCGGTTGGCAGGTGGCGGTCTGGAAGGGAGGCGGATTCACAGGAATCACAGGAATCATCGTCATTTGGCGCAATTCTCTTTCGAGTTGGTCATGTCATCACACCGTCATATGCCGACGCACTCTCGCGCACGCCATCGGCCGTCCGATCTCCCGTTCCTTCGTTCCTCCGCTCTTCCGTTCTCTCCCTTCCGGCCTCGGGGGAGGGTTTGGTCAACCGGGACGGTGAAGGGGAGTTCTCACAAAGTCCAAGGAGGCGGCGTCGAACTGAGGATTCCCGTTTGAACGTTCAAAGTTCACGGAGGAACCATCGCACGCACAGATCCGGCATCCTTCGCTTCGCTCGAGGACAGGCTTGCCCTCCGATCTGAGCGTGGCACGAACGAGGGGAAGGAGACTGTTCCGGTCACCTGTCTATCCGATCGCGTCGGCAAGCTCGGAGTCGGGCACGAACCATCGGCTCCCCCGAGCGAGAATGAACTTGCCGCCGAGCGCAACCTCTCGACCATTGACGATCGCCTTGTTCGACGCCAACAGCAGCTTCACATCTTTGCCCCCGAAGGTGAAGAGCGCCGCCGCAATGGAGTCGTCGTAGGTCACGGCAATCGAGCGACGCTGCGCCCATTGGGACAGGGGGAGGTAGCCTGCTTTACTGGCTTCAAGACCCGTCAAATAGGCTGTCCCAAGGGGCCGACCGTTGTCGTCGAGATCTCGGGCCATGGCTTCGGAAAGGAGAGTTCGAGCCGCCTTCTCACAAACTCTTGAGCTGAAAGTCGCATTGATTTCGTGTTGTGACGCGCTATGCGAGTTGGCCCTAAATCCTACCTTAACTTCAAGCGAGTACCGATCCGCGATAACCCGAAGCATGCACACGCGTTGCTCCTTAAAGGCAAACGCGCTCTCCCCCAGTGAAAACCCGCTAAGCGTAGACTCAATAATCGGACCGGCTGCTCCGTTTCCAAAGCCATCCCGCGTACCTTGCTTGGTCTCGGATCGGTTGTGTTGATTCAACTCAATACCCATCGAAGAGTTTTTGGCTTCGTTCCTAAGGGTCAGATCCACTCTCGCGGGCATGTCGCTTTGCGTTCCGCGAGATAGACTCAGCTTAAAGCCCTCCGTTAGCAGAACTTCAATAATCCTTTGACATAACGATTGATTCAACGGCACCGAAAGAATCGACGTACATATGAGTCCAGTGAGTATCATAATGGTTACCTTACTCCCGTTAACAGTACCGTGGTACGATTTGGAAACTTTGGCCCTTCAATGAGCGCCTGGCCAAATGTTGGTGAAAGTAACAGTGGCCCAGGGATTCCAGTCAATCCGTTTGTAAGTCCGACGTACTGGGTCCCAGAGAGTGGCTTCTGCCAGAAGTCGCTTTGTGGCCAAGCAATCGGTACATCAAGATAAGCTGCTCCGTCCAGACCGTAATAATGAGCCGACGACGCATCGAATACGCTCGTGCCATCCACCGCAAACTGGTGAAACCAAAAATCAAAAGTGCCGTAGGACCCAAGCCCAATCCCCTTTATCGAATTTGTTCGAAATTGCGGTATAACACCTGTCTCGTTGACCGTATATACCTGCTTCAAAGCGAGCCCCTGGCCCAATGACGTAGTTGCGAGCGTCAAGTAGGAGGAAATATCACGGCAGTCACCAGCGCTTGCCCATGCCGGATCGGAAAGATAGAATTTGCCTTCATCTGGGCTCTTGGCGTCCAACACTATGTGTCGAGAAGTTGTAGGATCGTATGTGAACATCGAGGAACTGAAAAGTCCCTTTGTAGAAAATTTTAGGATATCCTGGCGCCCGAGCCTTCCATCGGACCACTTACAAGAGTCGGTGAGCACTTCCGCCCAGGGCGTGCTCATCCATCCGGTGGGAGCCTCGTCAGTTTGATACTGAAGGCCGTAATACTCTCCGTCGCCAATTAGGGGCGGGCATACGGCGGAAAATGCAACGTAGATGGTTCCCGAGCAAACGAAATCGGGATAACCGGTCAAGATCAGTTGCCGGGTCGCGGTACCGGTAGCGGGAATGGAGAGATTCGGATTCACAACTTCGGCGCCCAGCGGATACACTTGAGGTGGGCTACAGCTGGTTCGCACGAATACCGCCGCTTCGCACTGCCAGGTTCCTGTCACCGCGTAGCTCATCGGGTTGTACCAGGTGACGTCAACGAACATGGGAGCATTGCCTCGCCGCTGCACAACGTACGGTACCGTCCGCATATCGACCGGCGTGGCAGGCCGGTTCACGTCGAATTCGACCGCCGGGTACTTGCCGTCGCCGGCCGGAAGCGGCTGGCCCGTTTCGGTCCGGTAAAATTGGCCCGCATCCGTGACGGGGTACGAGGGAAAGAAGTCGACTTTATACAGGGCAAGCTGAGGAACCTTGACGGGAGCGGGTCCCAACCCAATGGACAGGAAAGCTGCTACGGTAAGAGCTCCAACGCCCATACGTCCTATGCTAACACATATGCAACGATTTGCATAGATTCCGACGGAAAAGCTTCTCACACTTCCGCTGTAGACGTCGGGAGGTAGTCGGTATCGGTGAGGAAGAGAATCAGCTCGGGGACCAATCCGGCGCCTTGCTCTTCCGCAAGGTAGTGGCCGTTGTTCTTGAACCGCCGGACCTTGGCCTCGGGCCAAACATCCTGCCATTTCATGATCGCGGATTCGCCAAAGACATCGTCTTTCATGCCCCAAAGCAAAAGAGCCGGGATGTTCCGGAGCGCGTCTTTTCGATCCCAAAGCTGCTGGAACCAAGGGCCGGAAGAAATCAACGACTTGGCGTAGCCGATCGGCCCGTGCCGCTTCTCCGGAGCTTCGAAGGGTCCCAAATAGTGGGCCAGGATTTGTTTCGTGAAGTGCCCGCGATCTTTCAATCGGGACTTGAAACCGACCTTCACCGCGAAGTTGTGCTTCAGCTGCAGCCAGCGCTTGAATCCAGAATCGGCGGATTTGGCGATCTTCTCGGCCTGGATATCTCCCCGGAGGGGCCACATGAAGGTGTTGAGCAGCACGATGTGGCGGATGTTCTGAGGATGGTCGATCGCGTAGCTCAGGCCGATGGGCCCGCCGGTTCCGTTGACCACCAACGTGATCTCTTTCAGGTTCAAATGGGCAATCAGGTCGGCCAGGTACTCGGCCATCTTTTCAGGTCGATAGGTGTACGTGGCGGGCTTGCTGGAAAGGCCAAAGCCGACGTTGTCGATCGCGATGCAGCGGAAATGGGATCGAAGCCCGAGAATGATATCCCGGTACATGAACGACCAGGTGGGCATGCCGTGCAGAAACACGACGGGCTCGCCTTGGCCCTCATCGATGTAGTGGACCGTTTTGTGGTCCACGTCGAACGTTTTCGATTCGAACGGGTAGAGATTGCGGTCTACCCATGACCTGTCTTCCATGCCCGATCCTCCCCAGGATGGGCGACGCCGAGAAACGCCGAGAGTTCGGCGAAACGCGCGCCGCTAGACTTAGGAAGCGGCTACGCGCCTGATTGTTCCGGATGAGTTTGTTCGAGGGAGGGGGAACCCGGATCTCCCTCCCCCACCCCTCCCTCATTTTCGCTGCGCAAAAACGAGGGAGGGGCTTTCGATCGCTAGCGTCGTGGGCGGAAGCGGGCGTTCACTTCCTCGTCGTCGGAACGGGATTTTTTCGGAAAGTCCGAAGGAATGTCGGGGCGAACCGCCGCCTGGTCCGAGGCGTTTTGGGGCGCTCGCCCTTCGCGGGGCGCGCGTTCCTCACGCGGTTCGGATGGGCCGTCCTCCCGGCGCGGCGCCCGTTCCCCGTCGCCCGAGCCACCCCCGTCTCGATCGCCGCCGCGATCCCCATCGCCATAGCTCCCGCGA
>CAYONY010000187.1:0-6820 GCA_964405415.1 uncultured Fimbriimonadaceae bacterium | reverse complement strand
GCGGGGGACTGTTGGGGGCCCGCGATCCGCCTCCGCGCCGGTCCAGCGCGCGCGTTTTGCACCGGATGCCCCAATCATCGCCCGACCGCCGCCTTCGACGAAGCGCCGTTATTCGACGTCATAAGATTTAACGGCAGATTTGAGGATTCCTTTACGAAACTGACGATACGCACGGAGATTGGCGTCAAAGGGAGGCCGCCGAGCGGGTTCGAAGGCGGTCCAATCCGACCGCAACGATGATGATCGCGCCCGTCACGATCTGCTGAACGTAGTTGGGCATGCCCATCTGAGAGCATCCGGCCCGAATCGTGGCCATGATTGCGACCCCCAACATTGTCCCGAGGATGCTGCCTTGCCCTCCGGAAAGGCTCGCTCCACCGATCACGACCGCCGCGATCACCTCGAGTTCGAGCCCTTCGGCCACGGTGGGATCGCCGACCGATAGCCGCGCAAACTGCATCAGCCCCGCCAACCCGATAAAGGCGCCCATCAAGGCGTAGACCGCGAAACGCACGCCCCCGACCGCAATGCCGGCATACCGGGCCGCTTCCTCATTCCCGCCCACCGCCAGCACGTTGCGGCCAAACCGGGTCGAGCGCAGGATCGCCGCCATTAGCATGGCCAGCACGATGGCCATCCAAACCCCTTCGGGGAGAAGCTTCCACTTCTCTTGGGGGCCCAAAACCCGCAACAAATCGTTCAGCCAGGTCAAATCGGCATCGATCTTCTTTTCTTCGCCGATCCATTTGGCGGCCCCCCGAAACACGAGCAGAGTGCCGAGCGTGACGATGAAGGGCGTGACGCGCAACCGGGTGATGAGGCCGCCGTTGACCGCGCCGCAGAAGGTTCCCGCCGCAATCCCCGCCAACAAGGCCAATCCGGGCGATGCCCCTTCGCGAAGGCACCAAGCGATCACGATGGTGACCAATGCGACCGCCGAGCCTACGCTAAGGTCAATCCCGCCGGAGATGATCACGAACGTCATGCCCAGCGCGGCGAGCGACACGATCGTCGCTTGGCGCGCCAGCGTTTGCAGGTTCGCCACATTGGCGAAGGTGTGATGGCCCTGAGGGTCGGTCACCTGCCACCAAAAGAAGGCAAAGATGCCCACCAGGGCCAGCATGAGTCCCGCTACGTTGCCGTAGCGGGACAGGATCGAGGCTCGCGGTTCGGTCTTCAAGCTTTCCGTCTCAGGGCTTGGCGAAGAGCGCCGCGACATCCGGCTCTTTCATGTTTTCCTTGGTCACGAGAACCGCCCCGGTATCGATGCGCTTTTCGGGGGTTTTCTTGTTCAAGAAATCCACCATCGTCTTGACCGCCAGGTTGCCCATCTTGCGAGGGTTCTGAAGAATCAACCCATCGAGGTGGCCAGCTTCCAAACCCTGGATGAGCTTTTCGCTGGCGTCAAAGCCGACAAAGCGGACTTTGCCTGCCCAGCCGCCATCTTGAAGCGCCCGGAGCATGCCGGCGGTCGAGCTTTCGTTGGGGCAAAAAATGCCGGCGACGCCGGGCGATCCGTCCGGATTCTTGAACCGAGAGAGCAGGTTTTCGCTCTCCGCGAGCGCGGATTCGACCGTGGCCCCGGCGTAGCGGTTGTCGCTCACCAGTTCGATTCCCGGATTTGCCTTCATCGCACGGAGAAATCCTTCTTCGCGGAACGTGGTGCTGGCGGAGCCTTCCTGATAGCGTAAGAGGATCACTTTGCCCTTGCCGCCAAGCAGCTTGGCCAGCTGCTCACCCGCCATAAAGCCGCCCTTTTCGTTGTCGGTGGCGACGAAGCTGACCACGTCCACGTCCTTGAGGTCCGAATCGAAAATCAGAACCGGAATGCCGGCTTTTTTGGCGTCTTCAGCCGGGATGCGCAACGCTTTGTCGTCGAGAGGAGCCAAAAGAATGCCGTCCACACCCTGGCCGGTGAAGTCTTCGACGACCTTGACCTGCTCGTCTTTGTTGTCCTCTTTGAGCGGGCCCTTCCAAATGACTTCCACGTTGCCGAGCTCTTTCTCGGCGTCGCGCGCGCCGGCCTCCACCGACTTCCAGAATTCGTGGGTGGTGCCTTTGGGGATCATCGCGAGGCGCAGCTTCTTCTGACCGCCGCCTCCCGAGCCGCCGTCGCCTTTGGCCTCGTCACCCTTGCTGCAGCCGCCGGCGATGAGCAGCGCCAGCGTCAATCCGATCCAACCGATCCGTTTCATCCTCGAGCCTCCTGTCCAGGCCTTCGACTTTGTGCGACTTCGGGTTCTTTGTGTCTTCGTGTTTGTCCTAGGGATAGAAACACAAAGGCACAAAGGACACGAAGTCACACCAAGCAACTGCCGAGTGGATACGTTCGACGTCGAGACCGGCTTTCCCTGCCCAAGACTAATCGATGGCGGTCAGCTCATCCACCCGCACGACCATCACGGTGCAGTTATCGCTGCCTCCGCCGATGAGGGCCTGGCCCACCAGCCGCCAAGCCGCTTCGCTGGGGCCGAATTGAGCGAGAGTGAGGCTGATCGTTTCGTCGCCGACATGGTTGATGAGCCCATCGGAACAAAGCAGGAAGGTGTCGCCGCCTTGGAGGTCGATAGGGAAGATGTCGGCGGGGACGTTTTCCTCGGTGCCGATCGCGCGGCTGAGCATGTGGCGGTTCTGATGCGTCGCCGCCTCTTCGGGCTGAATGATGCCAAGCTTCAGCGCGTCGGAGACCCATGTATGGTCCTCGGTGATTTGCTCGAACCGGCCCTCACGCCGCCGATAGATCCGCGAATCGCCGACATGGGCGATCCAAGCTTGGTCTTGAATCAAAACGACGGCGGAAAGCGTAGTGCCCATCCCGCGCCGCGCCGGAACGGCGAGTGAAACGTCGAGCACGTAGCGATTGGCGGATTTGATTCCGGCGAGTAAAGCGGAAGCGGGCGACTCGCTGGGATGGTTGAAATAGACGTCGAGGAAGGTTTTGGTTGCGAGTTCGCTCGCGATCTGCCCCGCCGCGTGGCCGCCCATGCCGTCGCAGACCACAAAGGCCATGCCGCGCCGGGCGAGCTGAGCCTCGTCTTCGGGGATGAAGAATTCGTGCTTGTCCTCGTTGTTCTCGCGAACGCGGCCGAGGTCGGTCTTGGCGCCGACGGTTATGCGGGTCCGGACCTTTAGTTCCGGGGGAGCCAGCAGGGTCTGGGCGGCGTAGTCGGCGGTGATTTCGTCCATGCGCGGTTGGCGGCTAGGGGTTCGGCCGGAAACTTATCGACAAGCTTCCGATTGTGAACTCGTCGCCCTCGCCGATTTTCGTCCTCATATTGGGCGTCAGGCGAGCCCCGTTCACAAACGTTCCGTTCGTCGAGCCCAAGTCGGTGAAGTAGATCCCGTCCTCTTCGACTTCGATTTGGCCGTGTTTGCCGGACACGTAGGGGTCGGCGATCGAGACGTCGTTCTCACTCTTGCGGCCGAAAGAGTTGGCGCCGGCCTTCAGGGGGAGTTCGTTGCCATCGTAGATAAGGAACGCGACGGGTTCAAAGGCAGACGTCGCTTCCGAGGTTTCGCCGGCTAAACCCGGCGCTCCCGGTTCATCATTTCCCACCTGGGTCGAAGAAGCGGCCATCGGCGCCGCGGGCATCGCCGCCGTCTTGTTGCCACCCAGCATCTGGGTGGCCCCGGCTTGGCCCGGATAGCTCAACCGCAACTCCACCCCGCCGAAGCTCACCAGGTCGCCGCCGTTGAGCGTTCGCCGCTCGCCCGGCGACACCTTGTCGCCGTTCAGAAGCGTTCCATTCGTCGAGCCCAGATCCTCCAAAAACATGCCCGAATCTTCGCTGAGGATTTGCGCATGTTTGCGGCTCACTTTGGAATCGGGAAGGGTGACGTCGCCTTCGCGCCCCACGATGTTGGCTCCCGGCCGGATCGGGTGCTCCCGCCCGCTCGTCTCCACGAGGCAAGGCAACTTCACCGCCGGCGCACCGAACGCATCGTCGGGCAGCGAACGGTCGAAAATCAAGCCGCATTCGACGCAGAACATCATGCCTGCCGGGTTAAAAGTTTTGCAGATCGGACACTGGACCGGCTTGATCGTAACCGTGGCATTGATCGTCGGCGCCGTCCCCATGACCGTTCGGTTGGGATCGATCGTCGGCGGGGCCGCCATCTGGGTTCGGTTGGGGTCGCTCATCGTTCACTGGGCGCGCCCTCCGGCACGCATCGCTCGGGTTCCCTAGGATAGCCGCTTCCAAAGCTCCGAAAGTTCGATTCCGTCGATTCGCATCCGCTTCGTCCGGCTCGTCTCGCCCCGAACGATCGAAACTGAGGCTCGGGGAACGCTCAGCCGTTTGGCCATCAACTCGATCAGCGCGGCATTCGCCTGGCCCTCCACCGGCGGGGCGTAGACCCATGCGCGAAGCGTTCCGTCGGTTTGAACTTCCAGGCGCGATTGGCGGCTGCGGGGCACGAGGCGAACGTCGATCTCCGCGCTCACGACGCTTCGACCGGGGTCTCTACTTCAGCCACCACGGCCTCGTCCGCCTGGATCACGGGCTCAAGCGGCGCCTCGTCTTGCATTTGCGCGACGGCAGGACGAATATCGGAAGGCTCGCCGGCGGCAAGCTGCACCAAGTTGGCCTCCAGCAATCCCCGGAAATCGGCCATGAAGCGTTGTTTTTGCAGGGTCAGCCGCTCGATTTGCCAATTGAGATCGTCGATCCGCCCGCGTAGGTCTTCTTGGTAGCGGCTCGCGGCTTCCCGCGCGACCTCGAGCAGTATTTCCGCATCCTTCCGGGCTTGGGCCAAAACATCTTCCGCCTGGCGATGCGCGCTCACCAGGGCCGCCCGAATCGCCTTCTCATCCTGTTCGAGTGCGGCCTGGCTCTCGCGCCGGTCCGCCAGTTCCTCGTTCAGCAACGTGTTTTGGTGACGCAGTTCTTCGATCTCGCGAAGCCGCGTTTCAAGCTGGGAATAAAGCCCCGAAACGAGACGGTCCACTTGGGCCGGCTCATAGCCGCGAAAGGTCCGGCGCAGAGGCTCCATCTCTGGAACTCTACCGCTTGGGGGGCGGCGCCGGGACCTCGCCTTTCAATTTGTTTTCCACACGCCGCAGATTGTTCTTGGCCGCTTGGTCGTTCGGGGTCAGCGCAATCAGCGCGTTCCAGACCCGCTGGGAGTCCTTCAGCAGCCCAAGCTTTTCATAGGCATGGGCCAGGATGCGGAAGGAATTCGGATGGGGCGGACGGCCCTTGATCGAGGGCTCCATGATCGGCGGAACCCGCGCATAGGCCTTCTTCATGAAGTAAAAGTTGCCTTCAGGGTAGGCCGCGTCCGGATTGGTGGGGTTCTCTTTGCCATACCGGATGTAGACCACCAAAGCTTCGTCATCCTCGTCCGTGCTCTCCAAGAGCCAACCCAAATTGGTCGCGGTCTCATAGTCTTCGGGATAGACCACGTTGGCCAGGCGCAACGAGTTGATGATCCGGGGAAAGTCACCGGCGTCGAACCAATAGTCGCCCTGCTTCTCGATGCGATGATAGGCGGCCCGCCAAATCACGTCCATGCGGGACTGCTTCGGCGGTCCGGAGTAGGCGCCGACGGGAAGGCTCAGGGCCAAGAAGATGATCGCGAGACGGTTCATGATGGGTCCAGCAGTTCCTCCAAAATCTCCTTCACGCGTTCCGGTTTGGCTCGCCCCTGGGTCGCCTTCATCGTCTGCCCGACGAGAAAGCCCAGCACGCCCGTTTGCCCGCCTTTATATTTGACGACGACATCGGGGTGTTCCGATACAACTTTCTCGACATGAGGCCGAATCGCCTCGTCGTCAGAAATTTGGGTCCGCCCGCTCTCCTTCAAGATGTCGGTCGGAAGCCGCCCATCTTGATACGCCTGGGCAAAAACCTCTTTGCCGATTTTGCCGCTGATGGCGCCCGTTTCAATCAACCGGGCCAGGTCCACCAGATGCCCCGGCGTAATCCGGCTTGCCCTGACTTCGAGTCCCTCGGCATTGAGATGCATGGCAAAGTCGGCATTCATCCAATTGGCGATGGTCTTGGGCGGGCCGCCCAGATCGACCGCCGATTCGAAGAACTCGGCCCAACCCAGGTCGGCGGCCATTCGGGCTGCTTCCTTCGCGTCAAGCCCGAAATCGCGTTGATAGCGTCGCGATTTGGCCAGGGGCAGCTCGGGGATCGTGGCTCGGAGTTGTTCGATATACGCCTCGTCGAACTGCATCGGCGCGAGATCGGGATCGGGAAAGTACCGGTAGTCCTGCTCCGACTCCTTGGTCCGCATCAAGAAGCTGGATTCGGTGCCTTCATTCCAACCTCGCGTCTCCTGGCGGATCGTCTCGCCGCGTTCCAGTGCTTCGGACTGCCGTCGAATTTCGTAGTCGACGCCGAGCTGGACACTTCGAAAACTGTTCAGGTTCTTAAGCTCCGTCTTGGTGCCATACGTGGCCGCGCCTTCCGGCCGAACCGAGATGTTCGGTTCGCAGCGCAGCGAGCCCTGCTCCATTTTGCCATCGCAAACCCCGAGATAGAGAAGCACGTGGCGGAGCTCTTGCAGATACGCCTTGGCTTCTTCGGCGGTCTCGATATCGGGGGGGAAATCGGTGACGATCTCCATCAGTGGAACCCCGGCGCGGTTGAAATCGATGCCCGAGCCGATTTTGGGCAAGTGCAGCAGTTTGCCGGTGTCTTCCTCGAGGTGGACCCTCCGAATCCGGATGGTTTTGGCCGAACCGTCGGGCAAAGGGATTTCGAGGCGGCCTAGGTAGCCCAGAGGGTTGGTCTCGCCGTATTGGCTGATCTGATAGCCCTTGGGCAGGTCGGGATAAAAGTAGTTCTTGCGATGGAAAATCGATTCCATC
>CAYONY010000186.1:0-6921 GCA_964405415.1 uncultured Fimbriimonadaceae bacterium | reverse complement strand
TGAACCGAGCCGGAAGTTTGCGCCGGAACGACTTCCCCACATTGGCGGACGGCCTCTCCCGCGAAATACCGCAGGATCATTTCACAACGCCCCACCTCTCCTTTGGCTTCACCGATCGGCTTGCCGACTTCTGTAACGATCGCTAAAGCCAATTCTTCCGTTCGGCCCGCGATCGTTTGCGCCCAGCGGTACAAATGGTCCGCCCGGACCGGTCCGCTTAACCGGGACCAAGCGGACTGGGCTTCCGCTGCCGCCTCGACGGCCCGGCCCGTTTCCGCCGCGGAGCCGTTCGGAACGAGCGCCACCGTTCGCTCGGGATGCGTCGGGTCGAGCGACGGCGTCCACGTTTCGGAATCGGGATCGGTGAACGAACCGCCAATGTAGCTGGCGAGACGAAGAGCGTCGGCAACCATGGCCCTATTTTGCCTTGGGCGGTCCACTCCATCGCCAATTCGTGCGGAAAGCCCGGTCGATGAGCTTGAAGAGTCCGGGATCGTAGCGCTCGAGCGCGGGTCGCGTGCCGACGGCGTTATGGATGCCGTTGGGGGGATCGGCGGTTTGGTTGGCGTCGAAATAGCTCTGAACGCCCTCGGCCCAATATTCATTGGGATTCTCGCGCGCGTAGGTACGTTCCCAAAGACCGGTCTTCTTGGCCGATTCGAAGCAAACCTTCAGCTCGTCCCGCCACTTCGGATCGACCTCTTCGAGCCCCATTTCAAAGATCGCGTGGGCAAACTCATGAATGAAGATCGATTCGCCCTTGTAACGATCGTTAAGGAGACCCAACAAATTCTCCTCCGCACCAGAAACGGCGGGGCGCTGTTTGGTGGCGCCGAGCCCTCGCGCCCGTCGATTCCAGTCCGTTTGCGGAAACGCTTTCTGCAAATCGGCGTGCTCGGGAATGTCCAAGGTCTGTTCGGTCGGGGCCATGATGGCGACCCGGACACGGTTGCGGATCATTGCTTCTCGCGCCTCGGGCAGATGGCGGAGCATTTCCTTTCCGATCCGCCATGCTTCGCGAAGGGCCGAATCGGACACTTTTACGGACCCGACGATCGGCAGCCCGTCCAGATCTAGGTGTTTTTCATAGAAAGGGTCGAGCTTCCAAGCCGCCGGCGGCTTTCCCACCGCCGGTCCCTCCTGCATCCCGAACGCGAGGACCGCCAGCACCAACGTCATGGGTTCCCCCAAAGCAGTTTTTGCCGAAAGTGCTCGTCCGGCCACCCCGCGATTTGACGGATTTCGGATTCGGCGAGGAAACGGATGGAGCGGCCGGTTTGAAGAGCGCCGAGGAGTACGCGAGCCGCCTTCACCGCCATCCGGGTCACCGATTCGGCCTCTTTGGCGGTGCGGCCGAGGGCGATCAGTCCGTGATTCTGAAGCCAATAGGTCTTGGGAAGCTCCTCGTAATGTCTTTGAAACTGACGCGTCGCCTGACGGATTTCCACCGCAAGTGGGAGCCCGGGTGGCACGTAGGGGACCCAGCAAGCCGCGACTCCGCAAAGAACGATTTCGTCGGGAAACAACCGCTTTTTGGCAAGTTCGGGGCCGTCCTCGAGCGCGCAGAGGCTGATCAAGGCAGACGGATGGCAGTGGGCGACGTAGGCGACTTCGGGCAGGCCAAGCAGGAGGGCATGCATAAACGTCTCCGTCGAGGGGACGCCTTTTTCCGAACGGCACGCGGCGTTCAGGAACTCGCGAACCTGCTTTTCGTCTCGCATTCCCGAGTCCAAGGCGGCCAGAATGGGCGCCGATTCCACCTCAACGAATTGTTCGGCCGTCATCTCGCCCATCTGGGCGCCGCTGGCTTTGATCCAAAGGCGGCCGCCCGAAGCGTGGGTGCTCACATTCCCTTCGGCGAGGATCGCGGCGTCGAGGGCCGGATCGGACATCGCGCGGGCCAAGGCGATCAGCTCGGCGGGAGGGGGCATGGGGAGATTATGGTCTCCCGCCCTTGACCCCTCCGTCATTTTCTCGCGACGCCTGGCATCAAAGGCGGGGGTAACTTCGGCGCATGTCCGCGCTCACTCGCGAAAAGCTGGCCCAAGCGGCCCGTCTGGTCGCCAAATCCGGTCTCGATGTTTGGCTCACTTTTGTCCGAGAGACGGCGGGGGGCGGCGATCCCATCTTGCCCTTTCTGATCGAGGGCGGATTGACCTGGCAAAGCGCCCTGCTGGTGAGCCGTTGGGGTGAAAAAGTCGCGATCGTGGGCAACTACGACGCCGACCCGCTGGTGGCAAGCGGGGATTGGGATGAGGTGGTCCCCTACGTGCAGGGCATCCGCGAGCCTCTGGTCGCCACGCTCGAACGGCTCTGCCGCGAACCTAGCCCCGGGCAGCTTGCGGCCGCACTCTCCGACCCGACGGTCGAAGCGGGCATGGCGGGCGCCTCCGGTCCTGGGCTAAGGCCCCGGATTGGGGTTAATTTCAGCCTCAACGACGTGAAAGCGGATGGGCTCCCACACGGGATGTATCGACTGCTCGAGAGCTACCTCGGCGGCACTCGGTTCGAGGGCACTTTGGAGAGCGCGGAACCCGTGCTGATGGCGCTCCGGGGGGTCAAAACCGAATCGGAAATCGCCGCGATGCGGGCCGCGATCGCCGAGACCGATCGAATCTTTGGCCTGGTGGCTGCACACGTGAAGCTCGGTATGTCGGAGCTCGAGGTTTACCAATTCATTCAGGCCGAGATCGACCGGAGCGGCCTCGGATACGCCTGGGACCGTCACGGCGACCCGATTGTCAATTCGGGGCCGGACTCGATGGTCGGCCACGGCATCCCCAGTGCGGACATTCGGATTGCGCCCGGGCACATCTTTCACATCGACCTAGGAGTCGTCAAAAACGGCTATAGCTCGGATATTCAGAGCTGCTGGTATGTGCCCCATCCGAACGAAACATCGCCGCCAGAGGATGTCTTGAAGGCGACGGCGGCCGTGGTGGGCGCCATTTCGGCGGGGGCCGAGGCCTTGCGGCCGGGCGTCCAGGGTTGGGAGGTCGATGCGACGGCGCGCGCCTTTCTCGTGGCTCAGGGCTACCCTGAGTATCTCCACGCATTCGGCCACCAGGTTGGGCGCATGGCCCACGATGGCGGGGGGATTTTGGGCCCGAAGTGGGAGCGCTACGGCCGAACACCGATGATCCCGATCGCCGAGGGTGAGGTCTATACGCTCGAACTCGGGGTGGACGTCCCGGGCCGGGGCTATCTGGGCATCGAGGAGATGGTGCGGGTTACCGCTGACGGCTTGGAATGGCTGACAACCCGGCAGATGGACATGCCTCTGCTCAAGGGGTAGCATCGACCGGTGGTCCGCCCTGCTCGCCCTGAGGATTGTCCCCGCATCCACGAACTCATTTTCGCGCTTGCGGAATACGAGAGGCTGGCCCATCGAGCGGTGGGTTCCGCCGAAGATCTTCGCGCGCATCTCTTCGGCGAGCCGAAGTACATCGAGTGCTTGGTGGCCGAAGAAAACGGCCGGATCGTCGGGTTTGCCCTGTTCTTTTCGAACTACTCAACATTTCTCCGCCGGCCAGGCTATTACCTGGAGGACCTTTTCGTAGAGCCCGAAGCGCGTGGAAAGGGCTATGGAAAGGCCTTGCTTGCCGAGATTTGCCGGATGGCGGCCGAGAAGGGCTTTGGCCGGGTCGATTGGGCGGTTTTGGATTGGAACGCGCCGTCGATCGCGTTCTACGAGTCGATCGGCGCGGTGCCGATGTCCAATTGGATCACGTACCGACTCGAGGGGGCGTCTTTGGCCGCGATGGCGGCGGGGGGCGAGGATGCCAAGCCCTCTCCGGCCGAGTTGGAAACGTCTTGAGGCCGTCTGCTATAATTCGAACTCGCGAGAGGCCTCGCTTGCCCCTCGCGCCGGAGACCTCATCCTTGAACGTTGAGAAGGGTGGCCGCTCCGGCGTCGCATTTCGGGCGGTTAGCTCAGCTGGTAGAGCACTACAATGACACTGTAGGGGTCACAGGTTCAAGTCCTGTACCGCCCACCACCTTTAGATGAACTAGAGTGGTTCCTAAACCAAGGAGCCTCTCAAGCCTCGATAAGCCGATATCCGATCCCACTCTCGGTTCGGATGAGCTTTGGTCTCGCCGGGTCGGGCTCAAGCTTGTGACGGAGTTGGCCCATGTAAACCCGGAGATAATGGAGCTCGTCCACATAGGCCGGACCCCAAACTTCTTCGAGAAGCTGCTTGTGGGTCAGCACCATTCCCGCGTGCCGAATAAGCAAGGCGAGGAGTTTGAACTCGATCGGGGTGAGTCGCACCTCCTCATCGTTCAACTTGACGATTCGAGTTTGAAGGTCGACCCTAAGTGGTCCGGATCGGAAAACAGGCTCTGCATCAGGCAGGCCCTTCTTTGAGTGTCGAAGCGCCGCTCGAACGCGCGCTTGGAGCTCTCCGGCCCTAAAAGGCTTTGTCATGTAATCGTCGGCCCCATTGTCAAGGGCGAGGATTTTGTCTCGTTCTTGGCCCCGGGCAGAGAGCACGATAATGGGCACCTCAGTCCATTCCCTCAATCGCAGGCACACTTTTTGCCCGTCCATGTCCGGAAGTCCAAGGTCGAGAAGCACGACATCGGGGTTCGTCTTCGCCACCAGCTGCATGCCCTCTTCGCCCGTCAACGCCTCCAAGACTTCAGCTTCTCCCTTGGAGTAGCTATTACGGATCAGCTTTGTGATCGCGGGCTCGTCTTCAATAGCGACGATGCGGATTTGGTTAACCAACCGGAACCTCCGGGGCCATTTTGGTGGCTGGCAGCGAAATCAAGAAGCGAATTCCTTTAGGATGCGTCCGTTCGGCCGTGATTTCACCTCCGTGAGCCTCCACGATTGCCTTGCAGATTGCCAAACCCAATCCCGAACCGCCGTGTGCTTTGGGACCCTGGCTGAACTTCTCAAAGATCGTAGCCAGCTCTCCCGGTTCGAGCGCAGGGCCGTCATTGGCGAACTCGATGCACATGGCTCCATTTCCTGTCTGAGCTCGAATCCAGACGTTCGTCCCGGACGGTGTATGCCGCGCCACGTTTTCGAGCAGGTTGACAAAAACTTGCTCCACCAGGACGCCGTCGAGTTCCAGAAGAGGAAGGTCGGGCGGCAGCTCGACGTGGATCTTGTGCTCGGCCAGCAGGAGATCCGTCCTCGAAAGCGCCGCCCCGATCAACTCTTCGAGCGACTGCCACTCCCTCTTAACATTGAGCGCCCCCGCTCGAAGGCGGGTCATGTCCAGCAGATTGCGCACCTGCCTTTCCAGGCGCGAAGCTTCAGCCGCGATCGATTCGGCAAGCTCATGTTCTCGGCCCGACTTGAGTTGCTCGCGAAGTTGCTCTGCGGCCCCGGAAATGACTGCCAGCGGAGTGCGAAAATCGTGAGACACTGAACTGAGCAGCGTGTTTCGCAACCGCTCGCCCTCGGCCTCGATGGCCGACTCGTGAGAGTCCTTGGCCAAGTTTGTCCGCTCCACGGCGACGGCGAGTTGGTTCGCGAATGTTTCAAGCAGGTGAAGTTGCCCGATATCCCATTCCGACTCCCATTCCCATCGCACCGCGAGCGTGCCTACCGGGCCACGCTCACCGGCTAGGGGCAAATAGAGGCCTTCCGAACCCGGAAGCGTGTCGGTTCCCTTGCCGGCTCGCTTGCCATGCTCCACAACCCACTTGGCCACCGCTTGCTCTTTGGGCTGAATCTCGAAACCGGTGCGAGACGGCGGCGCGGCAAAGAGCTCGCCCGTCTTGCGAGAGCGAACGAGCACCGCAACATCGCAGCCAAAGACACTTCGAACCTGCTCGGCGGCAAACGCTCCAAGCTCCCTTCGGCTGCGCGTGCTGGAAAGCTTTCGGCTCAGATCGTAAAGCGCTGAGGTTCGCTTGGCCCGCTCCGATTCGCTCCGGCTCTGGTCCTTGTGGCGGCTCGTGAGGATGCTGATCATCAGCCCCACGATCAGCATTACGGAGAAAACAAACCAGTACTGCGGGTCATTAACGGTAAACGTATGGCGCGGGTCGGTGAAGAAGAAGTTGAACGAGGCCACTGACAAGAGCGAGGCCAGGAAGGAGGCGGACTGCGAGTTTCGGCTCGCAACGATTGCCACACCAAGGAGATAGAGCGAGACCTTGCCCGCGTCGCCAAAATAGGGATCGAGGATGGCGTTCATTCCTGTCGCGGCACTGGTCGAAAGAAGAGCAAAGAGCCAGCCTTTCCAATCCGAAACCTGCTTTGCCGGAGTCAAGGTGAGCCTGGTCCCCGTTTCCTCTGGCCCCGTGATCACATGCACGTCGATATCCCCGCTGGAGCGAACCACGGAGTCCACAAACGACCCAAATAGAAGCTCCTTCCACTTGGGGCGCACTGGCTTGCCGACGATGAGTGTCGTCACATTCTTCGACCTCGCAAACTCCATGACCGTCTTCACGATGTCATCGCCCGAGAGCACGGTGGTCTGGGCGCCGAGATTCTCAGCTAGGCGAAGGCCCTCATAGGCGAGTTGGCGGCCCGCGGCCCCGACTTTGGCCTGGCGCGGACTCTCGACCGTCACCGCCAAGAGCTCACCGTGGAGCGCGTCCGCCATTCGCCGCGCGGCTCGCACGACGCGAGTCGCCATACGGTTGGGCGCGACGCACACGAGAATCCGCTCCGTCGTATGCCAGGGCTCGCGAGCCCCCTCGATCTCGCGAAAGGTTTGGACTTGTCGGTCGACACTCTCCGCGGTTTTGCGCAGGGCCAGTTCACGCAGGGCGGTTAGGTGCTTCTTCTTGAAGAACCCTTCCAGCGCCTGTTCGACCTTCTCCGGGATATAGACCTTGCCCTCGCGGATGCGTTGGATCAGCTCCTCGGGCGGGAGGTCGATCAACTCGACCTCGGCGGCATCGGCAATGATGGAATCGGGCAGGGTTTCCGCGACGCGAATGCCCGTGATC
>CAYONY010000185.1:0-7053 GCA_964405415.1 uncultured Fimbriimonadaceae bacterium | reverse complement strand
CGCGGTTGAAGACGCACTTGTAGTGGTCGGTCTTGCCTTGCCCGTCCCAGCCGAAGGGTTTGAGGTCGTCGATTTTGCGCTGAGCCTGCTCGACGAGTTCGCGGCTCAGGACGTTGGGGATGAGGGCAAAGCCGTCCACATGAATGGCTTCGGCCATCGCCCCGACTTGGTCGAGGGTAAAGGTCTTTTGAAGGTAGGAGAAGGGTTCGGCGGTGGTCATGGGCAGTTAGGGCTATTTTGCCACGCCTGGGGCCAGTTGCCCGGGCAATTGCGTTTTGAGAGCTCGGGGGCCTAACATGGGTTCATGAGCTTTTTGCCTCTACTTTTGCTGGCGGCCCATGCCCAGGGTGATGCCTTCGACCCCGGCCCGAACCCCATGCTGATGCGGCATCCCACCCTCAGCGCGACCAAAATCGTCTTCCAATATGCGGGTGATCTTTGGTCGGTTCCTCGAGCCGGCGGGGAAGCCAACCGGCTCACCGGGGCGGCGGGAGTGGAATCCAGCCCGTTCTTCTCACCGGATGGCAAAACCATCGCTTTCACTGGCCAGTACGACGGCAACACCGATATTTTCACCGTTCCCGCCGAGGGGGGCATTCCCAAACGGCTGACCTCCCATCCGGCCGCCGACCTTGTCGCCGGCTGGACGCCGGACGGCAAGTCGGTGATGTTCAGCTCAACCATGATCTCTCCGACCGATTCGCCAAGGCTCTTCACGGTTCCGGTGAACGGCGGCGTGCCGACGGCCCTGCCGCTGCCGGAAGGCACGATGGCGTCGTTTTCTCCCGACGGCAGCCAGCTCGCCTACGTACCCGGATTCAAGTGGCAGCAAGCTTGGAAGCGCTATCGCGGCGGCCAGGCCTACAAGATCTGGATCGCCCAAATGTCGGATTCCAAGGTTTACGAAATCCCCCGCAAGGATTGGAACGACGAGCAGCCGATGTGGGTGGGCAACAAGGTCTACTACCTTTCCGATCCGAAGGGGCCGGTTGGGCTCTTCAGCTACGATTTGGCCTCGAAGAGGGTGACGGAAGAGATTGCCGGCAACGGCTTCGACATTAAATCCGCCTGCGCCGGCCCCGGCGCGATCGTCTATGAGAAGCTCGGATCGATCAACCTCTTCGATCTGGCCACCAAGACCTCGAAGCGGGTTTCCATCACGGTCCGCGGCGACTTTCCCGAAGTCCGTCCGGCGTTCAAGGACGTGCGACGGAATCTCAACGGGATGCACATCTCGCCGACCGGCCAGCGGCTGGTCGCGGCAGCTCGGGGCTGGATCTTCACGGTTCCGGCCGCCAAGGGCGATGCGCGGGTGCTGAACAGCCAGCAAGGGGTCCATCGCCGCGATCCGGCTTGGTCGCCCGATGCCAAGACCATTGCCTATGTGACGGATCAGAACGGCAAGCAGCAGATGGCGCTCTACGACGTGGCGTCCGGGAATGAGCGGATCGTCGATCTGGGCGAGCCTCCGGCCTATTACGAAGGGGTGTTCTGGTCTCCGGACAGCTCCAAGATCGCCTATACGGACCGACGTAACAATCTTTGGATGCTGGATGTGGTGAGTGGGGCGAACACCAAGATCGACCAGGCGACGTACACCGATCCAAACGTGAGCCTGACGCCGTCGTGGTCGCCGGGTTCGAAATGGCTCACCTGGGCGCGCGACCTGGATAGCCACATGAACGCGGTCTTTGTCTACAGCCTCGAATCGGGCAAAAAAACGCAAATCACGGACGGTCTCTCGAACGCGAAGAGTCCGGTTTTCGACCGCGACGGCAAGCACCTTTACTTCTACGCGAGCACGAACTGGGGCCCGGCATTGAGCTGGCTGGACATGTCGAGCATGACTCAGCCGAATATCTCGAGCAGCGTGTACTGCGTTGTCCTGCGCAAGGACCTGCCGAACCCGCTCCAACCGGAAAGCGACGAAGAGAAGAGCAAACCGGATGGGCCGCCCGCGCCTCCCGGAGCGCCGGCGGCTCCGAACTTCAACGTCGAGCTCGATGAAATCGAGCGACGGATCATTTCGCTGCCGATTCCGGCCGCCGACTTTCGAGGCCTCGAACCCGGTCCGGCCGGGAGCTTCTTCGCGGTTTCGCTGCCGCGGGGCGGCAGTCCGTTCGGCGGTCTCAGCATCGCCAAATGGACGATGGGGGACCGGAAGCTTTCGCCCTTTGCCAGCGGCGGTGGCATCACCGTTTCCGCCGATGGCACCAAAGCGCTCCTCACGGGCCTTGGGGGCCAGGCCTCCATCGTGAGCACGATGGCGCCGTCGCCTCCGGGGGCCGGTGCGGTGGACCTCTCGGGGCTTTGGGTGAAGATCGACCCGAAAGATGAGTGGCGTTCGATCTTCCACGAGGTCTGGCGCAACGAGCCGATGCTGTTTTACGCGGCGAATCTGCACGGGATCGATGCGGAAGTGATGCGAAAAAGGTACTTGCCATTTGTCGAGAACGTCGCTTCGCGGGACGATCTCAACTACTTGATCACCGATATGGTCGGCGAAATCGTGATCGGCCACATGTGGGCGCGCGGCGGCGACATTCCGGGCGTGGACGGCGTGCCGGGAGGTCTGCTCGGCGCGGACTACGCCTTTGAAAACGGGAAGTATCGCCTCACCCGAGTCTACGATGGCGAGCGATGGAATCCGGGATTGAACGCGCCCTTGGCCCAGCCCGGCGTGAACGCCAAAGTTGGCGAGTACATCCTGGCCATCGACGGAAAGGAGCTTAAGGACTCCAACGACATCTACGAGACGCTCGAAGGCAAGGCGGGAAAGCAGGTCCGCGTGAAAATTGGCCCGAACGCCGATGGCTCGGGATCTCGCGATGTGATCGTCGTCCCGGTAGGCAGCGAGGTCGCGCTTCGACGTCGCGCCTGGGCGGAGGATAACCGCCGCTATGTCGACAAGATGACGAACGGCCGAGCCGGCTATGTGCACGTTCCCGATACCGGCGGCGGCGGCTGGAGCGCTTTCCTGCGCTACTACTATGCGCAAACCGGAAAGGACGGAATGGTGGTGGACGAACGGTTCAACCAGGGCGGGCTCATCAACGACTACATGGTCTACGAGATGAGCAAGCAGTTGGACGCGGCGTTCACCCCGCGCGACGGAAAAGACTGGCCCACTCCGGGCTCGACGATCTACGGGCCGAAGGTGATGCTGGCCAACCAGTTCGCCGGCTCGGGCGGCGACATGTTCCCTTGGCTCTTCAAGCACAAGAAGGTCGGGCCGGTCATTGGCAAGCGAACGTGGGGCGGCCTGGTCGCCTCGTTTGGTTTTCCGACCGTGGATGGCGGGTTTGTGAATTCGCCGAACTGCGCGTTCTACAACGTCTATGAAAAGCGGTGGGACGTGGAGGGGTACGGCGTCGATCCGGACATCGATGTGGAACTCGATCCGTTCCTTTGGCGACAGGGGAAAGATGCCCAGCTTGAAGCGGCGATCGCCGAGATCAACAAGCGGCTGGCGAACTATAAGCCGATCGAGCTGAAGCGCCCGGCAAACCCGGACAAGAGCAAGATCGGAGGTTGAGCCAAGGACTCCCCTCCCTCTCTTTTTGAGCCTAGCGAGAAATTGAGGGAGGGGTAGGGGGACGGAGACGGTTCGGCCCTTCGGGCCTTGGTAGAAGGGGCATGTCCTCAATTGCGGGGCATCGCCTTTCAGGCCCTTGGGGCCGCGTCTCACCCAACGCTGTACACTGGTGTGGACGTGCTTCGGTACCTCAGCCTGGCCGGAATTCTGATCTTCGGCACGTGGGCCCTCTGGCCTCGCGCCCCCGCCAAGACCGGGGGCGCCGCGATGTCGCGTCCGCCGGCTGCGCCCCGAAAATATACGATCCGCTTTGCGCCAGGACTCTATATGCCGGGTCGGCGGCCCCAGGATGTGGGCAAGCCGCTTCAGGCGCTCTTTCAAGTCGCCGATGCGTTTGAGAAGCTCTACCCCGACACCCGGATCGAGTTTACCGAGGCGCCGGTGGGCTCGCGGGAGTATTTGGTGACGCAACTTGCCGCCGAGCAAGCGCCGGAAATCTTGAACGTGAACGTCGAAGACGTCTGGCAGGATGTGCAAAAGGGCTGGTATGCCGAGCTCGATGCCTATCTGGAGCAGCCAAATCCCTTTGTCAAAGGCAATAAGAAGTGGTGGGACCTCTTCAAGTACCAGGCGCACAGCCGGGGCACGGCCGCGCCGGACGGGAAGATGTGCTGCATCGCCTTCGACATGGTGGAGACGGGCATCTTCTACAACAAGGACATCTTCCATCGGTTGGGCCTTAAGGAGCCCAAGGACTGGCCCGAATTCGTCGAGATTCAGGAGCGGCTGAAGCAAGCGGGAATCATCCCGTTCTTGGCCGATAAGGGGGCGATCGCCGATTGGGGAATGGACCTTATTTTCGACCAGGTTTACGGCGAACTCCTTCCAGGACTGGACTTGCATAAGGACCCGGTTCGGGAAGAGACGCTTACCGGATACCTCGATTGGGACGAGATCGCGTTTTTGGTGGGGAAGGGCTACTTCACGAAACGGGATGCCCGCTATGTGGAAACGTTTCGGCAGCTCAAAACGTGGCGGAAGTACTTCCAGAAGGATATGTCTTCGGACCCGACCCGGCTCTTCATGACCCAAAAAGCGGCGATGTGGTGGAACGGCAGCTGGGCGGTGAACCGCATGGTCCGCGACCCGAATATCGACTTTGAATGGGGGGTGTTCTATCTGCCGCCGATGCCGCGGTCGGTGAGCCGCTTTGCCGACGGGCATGAGCAGGTGGTGATCGGGGGAGCGGGGACGCAGTTCGAGGTGACGAACAGCGCGTTCGACGACACCCATGACCCGAAAACTTCCACGAAACTGAAGCGGACGATCGCATTTTTGCAGTTTTTAACAACTCCGGAGAACACGAGCTTGGTGGTCAACGAAATCCTGGCGTTCCTGCCCAATATCAACGGAGCCGAGCCCCGTCCAGAACTGCGCCCGTTCCATGTGTTTTTACAGCGCAAGTGCAGCAAAACCAAGTGGCTCTACACGTTCGACCTAAGGTTCAACGAGATCTTCCGTCGGATGCTCGATCTCTACCTAAACGATGGGATCAAAGAAGGTGAGTTTCTGGATTGGATGGAGAAGAACAATCGAACGGCGTCGGAGACGGTGGTTCGCCGGAAGAAGATCGACCTCTCGAAGTTCGAGTCGGCATGGGCGGCGAATGCGGGGCTCCGTGACGGCTTGCCCGAACTGCCGGTACCATAGCCTCATGGCACGCCGACTCGCCCTCTTCGCCGTTTTGCTCCTGGCCGCGTTCGCCCCCGCTCAGGAGCGCATCAAGGATGTTATCTACTGGAAGAACGGCGGGACCGCCTTCACCCTCGACGTCTTCAAGCCCAAGGAAGCCAGCGGCGCGGCGGTGATCTATTTGGTCAGCGGCGGATGGTTTTCCAGCCACGACAACTTCAACGGGCAGCTCGCCGAAGCCCTGAACGCTCAAGGATTCACCGTGTTTCAAGTCGTCCACGGCTCGCAACCGCGCTACAAGATTCCGGAGATTTCCGGGCAGATCACCCGTGCGGTGCGGTTTATTCGGGCCAACGCCGCGACCTTCGGCATCGACGCGAACCGCATGGGAATCACCGGGGCCAGCGCGGGCGGCCACCTCTCCCTGATGACCGCCGGACGCCCCAACGCGGGAGATCCCAACGCCAAAGATCCAGTTGATCGGGTGTCAAACGAGGTCGCGGCGGTGGTGGCGATCTATCCGCCCACCGACTTTATGAACTACGGCGGCGCCGCGCCCGGCACCATCGTCAACAGCCCGATGTTCGCCCCCTTCAAAGCCGCATTCGGCTTGCCGCCGAGCCCGACCATCGACCAGATCGAGACCATCGCCAAAGATGTCTCTCCGATTCAAAACGTGAATCCCAAGTTCCCACCGACCCTCTTCATCCACGGGGACAAGGACATTTTGGTGCCGATTCAGCAGTCCCAGGTGATGTTCGAGGCTTTGAAAAAGGCGGGGGTGGCGACCGAGCTTCTGACCGTGGAGGGCGGCGGGCACGACGGCAACACGTTCATCAAGGGCTTGGCGCGCATGATGTCGTGGTTCAAGGAGAAGCTGGCGAAGAAGGGGTGAGCCCCTCCCTTGTTTTCGAGGAACGAGAAAATGAGGGAGGGGTTGGGGAGGGAGATCTGGAGGCGGCCCGGGCAAAAGCTCGCCCCCTACGCCATGCTCGCGCCCACTTTTGGGCTGCTGGCGGTGTTCAGCCTCGTGCCGTTCCTTTGGGCCTTCGCGACCTCGTTCTACGACTACGAAGTCGGAGGCGACCGCCGGTTCGTCGGATTTGAGAACTATCTCGAATACGTCCATGACCCGACGTTGCTGACGAGCTTTGCCAACCTGCTCTTTCTGGTTCTCTTCGGGCTGGCGACCGTCACAACCGCGCCGCTGCTCGTGGCCAAGCTCATCTTTTCCCTCCGTTCCGAGCGGGCCCGCTACGTCTATCGCGTCCTGTTCCTGATCCCGATCGTGGTGCCGGGCGTGGCAAGCCTGATGATCTGGCAGAACATGATCTACGGCGACGGCGGTTTCCTGAACGAACTGCTCCGGGCGGTGGGAAGGGAAGACCTGACCCGGGGCTGGCTCAGCGATCCCCGCACCGTGCTCTGGGCGGTCGTTTTCATCGGGTTTCCTTTTGCCGGGGGAATCAACATTCTCATTTACTACGCGGGTCTTGCCGCGATTCCGGACAGCGTCCACGAAGCGGCCGAGCTCGATGGGGCCCAAGGGATCCGCAAGTTCTGGAAGATCGACGTGCCGCTGGTCCAGAGCCAGATGAAGCTCCTGACGATCCTGACCGTCATCGGAACGGTGCAGGGGTTCGAAGGGATGTTCATCCTCACCAAGGGCGGGCCGGGCTTCAACACGATTGTGCCGGGGCTCTGGATGTACCTGAACGCGTTCAGCTTCCAGCGGATGGGCTACGCGTGCGCGATCGGGGTGGTTCTCTTTCTGCTGATTCTGGGGCTCACCATCTTGAACATGCGTTACTTCAGGAGTTCGGAAC
>CAYONY010000184.1:0-7057 GCA_964405415.1 uncultured Fimbriimonadaceae bacterium | reverse complement strand
GACCTCTGCAGTGCGATTGCAGCGCTCTCCCAGCTGAGCTACATCCCCACAAGGAAGCTGATTATACCGAGGAACGTTCAGCCGCCAGGACAGGGACAGGACCGGCGTATCCCGCAACGTCCCCCCGCCAGGTCGAAAGGCGGTACCGTCCCGCTCAAACTGAACAATTCTCGCCATGCCCCGTTATAATCCCAACATGGGAGCGCAGCGCGGGATCTCATTTTCACGGGGAATGGCCTTGGCGGCCACCGCCCTCTTCATCGCCGGGTCCATCGGCCTCGAGGCATCGCAAGGAAAGCTGCGAAAGAATCAAGGCAAGCTCCGCCAAGCGCCGCTTTCGAGCTCCAGCGCCCAAGTCAAGAAGCTTGGCACGGCGACCTTTAACCCCCAGGCGCTTACCGTGGTTACCCAATCTCGGATCGCCTTTCGGCCCAAGCTCTTGACGTCAACCGGAGCGGTGGGGGGCCAGCCGGTCGATCCGGCGACCCGCGTGACGCTGCCTGGCGGCAAGACCGCTCGGGCCGATGAATTAGTGGAAGGAACGAACGGGCTTGAGCGGACGCTCAATGACCTCGGCTATTCCCTCTACACCAACGAAAACGATAAAACGACCCCGATCGTCCGCCTCCAGTCGCATTACGCCGACCTCAGCATTCAGGCGAACGATTTGCGGGCCATGGGCGGGATGAAGGGCGCCCAACCGGTGAGTCTGAGCCGAGATGTCAGCGCCGAGCTCGCCACGTTCGACACGAAAACGCCGGTACTCAAGACGACGGTCCCGGGAGCCACGAAAATCCAAACGCCCGCCATGGCCACCACCACCGCAAGCGTCAATCCGGCCGTATCTTCCGGGCAAACAAAAGGCGGAAAAAAGAAGCAAGGTGGCGCTCAGACCGCCACGGTCCAAAAGTCGGGAAGAACGGCGGTGAACTTGGGAACGACCGCCAACCCCGCCAGCGCCTCGTCTTCAAAGTCGCCGACTCCGCCCGATTTCGTCACGATCGATAAATCGGTCGACCTCTTCGACAAAACCTATGGCGATCCAGATTGGTTTTCAATCGACTTCGATGCCGGCCTGACCAAGAAAGCCACGATGAAGGTGCGCAAGGTCACCGCCAACGCGGACATCAAAGCGACCCTCATGGGCAAGTCGATTACGCTCTTTCACGCTAAAGCGGAAGCAGGCGGCAAGAAAGACTATGGCGCCGAAACGATGCCGGGGCTTGGCGGCAGCTCGGGCGGGCTCGGACCTCGGGGCGGACGTCGTGGAGCCGGCGGCGGCGGAAGCACCAGCAGCAGTTCCTCATCGGAGTCCATTCGCGTTTTGGAAGCCACGTGCCTCGGCGACGATCTGATCAGCCCGGTCGACCGGACCGATGCCGGCAAGTCGCGCCAGGTCATCAATGGAAAGTCAGTCAACTGGGAGTATTCGGTCCGCATTCCCATCATCCCGAGCGTCAGCGCGGTGGGGACCATTGGGGCGCGCGGTTCCTTGGGTTGCACGTTGGTAAGCGACGCGAATCCGGAAGACGGCGAGATCAAAATCAAGCCTTCGATCGACACGTCGGTGTATGCCGAAGTCGGCATCTCCGTCGGGTTCTTTGTGGCCAGCGTCGAGGGTGGACTCGGCTGCACGCTGAAGCTGCTCGACTATGATCTCGATATCTCGGCTGGCGTCGCGATCACCCGAACGAATATCGGCGACACCACGTACATCGCCGCCGCCACGCCCATTTCGGTTTCGCACAACTTCGAAACCCTTAGCGGCCGGCTTTACGGGTTCGTCCGGGTTTCCTACTGGCTGCCCTTCAAGACCCGCGAAAAGACCCTTTGGGATGGAAATCTCATCAATTGGAACGGATTTACGGACTCGCGTGTCCTTTATTCCGAAAACTCGGATGCCGCCATCCTCGGACAGTCCAATATTCCGATGAAGACGATGAAAGTGCCGGGTTCAGGAGGTTAGGACGCTGGCCACGCGCTCAGCCCGGATGGGATGGGCCATCCTCGGACTCTTGGCGGGATGCCAAAGCGCGCCGCCCCGCTACCTGGACGGACGGTTCCAATTCGACTCCGAAGGCGAAGTCGTTTCGTTTTTGGGGCTTGCCGACCAAGCCGCCGCCAAGCGGCCTCCGGCCAAACTTGCGATTTCCGCATTCGGGAATTTTCGGGCGGACGCGAGTCGGTCCATCCTGACGCTAAGTGACGTTCAACTCTATCGAATGTCGGGGGGGAAGCCGGCCGCCGCCTTTCGCGAGCCGGCCGCGTGGGCGATTCGAATTCGAGACGATGGGTTTGAAGCCGACCAGGAACTCACCCCCGAGAAGCAGTGGATCAGCAAATGCCTGGCGAGCTATTGGACGGCCACCGTGCCGGCACTTGGCGAACAGCAGGTGCAAGAGCTGGACGGGCGCAATACCGTTCGCATTTCGCAAAAGGGGTCGAACTCCTTTCGCAAGTGGCTTTCTCGAGAGCCCGATCGGCCCGATCTCGAAACGATGCCAAACCGGGAAGCGATCGAGGTCGAAGCTAAGGTTGCGGGCCAGCTCCGGTATGAAATGGGCTCGCAGAGCGTCGGCCGGATCGAGGGCCAGAAGGTCACGGTCAGTTCCGTCGGCCGGCGTCGTGCCGGGGAGAACGTTCTCCGGATTTCGATCTATCAGGAACCCGCCGAGACGCCCACGCCACCGTTCACAGCCGCCGCGTCCTATCCACTCGCGGAAGCCTCGCGCGCGGCAGAGAATGAGACCGAACTCCAGCGTAAGTATTTGGAGGGCGCCAACCTGGAAACGCTCTTGAAAAGGGCGGACTCCGCCGGTTCAAGCAAGGAGCGCAATGCGGTCTTTCTCTCCCTGCGCGCCCTGTTTTACTTGCAGCCGGCTCAATGCCGCGAGGCGGTGAATCAGTCCAAGTCCGTGCGCCAAGCCGACCTGGTGGCCGAAGCGCTGGCGGGGTGTGGCAACTCCCAAGGACAGGATGCCCTGCTCCCACTCCTCGACTCCGCGAAAGGCGAAACCTTCCGAAACCGGCTGAGCTTTCTCATTCCGATGACACGCCTCACGCCTCGTCTGGAGAATGCGCTGCTCGGATGGGCCATCGGCGGACCTCGGCCCGTTCAGGAGCAGTACATGGCCCAACTGGTCGTCGGCAGCAATATCCGCCGAAGCCTCGCGGAAAACCCCCGCCAAGCCAAGCGGCTTTCCGATGAACTGGCGCGTGCCCTTACGCAAGCCGAAACCGAAGACCAGCGCCACAACCTCCTTTATGCGCTTGGCAATGCGGGGAATCCAGAGCTCCTTCCGGTTCAACTGGGTTATCTGCAGAACCCTTCGCCGGTGCTTCGGCGAGCCGCCGCGCATTCGCTTCGCCATTTGCTCGACGATCGGGTCCGGACAATCCTGCGCGCCCGAAAGGACGCGGAACCGGAGAGCCAGGTTCGGCAGAAAATCGACGAAGTGCTCGCCCAGCCCTAAAGCCAATCCCTTTTTCCTAACCAATGCGTTTGTAGGGCGAATAGCCCTTACCCGAAGGCGCCACGATCTTCAGGATTCGAACTGTTTGGGCGGGAACCTCGACCGAAAGCGTGCCGGTGATCACCCGATAGCGCGAACCGTCCCAAAGGTCTTCCACCTCGCTGTAACTCGTCGTCCGTCCGTCTCGCACCGCGACCAGTTCCTTGACCGGCTTATCCGATCCGTTGGCGAGGACGTAAATCGTCTCGAGGGCCTTGTCGGTTGTGCGGGCAAAGGCCAGGAGCTTCTCGGAATCCAGAAAGAGCACGTCCCCCACGCAGAGCGCGCGGTGGGCTCTTCGCATGGCGATCCGTTTTTTCATCGCAGCGAGCTCGACATTTCGGGCGGTGGCCAAGTCCCATCGCATCGGGGCGCGGTTCATCGGGTCGTCGCCGCCCTCCATCCCGAGTTCGGTGCCGTAATAGACCATCGGTGCGCCAGGAAGGGTGAACTGGAGCACCTGGGCCAGGCTTCGCCGTTTGGGGTCGGGAATTTGGTTGGCCAGACGCGGCACATCGTGGCTGTCCAGCACCATCCAGGAGCGGAGCAGCGGCTCGATCCCTACATCTGAAACCATGCGCTCGAGAATGCGGCCCGCTTGCCCGCCCGAGACCTCCCCTTTGGCAAAGCCGGTAATGACGTTTGCCGCGAACATGTTGTAAATGCCGTCGATCGAATCGAACCAGCCCGCCGGATAGTTCCAGATTTCTCCGATGACCACGGAGTCCTTTTTCGCTCGGTGGGCGGCTTTGGTGAGGGCGGCCAGGTGGACTTTGCCAATATCGTAGGCTACGTCCAGCCGCCAGCCATCCACGCCTTCCTTGAGATACTTCTGGACCACCGAATCGGCGGCGCCCCAGATATGGCTCTGGACGGCCGGGTTCTCCAAATGAACCTCCGGCAGGTTCCTCACGTTGGCCCACGCCCGGTAGCCGCCGGGGAACTCCGAACCAATGTAGAACCAATCGCGGAAGGGGCTCGCTGGGTCTTTGAGCGCAGCTTGGAACCGTTCCGAATTGCGGCCGATGTGGTTGAAGACGCCATCCAGGATCAGGCGCATTTTTCGCTTGTGAAGGTCTTCCGCGAGCTTCTTAACGTCCTCGCGGGTCCCGTATTCGGGGGAGACCCGGTTCCAATCCAGGGCGTCGTATTTGTGGTTGGTCAGGGCGTCGTGGATCGGGTTGAGATAAACCACGTCGGCGCCGAGTTCCTGAATATAGTCGAGTTTGCCCATAAGGCTGTCCAGGTCGCCGCCCCAAAAATCCAGCTCATGGCTCCAGAGTCCGACCCCGCGGTTTTCCGTGCCGCGCTGAGGCGTTTCCGTCCAAGACCGAAGGGTCCGCGGCGCTTGGTACAGATTCCGTTTGGATTCCAGATGAGCAGATGGCGCAAAGCGATCCACAAACACTTGGTAAATCACCGGCCCGAATCGCCAGTCGGCCTCTCGCGCGGCAAAGCGCGACGGGGCCCCCGCAAGGTTCGTGCTCATCACGACTCCGGCCAAAAGGGAAACCACCATTGCCGAAGCCTACATGACGGCTCGTAGCGAAGTCCATCACACCGGAGCCCACGCACTCAAGGCTTCGGGAAGATCGTCCAAGCCGCTAAGGACTCGGGCCCCGATTTCACGCAAAACGGGTTCGTATCCGGATGCGGCGGCGCCGCCGACGATCAGACCGATCTCCTGACCCAATTCGCTTCGGAGCTTGCGAAGTTCTTCGGCGACTCGCGGATCCTCGTGCGGAAAGACCAAGCTCAGCGCCACCGCCAAAGGCTGAATCTGCCGCACCGCCACTGCGATCTCCAAGGCCGGCAGGTTCGGTCCCAAATAGGTTACGTTCCACCCCAGACCGGCCGCCATGGTCGCGACCAGCTGAGCGCCCAGTTCGTGAACCTGGCCCGCCGGCGTCGTCACGACCAGGCGTGGTGCGGCGGAAGAGGGCCGAATATCCGTACGAACGCGTTCGAGTTGGGATCGAATAACCGCCGAAGCTAGATGCTCATGGGCGATTTGGCCGTTGCCCTGCTGCCAGCCCTGCCCGACTTCAGTCAGAAGAGGAACGACCAGCTCGCGCAGCGTCGTTGGAACGCCACGTGCGGCAATCTCCCGCCTCAATCGTGATTCCAACGAGATTCCGTCCAGAAGCCGGATTGCCCGACGACAATTCTCCAAGGCATCGCCAAGATCTCCACCCTCGCGGTTGTCCCGAACCGGTCCGGCCGGTCCACGGCCCAATTGCGCCAATTCGTCGTTCGATAATCCGGCGACCAGTCCGATGCTGTGTCCCGCCTCGACCGCCCGGAGGAGCAACGAGAGGCGCGCCACGTCGCGCTCATCGTAGATTCGCCGGTTGGTCGGCGTGCGGCCGGGCTCCAAGACGCCGTAGCGCCGCTCCCACGCCCGGATGGTGTGAGCCGTCAGGCCGGTTTTCTGGGCAACCGCGCGAATCGAATAGGCCGTGCTCACGATCTCATTCTCCCTGTTTGTCGAAGATTTGTCAATACTCTTCGAACAGCCTAAGGCCATTGGTTCAAAAATAATTCGACAAATACTTGACAAACTTTCGACAAGTGGTCTACCATCTCGTCGTCGCCCGCATCGGAACCCGATCGGGCGAGAGGAGAATTCAATGAAAACGCTCGATCTGGTTACGCGCCTTCTCGTTATCGTCGGCGGGCTCAACTGGGGACTCGTCGGCCTGGCCAAGTTCGACTTGGTGGCCGCGCTGCTCGGCTCGGGCAGCACCTTGGCCAACCTCGTTTACACGCTCGTGGGGATCTCGGCGGTGGTGCAGGCGGCGCGCCTGGCCGCCGGGCCGGGGAAGCTCCAATCGATTCATGCCCACTGAGGCCGACTGAGGGACGGACGCGGGTTCGTTCAAACCCTCCCCAATCGCGGCCCGCTCTGCTCCCTCTCGGCCCCCGATCGCAATCGGAAGACCAATCGCAAACCAAAAGACCATGAAACTCAACTCAATCCTTATCGCCTTCGTCGCTCTGGCCGCCGCTTCTATGGCTTTGGCCTTCGGGTGGAGATCGCCTAACGCCGACATCGTTGACACCGCCGTAGGCTCCAAGCAGTTCCCGACCCTGGTCGCGGCGGTTCAGGCCGCCGGGCTCGTGGAAGCTCTGAAAAGCGAAGGCCCCTTCACCGTGTTCGCGCCGACTGAGGCCGCCTTCAAAGCTTTTGAAGCGAAAAAGCCGGGCACCCTGGCGTCGCTCTTGAAGCCCGAAAACAAGGAGAAGCTGGCCGCGATCCTTAAATTTCACGTCGTCTCCGGCAAGGTCTTGGCGGCCGATGTCATGAAGCTCAAGAATGGGACCCATGTTAAGTCGCTGCTTGGCCAATCGATCCGCGTGCGAAACAAGAATGGGGTTCACATCAATCAGGCCAAAGTCGTCAAGACCGACATCATGGCCTCGAACGGCGTGATCCACGTGATCGACGCGGTTCTCTTGCCGAAGTAGCGCCTCCCCCTGCTTCATACCCGACCCTTTTGCGCCCCGGATCCTTTCGGGGCGCAACTTTAGGAGATTCTCATGCT
>CAYONY010000183.1:0-7068 GCA_964405415.1 uncultured Fimbriimonadaceae bacterium | reverse complement strand
GCCACCCCCCGCCGTAATGGGGGGAAATGCCCCGCCAATTTTGCGGGCGTGGGGGGGGCGCCGGGGGGGGACGCTATTCGAGCGCCGGGTAGCTTCCCAGGACGGTGGTCTCAAGGGCTTGCGCCTTGAGCGATTCGATGGCGCGGGCCAGGTTTTCATCGGAGTGGTGGCCGGCGCAGTCGCAATAGAAGATGTACTCGAACGTGGCCCTTTGGGCGGGGCGCGATTCAATCATCATCAGGTTCACTTCGTGCTCGACAAAGGCGCCGAGCGCCCGATGGAGCTCGCCCGGACGGTTTCGCAGGTTGAACATCAGGCTGGTTTTGTCGCGGCCGGTGCGGGCGGGATCGTTGTAGCCGACCACGAGGAACCGGGTGCGGTTGTGCGGGTTGTCCTCGATATGCTCGACAAGAATCCCAATTCCAAGGGTCTGGGCGCCGAGCTTATTGGCAATGGCGGCGCTTTCTGGGTCGCCCAGGGCCTTTTCGGCGGCCCGTGCGGTGGGCACGACCTCAATGATTTCCGCTTGGGGCAGGTTCGCCTTGAGCCACCTTCGGCACTGCATGGAGGGCTGGGGGCCGGCAAAGACGCGTTGGATGTTCTCCAACGACGAAGCCACAGAAACGAGGTGATGGTGGATGGGCACGTAGGCTTCCGCGCAAATCTTGACGTTGGTTTGCGGAAACATATCAAGGGTCTCGGGGACCACGCCGGCGACCGAGTTTTCGACCGGAACCACGCCGTAATCGGCATCCCCGTGCTCAATGGCGAGAAAGACATCGGAGATCGATTCAACCGGCACCAAGCGACTGCTGGAACCAAAAGTTTGCAGGGCAGCGAGGTGCGTGAACGTGCCGGGGGGTCCCCAGTAGGCGCAGGCGAGGGGTTTCTCGGCGGCCCGAGCGGCGCTGATGATTTCGCGAAAGATACTGACGATCTGGCGGTTTTGAAGCGGGCCCGGGTTGATTTGCATCAGCCGTTCATAGATTTCGCGCTCGCGCTCGGGCGTGAAAAAAGGCTTTCCATCTTGGCCCTTGAGCAGGCCGATCGCCTTGGCGAGGCCAGCCCGATGATTGAGCATTTCGACCAGGTTCCGGTCGAGCTCGTCGATCTCTTTGCGAATGGCTTCCAGCCCGCGTTTCGGTTTTTCGCCCACGTTTCGGCCTCAACTTTGGCCCGGGGCGGCGCTGCCGGGGCGCTTCGGTTCACTCTTTTGCACGCGAATTCCGTCTAAAGAGCGTTCCGGCTATTGTACGCCCAAACCTTACGGGTCGAACGGCCCCAAGGGGCTCACGATCGAGGGGCCTCACGGCTACAATATCGGTTAAGCGAGCTTTCCTTGGACGAGATCCTGCGGCCCCTGAAAGAATTGACCCGGTTTTCCAGCGAGACCGTGGTTCACCTGATCGATATCTTTCTGGTCGGCTACCTCATCTATCGTCTTCTCACCCTCACGCGCGGTTCGCGAGCCTGGCGGGTTTTGGGCGGGATCGTGGCGTTCGTACTGCTCCTTGCCCTTTCGCACTACTTCCAGCTGACCGCATTCCACTGGATCCTCGATAAGGGCACCCTGCTCGCGCCCGTTGCGCTGGTCATTTTGCTGCTTCCGGAGTTGAGGCAAGCGTTGGAGGGCGTTTCCAAGCTCGGCTTCTGGCCCAAGACGCTTTATGGCGCGGAGACGAAGGTGGAGGAGCGGACGATTGAGGCAATCGTCGGGGCGGCATCGGAGCTTTCGATGGGAATGGTTGGAGCCTTAGTGGTGATCGAACGCGGCTCTTCGCTCGAGGAGATCGTAAACAACGGGGTCCGCTTGGACGCCCAGGTCAGTTCTCCGCTCTTGGGGGCGATTTTTTACGATCAGAATCCGTTGCACGATGGGGCGGCGGTGATTCGGGGCGATCTGCTGGTGGCGGCGGCCTGCCGTTTGCCGCTTAGCGAGAGCCCGACGTTGGCGAGGAACCTGCACATGCGCCATCGCGCGGCGGTGGGGATTACGGAGCAGACGGATTGCCTGGTCGTCGTGGTCAGCGAGGAGCGCGGTTCGATCAGCATCGCCCAAGAGGGGTCGCTTCAAAAGGTGACACCCCAAGAACTCCGCGAAAAACTGAACGAGGCGCTGCGCGGGATTTCTCGCGAGCGGCCGGCGCGCCTTCGGCCCGCCCGATTGCGGCCGCGTCCCACCGAAGAGGAGGAACGGCTTGAAAAGCCTGTCGTTTAAGCAAGACCTGGGGTTGAAGGCGGCGGCGCTGCTTTTGAGCTTGCTCCTCTGGCTTTACGTCCAACTGCAAGAAAGAAACCGGGATGAGTTCTTGTTTACGGTGGTTGATGTTCGCACGCAAAATCTTCCCGAAGGTCTTGTGCTGCTCACGAACAAGCCCCAAGTCGATGTGTACATCGTGGGGCCCCAAGAGGTGATGGACGACTTTAAGAAGCAGAATCGCCATAAGAACCTGACCGCCTTTGTCGACGTTTCGAACGCCCAGGCGGGCACGGCCGACTTTCGCGCCGTACTTGAACCGCGAAAGGAGTTGGCCGGGCTGGAGTTTAAGGACGGCCCTCCGTTGGCCACCCTCGAATTTGAAGAGAAGTCCGACTCGTTTTACGCGGTCGAGGTGGTCACCGGCGGCGATCCGCCTCCCGGATTTGAGTTTGGCTCGGCGACGGTTCGGCCAGCGCAGGTTCGTCTGGTCGGGCCGCGCAGCGCGATGGACGATGTCGGAACGGTGCGCACGCTGGTGAGTCTTTCGAAGGTGAGGCCGGGAGGTTCGGTGTCGGCCGAAGTTGAGGTGCTCGATCGGAAAGGAAAGGCGATCACGAGCCAGTTCCGGGTCATTCCAAGTTCGGTCGATGTGACGCCCGCACTTTCGCCGGCCCAGCCGCGCCGGACGTTGCTCGTGTCTCCGCGTTATTCCGGCGCCCTCGCCGCGGGCCTGCAGCTCACTCGAGTTACCGTTTCGCCTCCGGAGTTGCGGGTGCAGGGCGATCGGGCCAGTATTTCCGGCCAATCGATTCTCGAAACCGAAGCCATCGACCTATCGACCGTTGCTCGTACGCAGACGGTGGTCGTCAAAGTCAAGCTCCCACCCGGCATTCGCCTTGAGCGCATTCGGGGCCAAGCGACGCCGGAAGTTCGTGTCACACTGACGGTTCAGCCCGCTGCTCTCAGCCCGGTGCCCCCGCCCTCTCCATGATCGAGATTCGTACGCTGCACGCGCCGGAGACCGAGCGGTTTCTCGAGCTCCTTTGCTCGGTGTTCAACCTGGATGTCGGGCGCGCGCGCAGCATTTTCTATAACGAACCGTTTTATGATCTGAACCGGAAGTGGGCGGTGTTTCAAGGAGGCGAAATGGTCTCGATCTTGACGACCGTTCCGCTTCAGTTCGGGTGGGGTGCCGCGGTCGGCATCGCCGGCGTCGCGACTCGGGCCGACCGCCAGGGCCAAGGTCTGGCGGCTCGACTTGTCCAGTGTGCCTTGGAAGAGGAAAGGGCTCGAGGGGTTCAGTCGGCCTACCTTTTCGCTCGGGACACCCGGCTCTATGAACGATGCGGATTTGAAAAGCTCGATGAGGCCATTTACGCACCGATTCAAGGCACTCCCGAGTTCATTCTTCCGCGGACGCTCTCATTTGACGAAGCAAGCGCCCTCTATGCCGATTGGGCGTCGGCGGATCGTTTTCGGCTGATCCGCGACGCGCGGCGCTGGAGCTTTTGGAAATGGAACTTGCGCGTTTGCAGCGCCCACACCACAGGCTATCTCTGCTTGGAAGGGAACACCGTTCGCGAGGTAGTGCCGGGCGGGGGCGACGCGCCTTGGCCCGTGCCGGTCGGGGCGGAATGGTTCGGTTTGGCTTCGATGGCCGCGCAGGCGGGCGTTCCGATTTCGAATCCCCGGGTGGAGCTCTCGTTTATGGGGTGGCGCTCGCCAGGCATGCCCCAGTTCTTTCTTACCGACCAGTTTTGACCCGAGCCGAGACCCGGACGACGGCTTCGGTGGCCCGTGGGGTCTCGTAAAGCGCATAGCGAATGGCCGCGTCGGCAAGCTCGAAAAACACGATCTCGAGTTGGGCCAAAACGGCGCGCGGGACTTCGCGGAGGTCGTTGCGATTGGCCTCGGGCAAGAGGACGGTCCGGACGCCGGCGCGGCGGGCCGCCACCAGTTTTTCCCGAACGCCCCCGACGGCAAGGAGCCTTCCCCGAAGCGTGATTTCGCCCGTCATGGCCAAACCGGGCCGCACCGGATGGCCGGTCCAGGCCGAAGCTAGGGCAACGGCGATAGACAGGCCGGCGCTCGGACCCTCTTTGGGCACGGCGTTATCGGGAACGTGAATGTGGATACGGCCGGCCAATCGCTCGCGGGGGCCCAGGCCGAGCGATTCGACGGCGGTTAAGGCGGTTTCGGCCGATTCTTTCATGACCTCGCCCAAGTTGCCGGTGAGTTGAAGCCGGGGCTCCCGGCGCGCATCCTCCATCAGCGCCACTTCGATGGGGACGGACGAGCCCCCATATTCGGTGACCACCAGGGCAAGCGCCACGCCCGGATCGACGCCGCCAACGGCAAGTTCTCGATCGTAACGGGGAGGGCCAAGGAGGCGCCCGAGGGAACGCCCCGTGATGCGCATGCGGCGGACGCCGGTTTCCGCGACGCGTCGAGCCGACTTGCGGCAAATGGCGCCGATCACGCGTTCCAGTTCGCGAACCCCGGCTTCGCGAGTGTAGTCGCGCACCGCCGAGACCATTGCCGAAGGTTCCATTCGGAAGTCGACGTCGGCGAGCCCGTGGGCTTCGATCTGACGCGGGAGGATGAATCGGCGGGCAATCTGCAGGCGCTCTTCGTCCGTGTAGCTGGCGAAACGGACGATTTCAAGGCGATCGCGCAACGCAAACGGGATGTCCTCCACTAAATTGGCGGTAGCGATAAAGAGCACCGCGCTCAGGTCAAACGGAGTTTCCAGAAAGTGGTCGCTGAACCGCTCGTTTTGCGCGGGGTCGAGCGCTTCGAGGAGCGCGCTGCTGGGGTCGCCGCGCGAGTCGGCGGCCATTTTGTCGATTTCGTCGAGCACCATCACCGGATTGCGGGTCCCGCATTGCCTTAGGCTTTGCAGAATACGCCCCGGCATCGCGCCGACATAGGTTCGCCGGTGGCCGCGGATTTCCGCTTCGTCGCGCACGCCACCCAGCGAGATGCGCACAAACTCTCGACCCAAAGCATCGGCAATCGAACGCCCGACGCTGGTCTTGCCGACCCCGGGGGGGCCGACGAAGCAGAGAATGGGTCCGCGAAGCGAGCGATTGAGCTGGCGAACGGCGAGGTAGTCGAGGATGCGGTCCTTCACCGGCTCAAGCCCATAGTGCGCTTCGTCGAGCACGCGCTGCGCATCGCGAACGTCAAGTCGGTCGGGGCTCAGTCGCGACCAGGGCAATGCGATCAGGACGTCCAAGTAGTTACGAATCACCAGGCTCTCCGGCGATTGGGGCGGCTGGCGTTCGAGACGGCCCAGCTCTTGGAGGGCGCGCGAGGCGGCCTCCGGGGCCATTTGGGCTTCCTCGATGCGCTCGCGCAGGGCGGCAAACTCGGTCGCGCCCTCGCCGAAGGTTTCGAGTTCCGCCTGAATAGCTCGAAGCTGCTCGCGAAGGAAGACCTCGCGTTGAACCGCCGCGAACTCCGAGTCGACCTTGTGCGCGATTTCCGATTGGATTCCGAGCACGCGGCGCTCTCGGCTGAGGAGGCCGAAGACCGCCTCAAGGCGAGGCTCGGGCTCGAGAATCTCAAGGATTTCCTGTTTCTGGTGGGGCCGAAGCGGCAGATGGTGGGCGATCGCATCGGCGAGCGCGCCGGGTGTCTCTTGGTGGACCACTGTATCGATGGACTCGATCGGGATCTTGCGTCCCCTTTCGAGGACGTCGGCAAAGGCCTCAACCGAGGCCCGCATCAACGCCTCTCCGCCATCGGTGGCAGAGGCCGGTTCGGCGAGGCCGGCAAAGTAGACGGTTAGAAACCCGGCGCGATTCTGGAAGCGTTCGGCTTCGGCACGATGGAGAGGGCGAAGGGCGACGCGAAGCGAACCATCGGGAAGCGGGACGGCTTGGAGGGGTTCACAGACGCAGCCGATGCGGAAGAGGACAGCGGGGCTCGGATCTTCGACGTCGCGGTCGCGCTGGCTCACCACGAAGACGGGCCCATTTTGGGCCATGGCCGCGCGTACAGCTCGCTTTGAGCCTTCCCGGGCCACGTGAAGGGTATGGATCATGCCGGGAAACACCACCGAATCCCGAGCCGGCAGAACCGGAACCGGCGGATGGTTGTTTTTGGACGGTGGCGATGAGGAGCGGCGCATCTCCGGCTACAACGTACCAAAAGTTGACCTCGAACGCCAACTTTCCGGACGGAAAACCAGCGAACGTGCGTGCCGAACCGTGGCCAGACCCCCGCAAAAGCGTCTAGAGCGAGTTCTTGACGCTGGCGACGGTCTTGCGAAAATTCTCATCGCTGACGAGCGCCTGATGATAAACGGCGTCGATGAGGTCGAAAATTTCAAGAAGTCCGCCCAGGCGTTGGCGGAAGGTTTCGGCGGAATCACTCTTATCCGAATCCGGCAACTTGGCGACGCACTCCTTGATCGCGGCCGCCGTGGGGTCGAGCTCGCGACGTTTGCGTTCACGGGCGACGCGAACGAACATCTCCCAGGGGTCGCTGTCCGATTCGTAGGTGTCTTTTCGCTCACCTTTTCGACGGAAGCGGCGGACGATGCCCCAGTCCATCAGATCGCGCAGATTCATGCTGGCGTTGCCACGGCTGATCTGGAGGCGCTCCATGATCTCATCGGCGCTGAGCGCCTCGCCGGTGATGAAGAGAAGGGCATGGATCTGCGCCATGGTCCGGTTGATGCCCCAACTCGAAGACATCCGTCCCCATTCGAGGATGAACTGTTCGCGCGCCGCTTCGAGTTCTTTCCCAATGTCCTGAGTTTTTGAATTTTTGAGCATTTGCGAGGCCAATTGTACCGAGGGAGGAGCTGGGTTGTGGATTGTGGGTTGGGGGCTGTTGAATGGCGAGTACGTTCGGACACT
>CAYONY010000182.1:0-7120 GCA_964405415.1 uncultured Fimbriimonadaceae bacterium | reverse complement strand
GAAGGGCAGGAAACTGGCCCGGCTTGAGACCGATGTTATAGCGGCCGATTTCCGGTTCGCGTCGCTGGGCGCGCAGATAGGATTCGTGCCCGGCCGCCAACGCCGCCGCCGCTTCGGCGTATTTCTTTTGAAGGAAGAGCCCGTCGCCCTCTTCCGACTTGCTCAGGAAGGCCTTGATGTCCTCGACGGCTCGGGGGTTATAGCCTTCTTGGGCGGGCGCCCCTGTCGCGCCAAAGAGAATCGCGAGCAACCCCGCCGCCACGAGAATCCGAAAACCGCTTGACATCGTCATTCGAACGCTCCCAACCATCCGCCAAATATACAGCATCTCCCCGTTCGATTAACGCCGGCTCGCGCCCGCCTAACCGCCGGGCCGTACCGTCTCCACTTCGTTCGATCGAACCTGCACCGCGGCCCGCGTAAAGTAATTGGTGTGGGTCGCGTGGTCATAGAGGCTGAGATCGATCAAAAGCGACTCCTGCACCGGCCCCATAGTGCCGGAAAAGGATCCGTCGCCGTGATCGATGCGCGTTTGGGTCATCGAAACTCGATAGGCTTGGATGTACGAATCCCATTCGATGTAAACGTTCGAGCCGTCGCGGCTCCACGCGTTGGGCTTCTTGGCACTCTTGGGATACTCGCTGCCGGAGAGCCCGATGACCCGCGCCTCGAAATCCATCGGCGTTCCGGGCTTGGGCATATTCTCCCAAATGGGTGCCACGACCACGCTGTTACCCGTCCCCACTCGGGCCGGGACTGTCACTAGGGTGCTCGACGTGGCCTTTTTGGCGTAAGTTCCCGCGTTGCGCACGACCGTGAGGTCCTTGGCCCCCTCATTGGGCTTGACGAGAATCGGAGACCCGGACTTGGGCCGAGAGACCAACTGGCCGACCACCCTCACCGAGACAAGGGTGAGGGCCACGGTGCCCAAAAGAGCGACGAACCGGACGAATCCCGAATTCTGCATTTTCATTTGGAAAAACCTCTCGAAAAGAATAGCGCATCCGGTGTTTCGATACCTTAGAATCCCACCAGCCCATCGCAGCTCCAAAAGAACGGAGCCCGGCCTCGCGTACGCGTCGCCTATTTGGGTTCCTAGGGTCCCGGAAGGATCGCGCATCGATGCCTTAGCCACCGGCACGGTAGCCTTCGCGGCATGTCCACGGACTTCCCTTCCGGTGAAATCGAAGCCTACGAGCAGCTTATCTGCGGATTCACGGGCGGAATCCTGCGCCGCGCCCGGGAGATTCCAGAAGTCAAATGGAACTGGAGCTTTTCCGAGCGCACGCCTACCGCGCGGGAGATTTGCGAGCACGCGTGGATGTGGCTGAGAAGCGATCGTCAGGAGATCACGGTGCGCGATCCGGCGCGGCAGGAGGCGATTCCCGATCCTCCCACGGACCGCATCGCGATGCTTGTCTTGCTCGAAAGCGAGAAGGAGGCTTGGCGGGAGCTCATCCAATCCCTGTTGGTGTCAGACCTGGACGAAATCCGATCCAGCCCCGACGGCCACGCCCGGTCCGTGCGCGGCACTCTGTTCCACATGGCCCAGCACATCGTCAGCAAGAGCGGCCAGATGACGATGCTACATTTCGAGCTCGGCCTAGATGGCGATGGTCCGTATGACGCGCCTCACCCGAACCGGCTCTACGGATTCGGCTCCCCGGCCTGGCCCGCGCCGAGAGAGTGAGGGGGAGTCTCGTCTAGGGTGAGCGCGTTCCGCCTGCGCAAACGGCCCTGGTCAAGAACCGCATCAGCCTTCGGACGGTCCAGTCCTTCACTTTGGGATCGCGAAAGAAATAGTGGTCGGTGCCGCGCAAAACTTCGACCTCCGCCGTAGGCAACGCCCGTCGAAAGTTCCGGATATTCTCAAACTGGTAGGGCTGCAGCGTATCGCGCGTAAAGGTCTCGGCGCGCCGCTTGAGATCGGGATCGGCATCGGGCGCAAGGGCCCAATGGCTTTCGAAAATGGCGTAGATGCTCAGCACCGGGGCACGAATCGCGCGAAAGTTCGGCCGGAAGTCATCGAGGGCCTTGTAATGGGCCAAGAGGCGTTCGTTGGTCGGAGGCGGCTCGGGGATCGGATCGAGTTTTTCCAGTTCCGCAATCTTCGAGCGGTTGTAGGCCGCATCCAGATAGACCAGCCGTAACACCCGGTCCGGAGAGTCGATCGCGAACTGGGTCAGCTCGTCGCCGGCGGCCGAATGGCCGACCAAGTTGGCCCGGCTGATGCCCATCATGTCCATAAAAGATCGAAGGTCTCGGGCCAGGCTTCGCGCGTCAAAGCCGGTGGCGATGCGCTGGGATGCGCCAAAGCCGCGTCGCGTCAAGCCCAGAACGCGAAATCGAGACCGGAATTTCGGGGCCAGCTCATCGAAGGCGTGCGGGGTATCGCCCGATCCGGCCAGGAAGATGAGCGCTTCGCCTTTGCCTCCCCAATCCAAGACCTGCAGCCGGACGCCGTTGGCGATGACCTGCCCCAGGCTATGGGGGGAGGTGTCCGGAGGCCGGGTGGATTGGGGACTCCCGATGGCGACGGCAAAGGCGACCGCGGCGAGCATGGAGGGAGTGTACTTGCGTGGGGATTTGTCCAAGACTCAAGGAACCTCCGAATGGACCGCGAACTTCAGTTCGCCGGTGTTCAGGGCTCTATCCCCGATCGGTTGAGAAGGTGGGGACCGAAGGTCCACCGCCTCAAGCGTACGGAAAGTCCGCGCGCGTTACCCCGACCCCGGAGGGGTCTTGGGATCGCAGCCCTCGGTTACGGAAGCGGCTCGGACAGGCACAAGAAGGAGGATGCCCGTCCCCCGCCCCTAGTTCGGCGGTTGGAACTTCATCGGGCTGGTCGACTGCGAAACCCAGACGGGGTTTTCTTCGAACCCACTGAAGGTGCCCGGAAGCGGAGTCTTGGTCAACTTCCTCACCGGCTTTCGCTCCCCTTCGACCGCATCCAAAATGATCAGGCCCGAATATTCGCCGAGCTCACTGGTTTTCGGATAATAGCGCTGAAAGACAATTCGAGTGCCGTCCGGAGACCACGACGGGTTGTTGTCGACATAGAAACTTTGGCCGATCCCGTGGATCGTCAAGATTTTGGGTGGTCCAAAGCTCGGATTGGGCACGCTGATGTCGCGCACCGCCACGTAGCCGCCAACGAGACCGTAGGCCAACTTCTTGCCATCGGGTGACAGGGAGAACTTCGTTTGCGTCTGAGCATCGGCCGCCAGCATCGAAACGGCGCCGCCGACAAGGGGCTGCCGGTAGATCCTTCCCCGGTCGTTGTAAAGGATGAAATTCCCATCCGGCGACCAGATCGGATAGCGCGCCGTGATCGTTGAAGAGAGTCTTTTGACGCCGGTTCCGTCCGAATTCATCAAATAGAGGCCGGCTTGGCCGCCTGGATTGCTCTCCAAATGGGTATAGACGATCTGCCTTCCGCTTGGCGATTTGGCCGGTTGGACGTTGTTGCCGTTCGAGGTGAGGACCTTGGCGCTGCTCCCGTCGGACGCCATCGAATAGATCTCGTATTTCTCGCTCGACGTCTTTTTCCCGGCGATCACGAGGCTCGGAAGCCGGGGCGCGAACGCCACGTCTTTTCGAAAAGCAAGGTGCAGCGCGTTGGATATCGCGGAGGAACCCGTTCCGTCCGCTTGGATGCGCATCAGATACTGAGGATCCGGTCCCAGCCGCCTTTCGAAAACGATCATTTCGATCACGCCGATCTTCTGGAACGCCCGGGTGCCGAGGTTAACCTTGCCTGGAACAACCTGGAACGAAGAGATTCCGATACCGGAAGCCGCGAAAGCGGCCGGGATCAGGGCAAGCGTCAAGAGCCCTTTCCGGAAGGCCCATCCGCCGCGTTTCTTGAACGGGTCAAGGTGGGATCGTTTTGCGGCGTGAACGTTCTCATGGTCCATGGTCCTTGCATGATACGCCCCCCGCGGCGAGGGTGAAGGGCAATTGTCGGGAATTGGCCCGAATGGACTTTGTTGGAATTCGTCCTGGATTCAAAAGCGCTTCCTAACGGGCCGCGAAACTCAGTTCGCCGGTGTTCAGGGCTCTAGCCCCGAGCGGTTGAGAAGGTGGGGGCCGAAAGTCCACCGACGCAAGCGTACGGAAAGTCCGCGCTCCTTTCCACGAGGCTCGGAAGAGCTTTCTGGAGGTCTGCAATCAACCCGGACAAACGGGCACAAACCTCCCGCGAGTAAGGGGAACCTCCTACCCCGTTGCCCCAGGCCGCGAGCGCGGCACCGGCCATTGGCTGGAGGTCAGTGACGTCCACGGGTCCCAAAGAACTCGAAACCGGCATTCTTACCATGCGCAGAATCGTGCGAATGTGTTAGGCTTGCGGTCTGCTGGTCAATCCAGAGGCTTGAAGGGGAGTTTTATATGCGACGATTTGGCGTTCTTGCCGGGATTGTAGCCTTCGTTTGTCTAGCCGCGCCTGCGCAGGCCATCATCATCGATTTCGAAGACTTGCACAAGCCCGACGGTTCGAATACATTTTTCTCCCATCCCTACACTTATTTGTCGCAAGGGTTCGAGATCTCCAATAGCGACACGCGTGTCGGGTTGTTTCTGGTTTGGGGCTTCAGTGACTCTCGCTATTCAGGCTCAACTGCGTTGGCGCCTGGCTGGGTATCCACGAATACGCTCAAGCGAACGGATGCCGCGGCATTCGACATGACATCGATCGACCTCTGTGATCTGAGCCTCAACGGCAGCATCTCGGCGGTGGTCACTTTTGTCGGGACGCGCGCGGACTCTTCCACCTTCACGCAGTCGTTTACCGTTGACGACGGGGATGTCATGCATACGTTCGCGTTTTCGGGCATGACAAACATTGTCAGGCTCGACTGGACGTCGCCCATTCACCAGCAGCAGTTCGATAATATCGTAATCACCCCGCAGGCGGTCCCGGAACCGATTACGATGGCCCTGATGGGTGCAGCTGCCCTTGCGGGCTCCCGCCGAATTCGCCGGAAAAGGTCCGCTTAAGCGGCAACCGACGCGTGTGATACGAACCGAAAGTCGCCCGGACCCGCTCCGCAGGAGTCTGTCCGGGTTCATCAGACAAACGAACGGACCGCGAACTTCAGTTCGCTTGCCTTCGGGGCTTCAGCCCCGAAGACTCGCTCTCGGAAGACGGGGACAGAATGTCCACCGCAACAAGCGGACTGAAAGTCCGCGTTCCTTTCTCCGAGCCTGAAGGGATCAACGTTGCCGAGGCGGGCAGCCCCGGGTGGCGGGGCCTTCCGACGGCCCAACCGCACGTCCGTGGCAGTTGGCCAAGGGTCCGGCCAAGTTGATAGGTATTCTCCGGCGATGCAGTTCCTGTGCCTCGGATATCTGGACACCGACCGTTTTGACGCCATTCCCGAAGCAGAAAAGAGCGAAATCCTTCGGGCTTGCATGGCTCAGTGCATTCCCTTTCGAGCGACCGGAAAGGTCGTAGCCGAAGAAGGTCTCCAAGCGAAGGCGCTTGCGAAGTCCATTCGCCCCCGGGAGGGCAAACCGACGGTCACCGATGGTCCATTCCTCGGCGGAAGCTCCCAACTTGGCGCTTTTTTTATCGTCGAGGCGGATTCGACCGACGAGGCGGTGGCGGTCGCTTCGCTCCACCCGGCCGCACTTTTTGGCGAGGAATACGGGTTCGGGATCGAAGTCCGGCCGATTCAGTAGAACTGGAAAGTAGCCCAGCCCCGCTCCGAATGAGCTTGTCCGGGTTGCCCGACATAGGTCCATTTGCTGCCCCGATCTTGAAGGGATCGCCGACGATAGCCCCGGGTCGGCCGCTTCGGCGGCCCACCCCGGGGACCGGCGTCCCGATTCCCCAACCACCCCGCAGGGGTTTTCTAGAGATTAGCCAGGGGTTGAGCGAAGCGACACCACTGCAACCGAGCCCCCAACCCCTCCGACCCCAAAGGGGTCGTAAACGATTGCCTGGGGTCGATGATCGTGCGCCCCCAGGTTCGCGCTCAACCAATACCAGGACCCCGGACGGGGTCCCAGATCTCCGAAGCCGCATTGCTCAACGGCCCCCTGAGGGGGTGCCAGATCCGATGGCCGAAGTACGATCATCCCGGCACTAGGGCAGGAGTCTGTCGGGGTCACTCGTCCGGAGGACAATCGATGGTCTTCATACCGGTTCCACCGAGAGTTGCCGCCCTAGGATTTCGACGTGGATCGATGCGACGTGTGGCTGACTCTGGGAAGGTTGGTTCTCTTGCTCAAGACCCTGACAAACGGTACGAACCCCCGCCTGTCAGAGCCACCCGCCGCACTTCCCGATCCCGGCACACGATGTGTCAAATTGGGAATACTGTGTCCTTAAAGCGAAGAGGAGATTTTTCGACGGCATGATGTATGCATGAGAACGTGCGCTATCAAAAGATCCCTTCTTTTGCTCGGCGCTGGCTTAATGCTAGCCACGTCGGCGCCGGCCGAGATTTGGTATTCATCCTATGATCCTTCGTCGCCGCTATTGCGGACGGAGTCTAGAGTGGACGCCAATGGCAACGCGTTCGCCAATAAGGTTTACAATACCTTTACCCTATCCAGTCAAAAACACCTAACCTACATCACCTTCTATGGCCCTGTCGTTGTCCCCATGTATAGGGTCGAAGTTACGTGGGGGGGCGCCGGCATGGCGGCAAATGGGTTTTGGCGTCTTGCGAATGCTCTTGTGGTCAGGCCGGATCCCATCTTCGGCAACAAGATTACCATTTGCATTCCGACGCACTACCTCAATCCGGGAACGTGGAGCATTTCGGTCGCTTCCGACATCAGATTCAGCATCTTACTCGCGTTCTATCGTCCAACTTTTTGCCCAGGTTGGACGGTTTTTGTCGATTCCCTTAATACTCTCAACCCCTACAGTTGGAGGCCAAGCAGCGGCCTGATGCTTCAGCTATCCGACACGCTCTGACGAATAAGGCAGCTCCGCGTCTTCGGAAGTGGCCGGAACTAACTTCTCTTTCAGCGCGAGAGTGCCGCGCTCAGGTTCGATGGGAGCCTGTCCTCGAGCGAAGCGAAGGATACGTTCCTGTGCGTGCTCAATCGTCCTTACTTGAGGGTTGGCAGCTCATCAAACCCAAACCGCCACAAACCTCCCGGCCTG
>CAYONY010000181.1:2425-7141 GCA_964405415.1 uncultured Fimbriimonadaceae bacterium | reverse complement strand
TATGCCCTGATCAACGATAGCAAGGCCCACGATTCGGCAGTGGTGGTCGGCGGGCTCCAGTATGCCGATCTCTACGTGCTTGAGATCGACACGGCCCGCAAGGAGAAGGTGCTGGAAAAGCGCCAGTTCGGGGCGATCCCCTCGGTGGAAGGCAACTATCTGGCCTATTACAAACAGAAGCAGTGGTGGATCTACGATTGCGCGAAGAACACCCACACCGTGATGACCGACAAGGTGAAGACGGAATGGTGGGACGTGGACAACGACCACACGCTCGCCGAGAAGCCGCCGGAGGGTTTTCCCTATTGGCTTGAGGGCGATGCCGGCGTCCTGTTCACCGACAAATACGACGTGTATCTCGCCAAGCCGGGGACGCCGGGCGTCGTGAAACTCACCGATGGGGCCAAGGACAAGGTTATCTTTCGCCCGATCGACATCACGCAGGACGAAAAACGACCGATCCTCGGGGAGACCCTGTATTTCACGATGTTCGACGAGATCGAAAAGTCGGCCGGTTTCTACCGACGTGAGCCGGATGGCACGGGCAAGCCGCTGGTGATGGATAAGGCGATCTTTGGGCCCCTGGTCAAAGCCAAAGACGCCGACCGGGTGTTCGTGTCGATGCAGACCTTCGAGCAATGCCCAACCGTGTTGGTGACGAACACCGCGTTCAGCGCCGCCAAACCGGTCACGAGCATGAACGCCCAGCAGCGGGACTATCACTGGGGCAAATCGGAGCTCGTCAAATTCAAAAACAAGGCGGGCAAGGACCTACAAGGGATCCTGATGTATCCCGCGGGCTACGAGGCGGGGAAGAGCTATCCCATGGTGGTGTACATCTACGAGCGGCTCTCCAATGGGCTGCATCAGTATCGCGTGCCGAGCGATGCGAGTACCTACAACCCTCAGCTGATGCTGCAAAGCGGCTACTTCGTTTTCATGCCGGACATCGTGTATCGCGACCGCAATCCGGGCCTTTCCGGGCTGGAATGCGTTCAGGCGGGGGTTGAAGCGGTCCTGAAGAAAGAGGTTGGAGTCGATGCCAAACGGCTTGGGCTCTGGGGCCACAGTTGGGGCGGCTACCAGGCCGCGTTTATCGCCACCCAGACGAAGATGTTCGCCGCGATCAACGCGGGCGCGCCGCTCACCGAGCTTCGCAGCATGTACAACAGCTTCTATTGGAACGCCGGCGTCACGGACCAGGTGATCTTCGAATCCAGCCAAGGTCGGATGGCGGTGCCCTGGTGGGAAGATTGGAAGAGCTACTCAGACAACAGTCCGCTCGACCACGCGACGAAGATTGAGACACCGCTCTTGGTCGAGTTTGGCGACCAAGATGGGGCGGTCGATTTTCACCAGGGCCAGCAGCTTTACAACACGCTGCGCCGCATGGGCAAGCCGATCGTGATGCTGGTCTACAACGGCGAAAACCACAACAATACGCGCCGCCCGAACCAAGTGGATTACGCCAAGCGCCAACGCCACTTCTTCGACGTGTTCTTGAAGGGGGCCAAGCCGGAGCCTTGGCTGGCCGATGGGCTTCCGATGATCAAAAAGGGCGACGGGTAATCCCGTCGCCCCATTGAAATCACTCGGGGACGCTAAGCCATTTTTCGGCGGCGCATGCGCCGATAGCCGGATAGGGCGCCGACGCCGGCCAGAGCCATGGTGAAGGGCTCGGGCACGCTGGTGGGGCTGGCGTTGATTCGGAAGTTCATCCCGACATAATCGCCCGCACCGCCGCCAAGATAGGAGAACCGCAACTCCAACACGTCGCCGGAAACAACGGAAATGTTGTTCAGAACGGACGCACCGCCCGAACCGGCGGCGAGATTGAACTTGTTGCCGCTGTTATAGCCACTGCCGGTCAGGAGGGCGCCGTCGGTGAGGAGGGTCCCGTTCTTATAGACTTCCCACCGCGTGGATCGGCCAATGTCCCGCCCCATCCAGGTGTTTCCAGACACGTCGACGGTGCCCGAAAAGTCGCTTGTCCATGCCACGTTGATGTTCGCGCCATCGCCTGGATTGGCCGTGTGGACGACGACATCGCCGGCGGACCAGTCGTGAGCAAAGAGCTCCGAGCCATTGCTTTTGAAAAGAAAAGGCGTAAACCCATTCACCCAACCCGGCTGGGGAATCAGCCAAGGATCGCCAGGCCAACCCCCCGGAATCGAGGATAGGAGGGTCGCGCCTTCTCGGTAGCGCCAATACCCGTTCGGATTGACCGTATCGCTCCAATCCGCGCTCAAGTCGCTGATAAAAGCCTGGGCGCCCGTGGCGGCCATCGCCAACGAAACGAATGCAACTCCCCGAATTCTCAAAACACCAACCCCCCGAGCGCCGAGCCCCACCCCTGACGCACTTCGCGTACGATTGTAAGGCAAATTCCGACGGAAGAACAGCCCAAACGGGCAAAGCCGGAAAAATTGCGGGTTGTCCTCTTCGGAGGCTCCGGAGGACGGCAAGCTACTAAACGACCTTTGCAAGTCGGATCCGCTACGGTTCAGCTTGACAACGGCCCTGGCAAAAGTACTAAGCTTTTGAACCTGGGCGGCTGATTGTGAGGTGGATGGAATGAGAGGGAAGCGTTTCTTTGCGTGTGTCTTGGCGGCGGCGAGCCTCGCCTCGGCCCAAGCCGTGATCTTTTCCGAAGACTTTGAAAGCTTGGTGGACGGCGAATTGAACGGCCAGGGCGGTTGGACGACCACAAATGGCCTGCCGTTGGGTTCAACTAGCTATTTGGGGAGTCGCGTGCTGGCGGGCATTTTGGCCGGCGGCTCTTCGGACTTGCACTACGCGTCGCACGCCCTCTCGCTCGTCGGCGAGACCGGGCAAATCACGCTTAGCTTTGACGCCTACGGTCTGGCTGCCGTCGATGCGGATGCGCTTTATTCGCACAATTCGGGAGCCGGGTTTGGCTTCAACGGCACCAGCATGGCGGCCGGCTGGCGCTCCCACGGGGGCTTTAAGTGGGTTTTCGATGCGAGCGCCTTGACCGGGAATGCCGGCGATACCTTTAATGCCATCGGGGGCCACGGGAGTTTTTCCCAGTTCGAAGTGGTGATCGACCGCGATGCGGGAACGGTGTTCGGCCGCTACAACATGACCCTTGGCGGATCGGGAGAAACCGCCCACTTCGCCATCGGCAATACGGCAAACATCGATCTCCTGATCTCGCTGACTAGCCAGCAAGACCTTTCCGACCAATCCGTTCGAACCGGCGTCGACCTCGACAACTTCCGCGTCGTGGCCGCCTCCCCCACCAGCGTGCCCGAGCCCTTTACGATGGCGCTCGGCGCGATGGGCGCGGTCGCGGGCTATCGGCGCATGAAACGTCGCGCCGCCCGAACGGTTTAGGGTTCGGGTAACGTCTCTCAAATCGGGAGGTATCGGAATGACCCAGGCAGCGGTCTTCATTATCGCGGTGGTCAACGCCGCGCAAGGGCATGCGAGCGCGGAGGCGGCCAACGTGGCGTATGGGCTAAACCGCGAGCCGGCGGCCAAGCCGACCCCGCTTCGGGACCCCTTTCCGATCCAGTTCGTGCAGGGCGTCAACAGCCGCCCGGTCCGAATTCTGCTCGATGGACGGCGATTGTCCAACTCTTCGGCGGGAAAAATGGGCTTTCGCGATGGCCAGACCACCGGTCTTTCCGTTTGCGCCAACGTCCGGGCGCCGATGGGTAAAGGGCTGATCTTCAATGTCCGGCCGTTCCTCTCCCGCGCCTACGGGGGCAACGTCGCCAAAGCGGGGAATATCGTCGCCCGGTTTTTCCGGGAGGCCCAGACCCCCGATCAATGCGCGGGCCTTCAGCTTGCGGTATGGGAAGCGATCGACGACGGGGGGCTACGTGCCGACTTCCGGTTTGGCCGCTTCGCGGCCGAGGGAAGCGCCGCCGTGATGGCCTTCGCCGAGAAGTATTACCAGGCGATCGACATCCCCGGCGATGCGCTCTATCTGGAAATCCCGCCCGGTGGCCGCGGCGGGTCCTCGAAGGGCCAGCCCCAGCTCACGACCACAACGACCTAGGAACCGTCAACGACGACGTCGACGAATCCGCCGAACGCCGGCCACCGCCGCCATTGCGCCAAGGCCCATCGTGAACGGCTCGGGAACGCTCGTCACATTGTGATGCGCGAAGCCGGTCTGCGATCCCCACGTGCCTGTCCCGGTGCCTTCCATCGTAAACGGCTCGAAGAAGACGTCGAAGAAACTGTCCACGTGCCAATTTCCGCCGCCGGAAAGTTGGAAGTGGCCTTGGTGCGTGAACGTGTTGCCGGGGTTACCGACCTCCACGAGATTGATATCCACGAAAACATCGAAAAATGAGGTGAAGGTGCCGCCGGTCGGGCCGCCGGAGAGCTGCATCTGCCCCGTCCCCGGTGCGCTGAGCTCGACAAAAACGTCGAAGAACGAACTCGAAAGGCTGATCGGCGCCACGCTTCGGAGCTCGAGCGCCACAATCTCGATGGGGATTGGGGGCAGGCTGCCGGGAAGCCCCGAAAGGTCAATCGGCGCCAACCGCCGAACCACGGTATCGGACCCGCCGGGCAATGCCGGATTCCCCATCATCTGAATCGGCCCGAGGCCGATGTCGAAAAAGGTGCCCGGAAGGGTCTGAAGATGGTCGAACCCCGGATTGATGATCTGGGCTTGAGCAGATCCAACAAGGACAAAACCGAAGGCGATGCCTCCAAGCGCAAGGCGATTGAACCGAA
>CAYONY010000181.1:0-2415 GCA_964405415.1 uncultured Fimbriimonadaceae bacterium | reverse complement strand
AGCGAGGATTTCATATCGCTTTCCCTCCCAAAAAAACTGGACCCGAGTCCAGACACGATCAGTATAGGATAAGGGCTGGAAAAACGCCAAGAATCAAATCGACGTCCCGCAGAATTGCCAGCCTCTGAGGAACCCGGGCAAGTTGTGCCGAGAATGTATGTGGGAGATCCGGATTCCTTGAAAAAGTGGCAATACAAACTGGTGACCGGCCCGGCCGAAGAGATCGAAAAGTTGATCAATGAGGCGGCCGCCTACGATTGGGAACCGATCTGGCTAACCGCCGTACCTGAGGGGCTCGCCTGCATGCTCAAAAAGAAGAAGGAGGCTCAGGCCACCGGCATGAGCCAACGGGGTCCTTGGCACCGCGCGGCGTAACGCCGTCCTTTTGGGGTGGGCCCCAACGTCCTAGGCCATGATGCAACAGGGGAGGACGGTCCCGTGTCCAAGTTGCCATACGGACAACCCTTGTCCGAGGAGGCCAAAAATGATTCTTCGAAATGCCCATGCAAGAGGGCTCGGGTTGCTCGCAAGCCTCGTGCTCATGCTCCTTGCGACGTCGGCGCTCGCCTTTGAGAAGTGTGCGGGCTCGGCCCGCTGTGGCAAATGCTTCACCACCGTCGGCTGCGGCTTGCCCAAAGGCCATCCCGGCGTTCATGCCGCGGCGGCCCACGGCTGCAAGACCTTTCAAACTTGCAAGGGCTGTGGCCGGATCGAGAAGTGCAAGCTCAATTGCGGCCATGGCGGCGGCCATTCTCCGATTGCCGACCACGCCTGTACGAAAAGCGCGAAGTGCGCAACTTGCGGCACCACGAGCGGATGCAAAGCCGGAAACTGCGGACATGCCGGGGACCATAAGGTCGCCGACCACAAATGTCGAACGTTTTCGACCTGCCCGAACTGCGGAAAAACGCAACGGTGCCAACTGAATTGCGGCCATGGGGGCGACCACACCAAGGCCGGCGACCATGCCTGTCCCAAATCGGCGAAATGTGCAACTTGCGGCACCCAAGGCGGCTGCAAGGCCGGCAATTGCGGGCATGCGGGCGACCACAAAGTCGCCGAGCACAAGTGCAAGAAGTTCGTGAAGTGCCCTCAATGTGGGCTCACCCAAAGCTGCAAGCAGAACTGCGGCCATGGCGGGGAACACGGCCCAGTGGCGGAGCACCCTTGCAAAGCCTCGGCGAAGTGCCCGACCTGCGGGACGATGGGCGGGTGCAAGGCCGGCGCCTGTGGCCACGCGGGCGACCATAAAGTGGCCGAGCACAAGTGCAAGGTCTTCGGCAAGTGTCCCAACTGCCAGGGCGACATCAAATGTGCCGCGATGTGCAGCCACCCCGGAGGCCACACGGGCTATTGCGGCAAATGTAAGAAGGACGTCAACCTTACCGGCGGCTAACCCGGTCCGGCCAATCAAAACGGCGGGCCGCCGAGACCCTCGGCGGCCCGCCTCATTTCCTGCGTTTTCCATAGGCGGGGCGGCGCCGGCGCAGACGGCGCACGGCCAGCGCGACGCCGGCGGCTCCCAGCCCCATCGTAAACGGTTCAGGAACGCTCTGGACGCCAAACGTGAACCCGTGCCAATGCTCGGCCGGGCTGATGTCAAAGCGAAGCGTGGTGAACGTGCCGAGGAACATGATCGTGCCGTGGCCCTCAGCCCCGGTCAGCGTATTTCCGCTCTGGGTGAACGAAGTCGACGTGCCGCCCCAGTGCCCGGCGCCCTGGCTCAAAATCGTGAACGCCTGATCGAAGGTGTAGCTGACCGGGAGCCCCACTTGACCCACGCTGACAAAAGCCATGATCGGGTTCGTGACCGCCTGGGCAAAGGTCACCGTATTGCCGCTGGAAACCGAGTCGACGATGACGATATCGGTCGTTCCGGGCGCATTGGAAACCTGGGCGCTCAGATAAGTGGTCGGCGAAGCCGGATTCCACCAGTCGGTGCCGCCCGAGATTTGCGAGCCCGGATCGACCTCGCCCGAATACGTGACGCCGATGCCGCCAACCGTGCCGGTCATTGATCCGGGATTCCCCGCCGACATGGTGGTCCAGTCGACGTAATCGTAAAAGACGGCCTGGGCCGAAACCGCCCCCAGCGCCATGGCGAGAACCCACAAACCTTTTGAGCGAACCATTGACCTTCTCCTCAACCGAACCAATGGAGAGAATTATAAGGTCGATTGACCTCCCGCGCAATCTCCGCATCGAGAACTGGCATATTTGCGGAGAGCGGCGTACCGCCCTCCGCACGTGGTCCTCAGCCCAGCTTGACCGAAACCGACCGCTCGGTCGAGTTCTGCATCAGCTTAAACTTGGCGAGCTTCCGGCCCTTCGCGCCATAGAACATATAGCGGCCGCGCACCGAGCCGTCGCCATCCACATCTTGGGAAAATGCGGAAGGCGAGGACATTGAATAGA
>CAYONY010000180.1:0-7158 GCA_964405415.1 uncultured Fimbriimonadaceae bacterium | reverse complement strand
GGCGACCAAGCTCCGCGCCGAGTACCGTGTCGAGACCCGGTCGTTCATCAACGAAATACGGCCGCGCCGCACCCGATTGACCCCCCGTTCGACGATGGCGTCGCGCTTGCAATACCCCTCGATCGCGCCGTAGCTTCCCGCGTTACAGGTGACCCCGCCATGCTGGACCACGATGTGCCCCAACTCGCCCCCGCCCTTGTTCCCGCCCAGCAGCAGCAGCGGGCCGCTGGCCTGGCCCTGGACCGCATCCGAGGCCATCACCACCCCGCCCCCGATCCCGGTGCCGATGGTAAGCAAAACAAGGCACTTGGCCGAGTCGCGCCCGGCTCCGAACCGGTATTCACCCAGGGCCGCCAGGTTCGCATCGTTGCCCATTCGCACCGGAAGGCCAATCCGAGCTTCGAGCGGCGCCTTCAACGCCACGTTCCGCCAATACTGGAACACGCCGTGGACTTCCTCGCCAAAGTTCGGGCTCCAGAGCACGCGGCCTGCCGCGTCGTCGATGTGGCCGGGAACCGCAATCCCCACGCGTTCCGGCGCCGCCTCCGCGGAAGTCACGGCCTGATCCACACACGCGCCGATCGCTTCGATCACCGCCTCGGTGCCGGACTGGGCGTCGGAAGGCGAGGAGAACTTCGGGCCAGCGGGCGACCCGTCTTCCCAATAGGCGCAGGCGCGCACGTTCGTTCCGCCCAAATCGACGCCGATCACACAGCGAGGCATTTGGGGAGTCTACTCTTGAGGATGGGAGGATGGGAGGACGGGAGGACGGGAGGACAGGAGGATGGGAGGATGGGAGGATGTGAGGATGTGAGGATGTGAGGATGGGAGGACGGGAGGATGGGAGGATGGGAGGATGGGAGGACAGGAGGACAGGAGGACGGAAGGCGTGAGACGCGAGGGAACCTCAACCGGGACTTTTGGAAGGGGTCCTGTGGCATCGGAAACAGATGTATAGGACGCGAACGTAACGAATGCTAACGCGCGAACCAACCGCTGGCGCGACACGAGCGACAAAGTAGGCGTTACAATGCATACGGAAACCTATCGAAACGGAACCAATGGGGCATCGGGAGGTTCTGGCCTGGAGGGCAGCTTTTTGAGAACATCGGATATCGCGGCTCAGGCCGAGGCGATTGTCGCCGAGGTCGAGCGCGTCATCATCGGCAAAAACGACACGGTTAGGCTGGCGGCGATGACGCTGCTCTGCAACGGGCACCTTCTCATCGAAGACATCCCCGGCGTCGGCAAGACCACCTTGGCCAAGGCCCTTTCCCGAGCGATTGGGGGCGAGTTCCGCCGGATCCAGTTCACCCCCGACCTTCTCCCGGCCGACATCACCGGCTCCTCTGTCTTCAACCAAAAAACCGCTGAGTTCGAGTTTCGGGCCGGACCGATCTTTGGGAACGTCGTGCTTGTCGACGAGATCAACCGCGCCACCCCCAAAACGCAGTCCTCCCTGCTCGAAGCGATGGAGGAGCGCCAAACGACGGTCGACGGCCAGACCCGTGAGTTGCCCAAACCGTTCTTCGTCATCGCGACTCAAAACACGGTCGAAATGACCGGCACCTATCCCCTTCCGGAAGCCCAGCTCGACCGTTTTTTTTCCCGCCTCTCCTTGGGCTATCCCGATCGGGGCTCGGAGCTGGACATCCTCAACCACCAGCAGATCGCCCACCCGATCGAAAGCGTTCGCCAAGTCATCGATCTACCGACACTGCAGCAGCTTCAGACCGCGGTCCGGGATATGTTCGTGCATGACTCGGTTCGCGAGTACATCGTCGACCTCGTGCGGGCCACGCGCGAAAATGGCCAGCTTCTCATGGGCGCTTCGCCCCGCGGCTCGATTTTCGTCCTGCGCGCGGCCCAAGCTTATGCCGCCATGACCGGTTCCGACTTTGTTCGTCCGGATGACGTCAAGGCGGTGGCAGTGGCGGTTCTTTCGCACCGCGTGATCGCCCGTGCCGACGTTCGCGCCCGCGGCGCCAACGCGGATGAGATCATTAGCCGCATCCTCGATTCCGTCCCGGCTCCGCTGCCCACTGCCGTCCGATGATCCGAAGAATCGCCGCTGTCGCGCTCACCACCTCGGCGATGTTTCTCCTCGTCGTGGCCGTGCTGCTGAATTCGGCAGCGCTGTTTTACATGGCGACGGCGCTCATCGTCACCTTGGCCGCTTGCCGGCTCCAAGCCTGGCTCTCCGTTCGCGGCCTTCGGTTCGAGCGTTACGTGCCGGATACCGTTCGGCTCGGCGACCGGGTGACCGTCGAAATCACGGCGTGGAGCGAGAAGTCCATCCGGCGGCCGCTGGTGACCCTCGTCGACCACCTTCCGTCCGAGATGGCGGCGATCGACATCTCCTCCAGTTTGCCCATTGCCCCCGCCTATGGCCAGGCGGTCGTGACCCGTTATCAGTTTCGCCCCCTTCGACGGGGACGCTATCGCTGGAGCGATCTCACTGTAGTCGGTACCGACGCCCTCGGTTTGGTCCCGATGAGCCGCACCTACCGCACGGAGCCGTCCACCTTGACCGTGCTGCCCGTTCCCGTTCCGGTGCCGTTCGAAATCGCTTCGGCGGCCGGTTGGGGCGCGGCGGAGGCCGAGTTTGGGCGTTCCCGCGGCGCGGGGATCGAGCCGCGCGGCGTGCGCGAGTATGTTCCCGGCGATTCGCTGCGCTACGTCCACTGGCGGTCCACCGCGCGCACCGGCCAGCTCTTGGTGAAGGAGTTCGAAACCGGGTCGTATTCGGCGTTGGCGTTTCTTGTCCAGACCTCGAAAGGCTCCGACGTCGGCGAAGGTGCACGAACCACGCTCGAACTGATGTGCGGCCATCTGGCCTATATGTCGGGCCGGCTGCTGCGGCAGGGGGCCTCCATCGAGTTTCCCGGCTACGAGGGCCGGTCGCGCTCGACCTCGCCCCAAGAACGCGAGATCGAAATCCTCTATCTTTTGGCCGAAATGCAGGCTGATTCGGAAACGCCGATCTCGCAGCGGCTCGCCGAAGCGGTGCACTCCGTCCTACCCGGAACCCAGATCGTGGTTTTGATGAGCGTTGTCGACGATGGGCTTTCCCGAGCCGTCAATTCTTTGGTGACCTCCGGCCATCCGGTGACCGTCTTGATTTACGACGCCAACGTCTTCAAACCCAAGCGCGGGCCGGCCATCCGATCGGCGGCCGATCCGCAGTTCTTTTCCGAGCTTGAATCGAGCGGCGCGCGGTGCGTTTTGATGCCGATGGAGGGTCCGGTCAAATGAGGCTCGGGATCCGGCTTTTCGCCGACGACCGCATGGGTCTGCTCGACTATTTCCTCGCCGGACTCGCCGGGATCATGGCGACGTTTTCGGTCGGGATGGCCCTGCTCAAGCCCAGCCTCGGCTTGTTTTTTGTGGTGGGGATCACCATCGGCATGACCGCCAGCTACTTCCTCCAGCGATTTTTCCGCGGTCAAAAGTGGCTGGAATACGGCAGTTTCTTTTACTTTTTGGCGGCGATGGCGGCGGTGTTTTATGCGACCCGGCTCAACGGGGTCTTGCCGGAAGGGGGCTTTGGCGACCGGGAATTGGCGGTGGCTTCAGTCCTTGCCTGGATGATCCTGATGGGCAGCTTTGTCGCGTGGAAAGATAGCACGCTGCTTTTCCAAGCGGTCCCAAGCATTGCTTTGTTCGGCCTGGTTGGAGCGTTCGACACGTTTGAAGGCTCCACCGTCGCGTTCTTCATCTTTCTGCTCTGCCTGGCCACCCTTTTTGCGCGCGCCCACGCGCGGTCGATGCTCAAGCTCGCCCTCGAATCGGGCTTCAGCCGGGTCGAGGGCATTCGGCAAGGCCCCTGGCGCTGGATGGCGGGTCCGGAGTGGGCGCTCGCCTCGGCGGCCGTGGTCGTACTCATCTCGGTCTTTAGCGCGCCGATTCTTCAGCAAAGCGTCAAAGGCGTCTCGGGCATCGTCAAGATCCCGATTCCCCGCTTGCCGCGATCGCAGCAGTCGAACCCGCCGAGCGCGGCGGCGATTCCCGGATCGCCCGGGAGCGGCTTTACGTCCGTTTCGGTGGGGACGGGGCCGCTCAACGTCCGCTCGCGGCTCGTCTTCTGGGCCTAGCTCGACCGCCCGCGCTATCTTCGCAGCACCACCTACAGCACCTACGACCGGGGGAGCTGGAACAAAGTGCCGATCGACCAGACCATCGTCGAGCAGCTCACCGAGCAGACGATGGCTGACCGCAAGGCGTTTCTCGAAGGGCCAAACGTCGAGAAAATCCCGTTTGCGGTGGAGTTCAGCGGGATGCCCCTTGCCAGCCTTCCGGTACCCGGCGAGATTGTCTCGCTTCAGGGCGCGGGGTTCGACGCCCAGTTGGACGGCAGCGTCGGCTTCACCGAGACCGCCACTCTGAACTCCAAATTCGAGGGCACGGCGGCGGTGCTCAAAGACAACGTGATCCCCGAAAAAGTGCCCTTGCCCCTGCCCGAAATGCTTTGGCGCTACGCGACGACAAGCAACAACCCCGAAGGCGTCAACGCGCTTTCCGACCAGGTCACGGCCGGGGCCAAAAACGATTTTGAAAAGGCGATCGCGATCCAGCGAGAGATCGAGCGGCGGTGCCTCTACAACCTCAATGCCGAAGCGCCTCCGCGCGGGGTCGACCCCGTTCGAAACTTCCTTTTTGGCAAGCAGAAAGAGGGCTATTGCGATCTTTTCGCCAGTGCGATGGTGATGATGGCGCGATGGCAAGGCATCGCGGCCCGCTATGTCCGCGGCTATTACCCGCTCAACGAAGACAAAGACGGCGATGGCTGGTATGCGATCACCGAGAACTGCGCCCACGCGTGGGCCGAACTGTACTTCGAAGGGGTTGGCTGGGTCGTCTTCGACCCCACCGAAGGCGCGGTCGCCGTCGCGGGAGGCGGGCGCGGCGCACTCAACGACACCTCGCCGTTTTACAAACGGCCGTGGTTCGGTCTATTCCTCAACGTTTTGATCGGACTGTCGGTCGCCGGCGCGGGCGTGGCCGCGCTTCGGGGCGCGCGGCGGGCTCAAGCCACGGTGGATTGGAACGCGGTCGAGATGGGACGGCAATATGAGCTGTTTACGGCGGCGATGCAGCGGGCTTCCGGCCAGCCCAAGCGTCCCAGCCAAACGGCATCCGAATATGTGGCGGCGGTCGCCGGGCAACTGGGCGAGGCGCGGGATGAGGCGGTCCGAGTGAATGGCCTGTTTGTGCAGGCCCTCTACGCGCCGCCCGGGGCCGATCGGCCCACCGCCGACGACCTTAAAGAACCGGTAGCGGGCCTTCGCCAAACCCTGCGGAAGCTCCCCAAACGGCCATAATCCAGCCATCGCACTCCTTTCCGAAAAGTCTGTAAATGCGCGTCTGATCCTTCTTGCCGGAAGCGAAGAGGCCCTACGGCGCCAAGCCCTCACGGAGCTCAAGGATCGCATCGGCGGCGATCCGTTCGATATCCAAATGTATGTTGCCGGAGAGGTTTCGGCGAGCGAATGGCTTGCCTCGGCGTCCACCGCGCCGTTCCTTTCCGACCGGCGTACGGTGGTGGTTCGCAACCTGTTGCGGGTGGGTTCGCCCGGCGAGGCGTTTTCCCATCCGGCGGACGCGCTGAAGTCGATTCCGGAGACCGGACGTTTGGTGCTGGTCGCGGATGAGGAAGGGTCGTCCGACCATCGGGCGGTTCAGCGCCTTGAGGGTCTTCGGAAAGGATGGGAGACGGTGGTCGCTCAAGCGGGGGGCGAGGTGGTGGCGTTCAAATTCGATGCCGCCAAGACCAAAGCCGAAGTCGCGAAGCGGGCCGCCGAGGCCGGGAAAAAGATGAGTGCCAGCGCGGCCGACCTTTTGGTGGAGATGACCGGCGGCAGCCTCAGCCGCGCGCTCGAAGAGCTTGAAAAGGTGCTTCTATTCGTGGGCGATGCGGAAACGGTTCGCGAGTCGGACATCGACACCGCCGCCGTGGCCTCGCGCGAGTGGAGCGTTTTCAAGCTTGCCGATCACATTCTCGACGGCAACACGGGCCAAGCGCTGGCTCAGTTGCGGATGTTGGTGGGCAGTGGGGCCAAGGCCGAGAACGCGGCGATGCAGAACATTTTTCCGAATCTCTCGCGAAATCTTCGACTGATCTGGCAGGCTCGGGTCTTTCTGGAGGCCAAGTCGACCTTTACCAACCCCACTGAGGCCGTTCGGGCCGCGCTCCCCGAAGATGGCGGCATCCTCAAGGCGTCCGATTGGCAGCGCAACCGCGCCATGGCGGCGGCCCGCCGTCTGAACTTTGCCAAACTGGGCGCCTGCCTGGAAGCGGTCAGTCGAACAGACGCGCGCCTGAAAGGGCTCGAAGCCGGATTATCCCCACTCGATTCGCTTGAACGTATGGTCCTGGAAATGGTGCAGATCGTGAAGAGCCCGGATCGAGCGACCGCCTAGACGGGAAGCTTGGGCCGAGCCCAGGCGGGATCAAGCAACATCTTTCGCGTGGCGAACCTCCATGATTCGCCGATGCGCGTCAAGTGGTCCTGGTAGGAGCCGGTCAGGACGATTCGCGGGACGTCGCGAATATCGAGCACCAAGAAATCGCACGTGGCGGTTGCCGTTTCGGTATCCCCGTCCGAGACGATGTTGAAGGAGAAGTGGCGAAGCCCTTCGTGGGTTTGCGCGGCGAACCATTCGCGCATCGCCGTCTTGCCCTCGATCTTCGCCTCGGGGGAAACCAGCGTGGCGTAATCGGTCCACGTTTCCAGCCATTCCACGACATCCAGCGTGTCGAACGCGTGGTTGTAGCGGGCGTTCGCTTCCAGAATCAGGACCTTGTCCTCGGGCCGTAGGTACATCGTCGATCTCCTCGCATCGTCCGCGTGGCTCTCAGAGTACAGGATTCGCACGGAATTGGCAAGCGAAGCCGGGAGGCGGTCCGACGGCGACGACGGATTTGTGCAATTTCGGCACTAATCCACCGGCTTTCCACCGGTTGTCCCAGGTTCAAATCCGCCCAAAACGATTCGATTGCGGACAAAAAAGCAAAAAAACTTGTGACGAAACGCCTCTCTGAACCGGATATAAGAGTGAGCAAGCAAAGGCGGCCGATTTGAGCCAGCCAAGCGATGCGAACCAAGCAAAGAACACCAACGTTGCCCCGGCGAGTTCCTCCTTCTCTCTCGCCGGGGA